>DASUGQ010000363.1:0-5607 GCA_036273935.1 Cyclobacteriaceae bacterium | reverse complement strand
GGAGCATGGTACTTTGGCCATGAAATACGGTTTACCAACCTGGGTCATTTCAGCAACGTGATGATTCCCTTCATACCCGACAGTTACTTTACGGCAAGTGCGGTCGAGCAACGAATTGAATATGGTCCCCTCTTAGGCTATCGGTTAATGCGAAGACCGAATACATCGGGCTGGACGATTGATGCTTTCATCTCGTATGACATTGGCTACAGAGGCTTCGATGTTGATCCACAATATGCCTCTTACTTTGATGATCTCAATCAATCCAAATTTTCAAACACATTTCACTTCGGATTGAATTTCGGAAATGTCTTTTCATTTCGTTAGCGAATCCCGCAAGCTACGCTTCACGGATGTCAGTGGTTTCGACCTGGTTGCTGACTTTAGAAGAAAAAATTCGAATTAGGAGATTAGTCGCGTGAATTTAAGGTTGCAAAGTCGCAACCAATATAGGATTGGTGTACATTCGTGTGTTGATAGAAGACAAACTGAAGGATAAAAACCTTCCATTATGAAGACACTTGAACTGGTACTCAGTCCGGAAGAAGCTTTCCGCGATGATCTTTTCCCCAACATTCTGTACGACAAGCTTGACCTACCCAATGATGGCAGCGTTTTTATTCGGCCTGTCAAACGCTCGATCGATGCGCGTTCGCGAAGAGTGGTTGTGCGAATGCAATGCGAGGTGTCAAATGCCTCGGAAAGTAGCCCCACCATTACCTATCAAAAGAATTATAAGGACGTTTCGAATTCAAAACGGATTTTGATTGTTGGCTCCGGACCTGCGGGTTTGTTTGCAGCGATCAAGTTGATTGAAAATGGGGTGAAGCCCGTGATCTTTGAACGTGGGAAAGATGTTCAGACACGCAGGAGGGACCTGGCCGCCATTAACAAAAATCACATCGTAAATCCGGATTCTAACTATTGCTTCGGCGAAGGCGGAGCGGGAACCTATTCCGATGGGAAACTTTATACGAGATCGACAAAACGCGGCGATGTAAAACGCATTCTCGAAATCCTGGTGGCCCATGGCGCAAAGGAGGACATCCTTTTTGACGCACATCCTCACATCGGCACTAATAAACTACCCAACCTTATCGCGGCCATTCGTGAAAGTATTCTTAACGCAGGGGGCGAAATTCACTTCAATACCCGAGTCACTGATTTTGAAATCGATAACAATGAAATAAAAGGCGTAATCACGTCTTCAGGTGATAAATTTTACGGCGAAGGGGTGATTCTTGCAACGGGGCATTCAGCAAGGGATATATTTTATTTGTTGAGAGAGAAGAGCATTCTTATTGAGCCTAAACCCTTTGCCCTGGGAGTGAGGGTTGAACACCAGCAGCAATTGATTGATCAGATTCAGTACCATTGCCCGGTTGATCGTGGGCCCTGGCTTCCTGCTTCTTCTTATGCACTCGTCCATCAGGCAAAGATGAATGGACAGGAGCGAGGCGTCTTTTCTTTTTGCATGTGCCCTGGTGGCTTTATTGTTCCGTCGGCAACAGCACCGGGTGAGGTGGTGGTAAACGGCATGAGCCCGTCACGGCGGGATTCAAAATTTGCCAACTCGGGTATTGTGGTGGCAATTAATGAAAGTGATTTAAGGGAATACAATCAACATGGTCCTTTGGCTGGATTGCATTTTCAATCCATGATTGAAAAGCTTGCTTGTGCAGTTGCCGGAGGTACGCAGCGCGCACCTGCCCAGCGGCTGGTGGATTTTGTGGAAGGGAAGGCTTCACCGGGTGTATTGGAAACCTCCTATCAGCCGGGTCTCACTGCTGTTGACCTGGCAGCGCTTTTTCCGCAAGACATCACTGACGCGCTGAGACAGGGGTTCCAAGGTTTTGGAAAGAAAATGAAGGGCTATTTGACCAATGAAGCCCAGGTCGTTGGCGTCGAAAGCAGAACGTCGTCACCGGTTAAGATTCCACGGCACAAGGATACATTGGAACACCTTCAGATAAAACGCCTGTTCCCTTGTGGCGAGGGGGCAGGATATGCCGGCGGAATTGTCTCTGCGGCAATAGACGGCGAGCGATGTGCGGAGGCAGCGTTGAAATATATCAGGGTGTAATAAATCTGAATTCTAATTGGTTGAACACGACCTGATGAAGTCGGCTGTTTCGGTATAATTTTTTTCCAGGGCCATGTCTACCGCCGTTTTGCCATCGTCTGTTTTCGCATCTGTATCGGCGCCGTGATCGATAAGAAGCTTCGCGATCTTCGTTTGGCCGTTATGGCCGGCAGAGTGAAGCGGTGTTACACCGCCTTGCTGCCTGACATTTACGTCGGCTCCATGAGCCAGTAACAGGGAAATAATTTCATAGTCTGAAATTGCCGCTGCTGAGTGAATGGGAGCAACATGAAAGGAGTTGGACGAAGGCTTGTTTACGTTGGCTCCTTTGTCGATGAGGTATTTGACAACATCGACGTGTCCAAAGAAACAGGCAAGCCCTAATGCAGTAAACCCATCCGTGGAATAAGAATCGATGAGGTCAGGAGTTATTGAAATTTGAAAGCGAACAGCGGCGGGGTCACCGATGGCGGCCGCTTCGTGAAGATCAATCGAGTTCTTGTTTTCCCGTAGGAGTGCAATGGCTTCTTTGTTTCGATAGTACGTTGCGAGTTGGAGGTAGGACAGTCCCTGTTCTGTCTTGCCATTGGCGAGATTCGGATCTGCTCCAAGCAGTTCCTTTAAAGAATCAATTTCGTTTTTCTGGAGTAACTCAGGTATAGAATGTGCCATGTCGCTGTCGTAAGCCTCTCCAAAGATAGTCGGAAGGGGATGAACTCGCCAGCCAATATTTGTCTTTCTGCAAAAGCTTCCTTTCTGTATTTTTCATCATGGAAAATCAAGGGAAGTCACCGTCTCTTTTCAAGCACCTGAGGGACATTCTGATCTTGCCTTTTACGGTTACGGTAATTGTACCTTATTGGATTTACACAGGAGAACAAGGTTTCATTCCTGGCAATTGGCTTGTCAAGGGGCTTGGAATTGTCATGATGGCACTTGGATTATTGCTTTTCAGTCTGACGGTGCGGCTCTTTGCATCAAAAGGTAGAGGTACGCTGGCTCCGTGGTCACCGACGCAACGCTTGGTGGTCTCTGGTCCGTATCGTTATTGTCGAAACCCGATGATTTCTGGAGTGTTGTTCATTCTCATCGGCGAGTCGCTTTTGCTTCATTCAGATCACATCTTGATCTGGGCTGGCATATTTCTTTTTATCAACACTGTTTATTTTATTTTTTACGAGGAGCCAGGTTTGGTAAAAAGGTTTGGCGAAGAATATGTAGCCTATAAAAAAGAAGTACCCCGATGGATACCCCGCTTTACGCGATATAAAGGGCGTAACACAGTTGGTTAAGGTGGCAGGTGCATGTTACCGCCGAAGTTTTCTTTTCGAAACCCTCAGCTATTGTAATTCAATTTTCTATTTTGCCCCCTCCTAAACGGGTCACCTATGCTTGGAAAATCAGTTCTGCTTTCTCTCCTCACATTAATTCTCTTTCCTGCCTTTTCGCAGGATAAAAAGGATGACAAAAAATGGGATGTTGCCAACCCCGAAGGCAATTGGAATTTCAAAGAGGTTCAACTCAATACAGACGAGGGTACCTGGATGAATCTTGACGTGAGCCCTGATGGAAAAGAGATTGTATTTGATCTGCTCGGCGACATTTACCTCATGCCGGCTTCAGGTGGCGAAGCGCGGGCATTGCGAAGCGGCTTGCCCTTTGAGGTCCAGCCGCGCTTCAGCCCGGATGGAAAACAAATTTCATTCACAAGCGATGCAGGCGGTGGTGATAACATCTGGATAATGAAACGGGATGGTTCGGACGTGAAACAGGTAACGAAAGAAGATTTCCGGTTGCTCAACAACGCCGTGTGGACACCTGACGGCAACTACCTCGTGGCAAGAAAACATTTCACGTCTGAGCGATCAGCCGGTGCGGGTGAAATGTGGATGTACCATATATCCGGCGGTACCGGGCTGCAACTGACAAAAAGAAAAAATGATCAGCAGGACGTGAATGAACCATGCTTTTCTCCGGATGGACAATATTTGTATTACAGCGAAGACATGTACCCGGGTGGATTTTTTCAATACAACAAGGATCCAAACAGCCAGATCTACGTCATCAAACGGTACGACATGTCTAAAGGTGAAACAATTACTGTAACCGGTGGACCGGGAGGAGCAATACGTCCACAAATATCACACGATGGCAAACGAATGGCATTCATTCGCCGGGTGCGCGAAAAGTCCGTGCTCTTCGTTCACGATCTTCAGACCGGAGTGGAGCGCCCTGTTTATGATGATTTAAATAAAGACCAGCAGGAAGCCTGGGCAATCTTCGGAACTTATCCTGGCTATAACTGGACACCCGATGATCAATACATTGTGATCTGGGCAAAAGGTAAGATCAAAAAAATTTCCGTTGCATCACTGGCGGTCTCCGAAATTCCGTTTCACGTTTCCAACACGATAAAAATCGCGGAAGCGCTTCATTTCAAAAACAAGGCTTTTGACGACCTCCTAACCAGCAAGGCGATTCGAAATGCCGTCACCTCTCCGGATGGAAAATTACTGGTATTTAATGCGATGGGTTTTCTTTGGAAAAAGAATCTGCCAGACGGAAAGCCTACGCGTTTAACGTCGTCGGCTGATCTTGAATATGAACCTTCATTTTCAAAAGATGGGACCGAACTGGTTTACGTCACCTGGAATGATGAGCAATTAGGGTCGATTTACAAATTCAACATTAAAACACGCGGCGCAAGACCAACGAAAATTACAACCGAAAAAGCAATTTACAGAACGCCTTCCTTCTCGCCTGATCGTTCTAAGATCGTATTTGTAAAAGAAGAAGGGAACGATCACCAGGGATTCAGTTATACGAAAGACCCCGGTGTCTATTGGATGCCATCTTCCGGCGGAGCAATGAAACGAGTTAAGAATGAAGGCGAATATCCTGTTTTTAACCTCGATGGTTCCCGCGTCTACTATCAAACGGGCGGGTATTATTTTGGGGAGCTCACCAAAGCATTGAAGAGCGTAAATTTGGATGGCCTTGATGAACGGACGATCGTTACCTCAAAATATGCCAACCGAATCATCCCCAGCCCGGATGAAAAGTGGATTGGCTTTCAGCAATTACATAAGGCCTATGTGGCAGCCATGCCGCACACCGGGCAAACGATTGATCTGGATTCGAAGTCCACAAGCTACCCCGTCAGTCAGTTTAGTAAAGATGCCGGAATCAGCCTTCATTGGTCTTCCGACAGCAAGAAGATTTACTGGACACTGGGCGATGAATATTTCGGAGATGACTTGAAGGATCGGTTCAAATTTATCGAGGGCGCGCCGGACTCAATTCCTCCGCCCGACACAGTCGGAATCAGGATTGACCTGGTGGTGAAGGCCAATGTTCCTTCGGGAAGAATTGCATTTAAGGGCGCGCGCATCATTACGATGGAAGGCAATGAAGTGATTGACGATGGCGTACTGATCGTTTATCGCAATAGGATTGAAGCTATAGGAAGAGCAAATGAAATCACCATTCCTGACGATGCAAAGATTATGGACGTCGCGGGAAAG
>DASUGQ010000362.1:0-3420 GCA_036273935.1 Cyclobacteriaceae bacterium | reverse complement strand
AGTTCTGGAAATCGCTTCTCTTCTGGTCATGATCGGTTATTATAAATTCATCTTCTTAAGTTCATCAACAGCATAGGCTGCCGCACGCGCCGTAATGGCCATGTAAGTGAGGGAGGGATTCTGACAGGCAGCGGACGTCATAAAGGATCCGTCTGTGATAAATATATTCTGCGCATCCCATACCTGGTTCCATTTATTAAGTACAGATGTCTTGGGATCGCGCCCCATGCGTGCTGTTCCCATTTCATGGATGCCACGCCCCGGCGTTCCGTCACCATCATGTCCTTTCACATTCTTAACACCTGCTGCTTCAAGCATCTCGATGCCATCCTGCAACATGTCTTTGCGCATCTTCAATTCGTTCTCCTTCAGTTCACAGTCAATGGCAAGAACGTTAAGGCCCCATTTGTCGGTCTTTGATTTGTCAAGGGTCGCTTTATTTTCATGATAAGGAAGGATCTCTCCAAAACCACCAATTCCCATGGTCCACTCGCCGGGTTCTGAAAGCGCTTCTTTCAATTCAGCGCCCAGTTTGTATTCGGCGACGTGCCTGTTCCAACCTTCGCGACTGGCGGATCCCTGGTAACCAAAACCTCTCAGGTAGTCACGTTTCTCACCATTCATATTTCTGAAACGGGGAATGTAAATGCCGTTTGGTCGGTTGCCGATGTAATACCGGTCTTCATATCCTTCCCACGTTCCACTCGCGCGGACACCAAGGTGGTGATCCATTAAATTATGTCCCAACTCTCCGCTGCTGCTGCCTAAGCCGTCAGGCCATACGTCAGTTGCAGAGTTCATAAGGATCCACGCGGTATTGAGTGTGGATGCGTTAAGAAAAATAATCTTTGCCTTGTATTCGTACGTCTGGTTAGTCTGGGCATCGAGGACTTCAACACCGGTAGCTCTCTTTTTGTCCTTGTCGTAAATCACTTTCGTAACAATGCTCCACGGTCGAAGGGTAAGGTTACCGGTCTTCATCGCGGCCGGAAGGGTACTGGACTGTGTGCTGAAATATCCTCCGAATGGACAGCCCAATGAGCATTTATTACGGTACTGACAAAGGTTTCTTCCTTCAAGTGGTCCCGTGACATGGGCCGCGCGGCCAATGATCATGTGCCGCTGGCCTTTGTAATGTTCTTTTATTCGTTGGGCGACATCTTTTTCAACGCAGTTCATCTCCATTGGTGGAAGGAATTGCCCGTCGGGTAAATGTGATATTCCATCCTTGTTCCCGCTGATCCCTGCAAACTTTTCTACATAGTCATACCAGGGCGCAAGATCCTTATATCGTATCGGCCAGTCAACGGCAATGCCTTCCCTGGCGTTCGCCTCAAAATCAAGATCAGAAAGTCGGTAGCTTTGCTTGCCCCAAAGTAAAGAACGTCCCCCAACGTGGTAGCCGCGGAACCAGTCGAATCTTTTCACTTCTGTATAGGGACAATCTTTATCACTCGCCCACCATTCGAGATTCTTTTCGCTTAAGGGATAATCTCTTTTTAATACCGGGTAATCCTTGATCATTTGCTGCGTTCGGGTGCCACGGTGCGGGAATTCCCATGGTGCCTTCGTGGCGTTATGATAATCTTTTATGTGCTCTACATTCTGGCCTCGCTCCAGCATGATAACTTTAAGACCTTTTTCGCAGAGCTCCTTCGCTGCCCAACCGCCACTGATGCCCGAACCGACAACAATCACGTCAAAATTATTTTCATCCATAGTTTAAAATTCTGGGGAACAAATTTATACAATAAGTTTAAAAAGCGGTTGTGAGGTAAGTTTCGGAGTCACTTTTACAATATTTTTGATAATATTTTTTACGAGTGGTCGGCACCAAGGCCGGATGAATGCTTTTGAATTTTATGTATGGAGCGAATATTTGATTTCAAGATCCCGAGCTGGACTAAACTTCAATAAATTTCTCCAGTGAGAAGGCTTCTGCCGTTCGGGCAAACAATGGCTTCACCCGCACCCACACGTTTTTGAACAGGTCGGAATTACGGTAATTGTCAAGATCATTGACACTATGCCAGTGACTTAAGGTTGTGAAAACATTTTCATGATCAGCATCGCGAAGAAGTTCAAGATGGCTGCAACCTTCAACATTGCGAATGGCGTCTTTCGTCCGTGTAAATATCTCGACAAATTCATCTGCCATACCGGGAACAATCGTCATACGCACGATGCGAACAATCATAAGTTTTCTATTATGCACAAATTAATTCTACGTCATTCGTCAAACGTGATATTTACCATGCTTCCATAACTCAGACCCAATAGTTCTGAAGCGTTGCCTTTGTAAATTCCGATTTCCAGTAAACGAAGACTGTTGAACAAAATAAAACACTCACCTTCATCAACCTGGTTGTACTGTGATTGAAGTCTTCTGAATTTTTCCCCGCCGAACAGGACGGTGTAGCTTTTTCCTTTGCTGACGATGTCAAATGCATCCTGTGGAATATTGGTGATTAAATTACCATAGGCATCAACATGAATAACATGCCCTGAGATTTGCTTCTTCGTCGCCTTGACCTGGCGATCAATCATTTTTTTGAAGATGGTCATGGGCTTACCCAGATCGTTTATCGAAACGCCGCTGGCCAGCTTTACCGCTGCAGGCGCAAAGATGTCACGCTCGGGAAATGTTGTTTGTACAGAACTGATGGAATTCAATTCAACGAGATTTTGTTGTGTTCTTTCACTGATCAATCCGAACAAACCGTTGTCGGTGCCGACAAAGAAATGATCATCCAATTGCAGAGCGATATAGGCGTCACCCCGGTTTCCCGCGGCATGAACACCAACGAGGTGAACTGTTCCCTGTGGAAAGTCCCGGAAGACGGACCGCAAGACAAACGCAGCGTGGGCAATGTCGCATGGAGGGATTCGGTGTGAAATATCGATGGTCTTAATTCCGGGGTTGATGCTGAATATTCTCGCCTTGATGGCTGCAAGGTAATGCTCGTTTTCACCTGAATCCGTAAGAAGGGTTACCAAGGCCATAATGACGCGTGTTACAAAATACGATTTACGATTTTATTTGTAATTGGGAAATTGTGGACAGAGCAGGCGCTATCAAATTATGACGGATATGTTTATTTTTGTGTAAGTGAAGAAATTCGTTAAATAAATTCATTTGATCGAAAAAGTAGTAACATTAGACAACATTTCGCTGGTTGATTTTCTTGGTGTGGAGAACAGGACCATAGACTCTCTTGCCGCAGCCTTTCCAAAAAGCAAAATTGTCTCGCGCGGAAATCAGATTGTTATCAAAGGAAGCACTTCAGAACTTGTTCAGATCGATGACATTTTGAGCGCACTCATCGAACATTATCATAAATACGGACGGATTACAGAAGAGAATGTCCAAAATTATATTACCCGGGAACAGGAGATCATGCTTCCGGAGATCGGAAATAT
>DASUGQ010000361.1:0-9856 GCA_036273935.1 Cyclobacteriaceae bacterium | reverse complement strand
AAGAGGTCCAAAAGTTACCATGATGCTCGTCGTGACTGTGGTCGTCATGAGCGTGAACGTCGTGTTGAGTAGGTGTATGCGTCGTTGCCATCGCTTGAATTTCTTTTAGTTAGAACCTGAAACTGTTATCGTACTGCTCTGCGTCGCCGCCTGATCCGCTTCGACTGGAATGCCCGCTTTGATCATAGCCGCTTCCCGAAGGTTCGCCGGCACTTTTTCCAGGTAAGATGGATTTTGTTTTAACCATGAATCCTGGCTTGCTTTCCACTTTTCATAGGTTTCTTCATCATCCACTACAACCGGCATTCTCATCGAGAAGTGACCCCGCCCGCAAATTTCTGCACAGGCCAATTCGTAATTGAAGTTTGGATTACCTAATTCGGCTCTCATTTCTTCCGTGGTCTTCGTCGCAATAAACTTAAACTGCGTGGGCATACCAGGAACAGCATCCATTTTTACGCGAAAGTGAGGGAGGAAAACACTGTGCAAAACATCCTTGGCGCGAATCTTCAACAATATCTCTTTGCCTTTAGGAAGGTGGAGTTCAAGCGATTTGAAATCATCAAAACTGTTCTTGTCAGTCAGGTCCAGGCCGAACTCGTTCCCAAAGTTGTCAATGAGTCTGAAGTTGTATTTGCCCAGTTCATTGTCCTTCACGCCCGGATAGCGAGCTGTCCACGCGAACTGCTGCGCCACCAACTCTATTACCTCGGCGTCATCAGAAGCCGGACTCGTAATATCATTCCAGGCGCGTAAACCCGTGAAGATCAGGACAGCCAAAACAATGGCAGGAATAATGGTCCAAGCTAATTCTAAATAGTGATTGTCAGGATAAAATGTTGCTTTCTGTCCGGGCCTGTATTGATACTTGTAGAGAAACCAAAACATGACAATGCTTATGATGACAAAGGCAACAACGGTAATCGCCATAGTGATCCAGAACAATGTATCTGTCCATGCTCCGTGTTTTGACGCAACCGGAAGGGTGTAACTATCAAAATGAGAAAATGAATACCAAAAGAACGCACCAAGACTGACCACAATAAATACGATAAACAACGTCGCATTCAGGCTATTGCTCGAATCGACCCGGGTCTCTTTTTCGCCCTTTGCTAAGCTCACCAAACTGCCCAGCCGGAAGATCAGGTAGAAAATAACCAGCAGCAGAAGTACACCTAAACCAATAATCAGACTCATAATATTTTCGTCAATAAAGATAATTTAAATATGGTGATGCAGACTCTCTTCCAACATCGGGTGATTCTTTCCGATCAATGGCATCTTTGAAAGGCTGGTTAAAACGACAAGGAAAAACACGGAGAGGAAGATCATCGCCGTACCAATTTCCATGAAACCCAACCCACCATTTTCCTGCATTACGCCAGGTGTTACCATGTTGTAAAAATCAAACCAATGACCAATGATCACAATAGGACATACCAGGATAAGCGTTGAAATCTGCCGCTTGGCATCTCTCGTCATGAACAACAAGAACGGTAGTACAAAGTTCATGATGAGATTGGTATAAAATATCCAGCTGTAAGGACTCGTTTTCATCCGTTCAATGAAGTAAACCGTCTCTTCGGGAATATTTGCGTAGTAGATCAAAAGAAACTGACCAAACCAGATGTACGTCCAGAAAATCGAGAAAGCAAATACAAACTTGCCCAGGTCATGGAGGTGGTTGGAGTTCACGATCTTAAGATAGCCAGCACTTTTTAGGTTGGCAACAATCAGAGTGATGAATGCCAGGCCGGTTACCCACCAACTGGCGAAAATATACCACCCAAACATGGTGCTAAACCAATGCGTATCAATGCTCATCACCCAATCCCATGCGGCAATCGAAGAACTCACGGCAAAGAACACGAGGAACCAGGTTGATGTTACCCTGTTCTTGTACCAGTAGATGGTTGATGGATCGAGATCCTCCGCCATCATTCTCTTTTTAATTTGAAGGAAAAACCAATACCACATTCCAAAAAATAAAACCATTCTTAAAATGAAGAATAGTGGAAAACTTCCGGCTGCGAGGGGCCAGAAGAAGAACGGAGCTTTATCATTTAATATTTTATCAAAGTCAGGCCCTTCATGATAGAGGCTGGAATGCGTCCAATGAAAAACATCACCGCTCACGGCAAACCACAACCCCAATGTTATCAAGCCAGCAATGGGCAACCAGTGTGCCATGGCCAGCGGCACGCGTAGAAGTCCGGCTGACCACCCCGCTTGCGCAGCATATTGAATGGCAACGAAGAAAAGTCCGATTACACCCAGGCCAACGAAGTAAATATTGTTCATCCAAAAGGTAGTGTATAATCTTTTCAACCAGAGAGCAGTCTCATGATGAGATCCTGCATGCTCTTCCGCTGCGTGACCTGCCGCAGCCACATCATGCTGAAGACTTGCCGTCAGTTCATGAGACGTTTGCAGGGAGGCGTGGCCTTCTTCATGATGGCCTGCACCCGTCATGGCCAGGACCAGTCCAAGGATGAAAAGCAAAATTCCCGCACCCAGCAAGTAGAAAAATTTCTTTTTCGTCTCAGGCGTGAAAATGAATTGTTCGCTTTCTACAGTAATATGCGTATGAGCCATTTTTGTTCGATTATCTGCTACTCAGTTTACCAATTTCCAAAATCACTTCTGTAAAGTCTTTACATACTTCGCAATCCTCCAGCGATCTTCCGGGCTGATTTGTGATGCATGTGACCACATCAATCCTTTTCCCTGCGTGATTACGTGAAAAATGTGTCCTTCTGAAATATTCTTCAATGCATCGCTGGTAAGATTAGCGACACCAGCATATTTCACCTGGCCTTCAAATTCAGCAACCTTGCCATCACCCTTCCCTTTTGGTCCATGGCAATGATCACAATAGGTTTCATATAATATTTTTCCCTGGGCAACAATTTCAGCAGTGGAGTCGAGAGGATTTTTCAGCGTTCTGGACGCATACGCAAGACTGTCTTTGGGGATGCGATAAGGGAGCCATCCCTGCGGATTGCGCTTCACCGTATTTGCTACCGGCTCGCGCATATTCATGTGGTGCAGGTTCAGGTTATTCGAGTTGAAAAACTCGGCGTGGCCATCAGGATAGTCGATCGACGTGACCCATCGACCGGCATCTTTATCTGTAATCTGGGTAAGTGGATCGTATGCAACGGAGTGATACATATTAGGAGCATACTCCCTTCCCTGATTGTCGCCACTTGCGCTACAGCCCGCCAGTACGGCAGCTGCGCCTATTCCCAAAACAAAGCTTTTCATCAAGCGCATAGTATATCGAAACTGTTTATTCAAAACTTTTTTCATTTACTTCCTCTGCCCCTGCGTCCTTAAGTATTCGTGATAACTCATCTTTACTTTTATCATTATTGGATGCGAGGTCAATGGCCATCACATGCTTGTCATCGGTACTGCGAACATCAAACTGGCGCGGCCATTTGTAGGGCTTCATGTCATTTACAATCATGAACGTGCCGACCATTCCCAGTGAAGCCAAAAGGACGGTCAACTCAAACGTGACGGGAATAAATGGAGGAAGCGATGCGAAGTTTTTGCCGCCAATGATCATCGGCCAGTCATATCCCAGCATCCATATCTGCATAAGGAGCGCCAATGCTGTCCCGCTCAACCCAAAAAGGAAGGCGGCGATGGGAAGACGCGACCGGCGGTAACCCAATACCTCGTCCAGTCCGTGAACCGGGAACGGAGTGAAGACTTCATGAATCTTAACGCCTTTATCTCTTACTTGAGTAACTGCGCTGAGAAGAACATCTTCATCATTAAACACTCCGACAATAAAATGCTTATCTGCGTCCATTCGTTATAAATTCTTTAGCTCGATAATCTCAATGTTTATTGGATTCTTTCTTCAGCGAATCCGACTTAATAATACTCTTTACTTCCGCCATATTGATCACCGGGAAATACTTCGCGAACAGGAAGAATGCCGTGAAGAAAAGTCCGACCGTGAAAAGGTACTGACCGACATCATACATGGTTGGATGAAACATGGTCCAACTGGAGGGAATGTAATCGCGGTGCAGGGATGTGACAATGATTACAAAACGCTCAAACCACATTCCGATATTCACAATAATAGACAACACAAATGTCGAAACGATACTTGTCCTGATCTTCTTGATCCAGAAAAGCTGTGGCGAGATCACATTGCAGGTCATCATTGACCAGTAAGCCCAGGCGTACGGGCCCTGTACGCGATTGAAGAAGGCATATCCTTCATATTCAACACCGGAGTACCACGAAATGAATAGTTCCGTAATGTATGCAATTCCCACAATCGAACCGGTGACAATGATGATGATATTCATCAACTCAATGTGGTAGATGGTAACATAATCTTCAAGCTTAAATACCACGCGGGTTACAAGGACCAGGGTTAGTACCATGGCGAAACCGGAGAAGATTGCGCCGGCTACGAAATAAGGCGGGAAGATTGTCGTGTGCCAACCGGGAATAACAGACGTTGCAAAGTCCATCGATACGATTGTATGAACCGACAACACAAGGGGAGTAGAAAGGCCCGCGAGAATCAGGGCCACGGATTCATACCGCATCCAGGTTTTGGCTCCACCTTGCCAACCAAAGCTTAATGCATTGTAAATCATCGCGCGGATCTTCGCTCCCTGCACAACGGCGCGGTCACGAATGGTACCAAAATCCGGAATGAGACCCATGTACCAGAAGACGAGCGATACAGTAAAATATGTCGAAATAGCAAATACGTCCCAAAGAAGGGGTGAGTTAAAATTTACCCACAATGAGCCAAAAGCATTAGGTAACGGAAGCGCCCAATAAAATCCCAGCCAAAGCCGGCCCATGTGAAATCCAGGAAACGATGCTGCACAAATCACAGCAAAAATTGTCATCGCTTCCGCGGCACGGTTGATGGACATTCTCCATTTCTGGCGGAACAAAAGCAAAATGGCAGAGATCAATGTACCGGCGTGACCAATACCGACCCACCATACGAAGTTGGTTATATCCCACGCCCACCCTACTGTTTTATTCAATCCCCAGACACCTACTCCGTACCAGAGCAGCATGCACAGACAATAGAAACCAAAACCCAGCAGGGCGAGGGAAACTGCCATGGCAATGTACCACAGTCTGGCCGGTTTTTTCTCCACTTGTATGCTGACATCGTGGGAAACATCTTTTACCGTCTTGCCACCGGTTACCAAAGGATCACGAACTGAAGAAGTTACCTGCATTTTAACGTTACTCGTTAATCGTTATTAGTTAATTGTGTGTGCGTGTGTAAGCATTATATTAATTCCTATCGTTAACCATACCGTGATTAACAAATTCATCTGCTAAGCTTTCGCCTCGTCTTTATTTCTGATCTTGGTGAGATACCAGATGTTCGGCTTCACACCAATTTCTTCCAGTACCTGGTAAGCGCGAGGGTTCTCTGTGATCTTGTCGATCCGATGAGGATGATCAGGATCGGCCGGCTTGATTCCCAACAACCTGGAAATTTTGCTTTCCGGATCATTCACATCACCAAATACAATCGCGCCGGTTGAGCAGGCTGCCTGACAGGCCGTCACGATCTCACCGTCATTGAGCTTTCGCCTTTCCTTTTTAGCAGTAAGCTTTCCTGCCTGGATGCGTTGTACACAGAATGAACATTTCTCCATGACGCCGCGGGAACGAACCGTCACATCCGGGTTTAATACCATCTTACCAAGGTCGGTATTCATGGCAGGGTTAACATCTTCAAACTGGCGGTTATCATGGTACTTGAACCAGTTGAAACGTCTTACTTTATACGGGCAGTTGTTGGCACAATAACGGGTACCAATACAACGGTTATAGGCCATCTGGTTTAATCCCTCTGTGCTATGAGTTGTCGCTGCAACGGGACAAACTGTTTCGCATGAGGCGTTGTTGCAGTGCTGGCATAACATCGGCTGAAATACAACTTCAGGATTATCGGACGCTTCTTCGAGCCCTCTCCAATCGTCTATCTCTGCATCGCTGCTGTAGTACCGGTCAATCCTCAACCAATGCATTTCACGGCGGTTGATGACTTCCTGGCGGCCAACAAGGGATACGTTATTTTCAACGTTACAAGCCACCACGCAGGCACCACACCCGATACAGGTGTTGAGGTCGATGGACATTCCCCAATGATGATTCTTGTATTCATGACCTTTCCACATGGACAATTCTCCCGGCTCTACCTTGTGAGTGGGAGATTTCCAGGTTGTCACTTTCGGGTCAAAGTGATGCTGCACATAATCGGGATCCTTTTTGAAGGTGTCCAGCGAATATTCCTTAATGACCGTCTCACGGGCCATATAGGTCTGGTGTGTTTGTGTTTGCGCCAGTTGATAATATTCATCCGTCATATCAAACTTGACGTTCACGGCATGATAACTGAGCGAGCCATTCAGCAGACTTAACAGTGGATAAAGATTTGCCCCTCCAACGGCATCAGCTACTTTTCCTGCCTTCGTCCGCCCATATCCCAAGGGAATGCCGAGTGTACCCTTGGCCTGTCCGGGTTGAATCAGCACGGGAAGCTTAATGGATTTACCATTAGCCTGTATGTTAGCATACACTGTTTTGCTTTCAGGATTCGTCAGCCCATTGGCATCTTTCGACGAGATGGTAACGTAATGATCCCAAACCACTTTAGTGATCGGATCAGGAAGTTCCTGGAGCAACGGGTTGTTGGCTTGTGAACCATTGCCTACGGTCCCGTTTTCGTAAATAACAAGCTCCCAATCGCTCGGCGCATAATTCTTGGCCACTTCGCTGGCCGCTGAACTAACATCACCGGCAAACGTAAGAGATGCGGCTGCATCGACGGGAAGTTCATATACACCGTCATATAAACATTTGTCCCAGAAGCCTTGAAAGTCGAGCTCTTGCCCGGTGAAGAATCTTGTCTTCCAGTTATTTTTTACAAATTCAAAATAGTCGGTAGTGCTTTCACCAGCCCAGGCGAGGAAACTTTCCTGTGCCTGTCTTGACTTGAAGATTGGTGAAATGGCAGGCTGCGAAAGACTGAAGTGATTTATTTTCGGCTCAGCATCGTTCCATGACTCCAGGTAATGATGATCGGGTGCCTTGTACATCGCCAGCGTTCCGGTCTCATCTTCCTTGTAGGACGTCGCTATAGAAAGGGCAACTTTCTTCATCGCCGACTCCAGTTTGTCACCCATAGGATGATCATAAACCGGGTTACAGTTGTAGAAAATTACGCCATCAATCCCTCCGGTATGCAACTCTTCGATGAATTTGATCATGGCAACGTCATTACCCTGTCGGTAATTCACGGGAAGGTGAGTAAAAATGGTTGATCCATAGCTTCCCAGCATATCGTTGATTCCGTTGACGAGGATCTGAATGGCTTTATCATTCGAACCGGACACAACAAGAGCCTTGCCTCTCGCATCCCAAAGTTCATTGGCAGCTTTTTCAAGAAAGTTGATCTTGTCTGCCGCGCCTGAAACAGTAGGTCTACCGGCTTTTGATGCAATAAGGTTATAAAGCTGAACAACGATGGCACCCTCCTGTGAAGGTTTGATCGGCGTTCTATAGTCGGCGTTTGCCCCAGTAATGCTGAGAATGGATTCAAACTGGAAATGACGCGACATCTCTTTTTTGTGCATCCCTACCTCACGGGTTTTACCATATTGTTTGGTAAACTCGATGGGTGCCAGCCATGATCCAAGAAAATCTGCAGCAATACTTACGATGACATTTGCCTTGCTGAAATCATAAGATGGAATGATAGACGACCCGAAGGATTCTTCGTTCGCCTTTAGCATTCCATAATAAGATGTCTGATCGTATTGAATGTGTTCTGTGTTCGGATATTTTGATTTGAATTTCTCCAGGGCAAGCCTTGTGCTCGGACTGATGATGGTATGGCTGACAATCCTGATCTTGCCTCCTTTTGAAGCAATTCCATTCAACGCATTGATGACTTCCTTGTCAAGGTCTTCCCATGTAATTTTTTCTTTGCCCTTCTTCGGCCCCCGCATTCTGGCATTGTCATACAACGAAAGAACGGATGCCTCAACCTGTGCACTGGTTCCTCCCTGTGTTACGCTGGAGAGTGTGTTGCCGTCAATCTTGATGGGACGGCCCTCACGGGTTTTTACAACAATACTACAATAGTCACCACCATTTATATAAGTGGAAGCGTAGTAGTTTGGAACACTGGGATCGACGTCAACGGGCTTGGTAACATACGGTATGGCTTTTCGGATAGGCGCCTCACATGCGGCAAGGGAAACGGCCGTCACGCCAAAGCCCATCATCTTCAGGAAGTCGCGACGGGAATGATTGGTGTTTTCCTCCGGGCCTGGCGCAAACTCCTGATGAGCATGCCTCACAAACTCGGGATCGTTCTTCAATTGTTCGATGCCTTTCCAGTATATCTTCTTATTTTCTTTCATACTATCGTGTATCGCGATGCGTTGAGCGTGATAAATTTCTTTTAGTAATGACAACGTGCACATTCAAGACCACCGATATCTTCCACTTTCATCGGCTTCTTTGACACTGCATTATGTAGTTCGACCAGGTCGTCATAATATTTGTTGCCCTTCGTATTGACATCGGTCTTTCGGTGACAATCAATACACCATCCCATTGTTAATAAGGAATGCTGGCGCACAACGTCCATCGTTTCAATGGGGCCGTGGCAGGTCTGACATTCAACCCCGGCAACATTCACGTGCTGAGAGTGATTAAAATAAGCCAGGTCTGGCAGGTTGTGAATACGAACCCACTCAATTGGTGTGTTGGTCTCATACGCTTTCACCAGTTTTGCAATTTCCCCCTCACCAGTATTGGTGCCCTTCTTGATCTGATTGTGACAATTCATGCAAATGTTGGGAGAAGGAATGTTAGCATTCTTGCCCTTCATGACACCGGTATGGCAATACTTGCAGTCTATTTCAAATTGCCCGGCATGAATCTTATGTGAAAATGCAATGGGTTGCTTAGGCGAATACCCTTGTTGTACCCCGATGGAATAAAGCCCATTGATCACAGCCTTGAAACCCACAGCGGCAACAATGAAGACAACGAGGAAGATGAAGCCCTTGCTCCTGAGAATAGAACCTCCGGATATTGGTGAGTGGACAACTTCTTTTTCTTCTTCCGACAAATCCTTTTGATCAAGAAAGCGCTTGATGGCAGACACAAGGAAACCCAGGACGATCAGAATCAGCACGAGGATGATAACCATCCCGATCAGGATAATATTTAAGTATGAGGACGGAAGGTTCTCGCCCGCCTCTTGAGCCCCGGGTACTGCGGTGCGAGCTTGAGGAGCTTGTACTACTTCTGGTCCCTTTTCAGTCTCAGATTTTATATAGGCCAGTATCTGCATGATTTGAGGATCCTTCAAAGGGAAGGCCGTCATCTGCGTTTTGTTAAACTCATTATAGAGTTTGTTCGCATACTCGTCTCCGCTGGCAATGACAGAAGATGAGTTCTTGACAAAGGACTTGATCCAGTCAATGGAAGGAACACGATCGTAGACACCAGCCAGCGCGGGCCCGACTAGTTTCTGATGCACACGATGACATGTCTTACAGTTTGATTCAAACAAAGCCTGACCGGCACTGATATCAGCTGCGTCAGTAGAAATGTCTTGTGCGTGTGTTAATGAGAAGGTTAAGAAGAAAAATAAGGCGAGAGGTAAATGTCTGGCGGCTCGAATTAAATTTTTTGTCATGTTAGGCTTAGTGTCCGTTTTTCTTAACAAGCGGCACAAATCTACTATTGGAAGTTATTTTTTCAAATTTATTTATGTGTGCGACCGTTTTTTATTCAGGTCTTTTGCAAACAAATCCTACATGAC
>DASUGQ010000360.1:0-40275 GCA_036273935.1 Cyclobacteriaceae bacterium | reverse complement strand
GGCGATACGAAAGTAGTGGAGAAAGGAAAGGGAGATCAGATTTTCATCAATACTTCAGGAATAGGTACTATTCACCCGAAAGGAAATATTCATTTTAGCCGCGTTGAACCCGGTGACCAGATTATTGTAAGCGGTAACATTGCTACCCATGGAGTTGCCATCATGTCGAGACGCAAAGGCCTGGAATTTGAAACCGACATCGAAAGCGATACCAATGCATTAAATCATTTAGTGAAAAAACTCCTGGACAAAGAAGGTGAATCCATCCACTTCATGCGCGATCCTACCCGTGGAGGAGTGGCCACTGTTCTCAATGAAGTAGCAGGTCAGGCAAAGGTTGGTGTGAAGCTAATCCAAAAAAATATTCCGGTTAACGAACAGGTGGAAGGGGCTTGTGAATTGCTGGGTCTCGATCCGCTTTATATCGCTAACGAGGGCATCTTTTTGGCTATTGTTGAAAAATCAAAAGCGAGCCAGGCATTGGAAATTTTTCGAAGTGACCCTTTAGGAGAAAATGCAACCATCATTGGGGAAGTAGTGGACCAACATCCACGGCAGGTTGTGCTTTCCAGTGCAGTTGGGGGAAAAAGAGTTGTGAATTACCTTACCGGCGAACAGCTTCCGCGAATTTGTTGAAAAGTTGAGTGGTTAGCGGGGACCACCAGCCCACTTTAAATCCTGCCATCAGTTCGGTATAGATTAAAAATCATGGGAGATACACATAGGGCCTGATCAGTCTCTATCATTTCAATCCTGTGCACCACATTTCACTATCCGATAAATATTTCGGGGAATAGTGTTTTTGGGAAAGATCAACTAAAAGGTAATGAGTATCCAATAAAAGCGATCATTGAGATCATTAGCGATGAGGCGAACGTTGAGTTCGAAGTTCGATTTGTCTATGATATTGTTATGGATAAAATATATCCAATTCGAAGACTGGCATAAAACAAAAACCCTCCAAACATTTTGTTGGAGGGTTTTACCGACAGTTTATTGTCTCAATGTCGGGGTACCAGAATTTGAACCTGATATCTAGCCCTCTGTATTTCAGTGTCTTGTAGTGGCTGATTTTTTCGCTTCACCTATTAGCTCACCGGGTTTGCCACTCTCGCCGGAAGAACGATTCATCAAATGTAACCAAATCGTGTTAAACTTAAAACCTCAGTTGCGTTTCGCTAATTGGCCAATTCGAAATTTTTTTGTGACCGGTATCATTTACCAGACGTCAGAATTTTTTCCGGATTCTGTGAGGTTGTGCAGGGCGGAGGAAAAAATTCATGAAAAGTATCGCCCAATTCCTGAGTAAGTTATGACCATTTACGGACCTCATACGCGTTATCGCTCCACCAGCAGACCGTCAGGTGATGCACGCAACTCCGGACACTTCCACCTCCTCTTTCTATCCCAACGCTCCACCCTTCCACCACTCCGGAGCACGCGCGTCATCACCATTCAAGTCCTGGCTCCAACTGCCTAAACCATAAAAGCACTGAACCAACCAACCTCCACCTCCCTGATCACACATTGCAGCACCATCGGATCCAGGCATCTGACCATATATCCATTCATTCCCGCATCCCGGGCAGCCACAAGAAACTCCACATCAAAGGTCTCCGATACTAACACCGTTCTTGTCCGGGCGTATTGTTCCCGGATCAGCTTCCCAGCCTCAATCCCCGACATTCCCTCCTGTATTACATCAATAAATATCAAGTCCGGTTTGAGCTCCGCATACAAATTTATGGCCTCTTCTGCAGACGAAACGTTGTAGACTTCATCCACTTCGGCTATATCCCACAAGGACCGGGTCATCTCATGTCCTATGGATAAAACGCCAACCACCATAACCTTATGCAGTTTACCGACACTATCTGTCATCGTTTGATTGAAATGTCTATTTGCACGTCGTGTGGTGCCGCGAGCGACCCGCCGAAGTAGGGCCATAGCATATAGTATGCTCCACGGTTGCACGCACTACCCCTTTTGATCGTGACCGGCTCGTAATGACTGAACTTGAAGATGTAACTATCATCAGTAAGTTCAATTTCAAAAAGTTTTTTCTCGTTGATCTCAGCGGTGCCAATAAATTCTTCAACCCTTTCGCCATTGACATAGCAGTAGGCGTAAATCTCCAGTTGGTCGTTATACCATTGCCATGCAAACCGGGCGCTATTGTCATGATGAAGGGAATTGCAGTCAGAGAAACCAAGGAGTTTGTTCTTCGAATCCTGGAATCCGGCATCATCAAATTCATATACGGCGCTGCTGTCAAACGTCGCCTCAAAGACAAGGCGGTTCGTTTGAAGCATTTCCACCAGCCTTGGAGTAGAATAGTGCTCCCCTTTTTTTATTGTAAAATGACGCACGAATAAGTCCTCGGGCGCGGATTCGCAGGCAGCGATAACGGTCAGTGTCAAGAAAAGTTTCGATATCAATCTCATATGAATAGATTTTAAAACAGACTTAAAAATATTTTGCCACTAACTGACGGATAGCCCATGCGAAGACTCATGCCAAAGGCCGTGCCCAGCCGAGGAGTTAAATTCAGTCGTGTCTCCAATCCCGGAACGACGACGACAAATTGTGAGTTGACTAATCCCGAGCGCAATTGACCAAAAAAGGAAAGTTTTTTACTTTTTGCCAACGGAGCCTGAAAGGTAAGTCCCAGGAAGTTATCCTTGCCTGAATAGTCTTCCGAGCGGGTAGCTAACTCGGCCTGGTAAAAAATACCTACGCTCCACTTCGACCTTGTCTCATACATAACAGAAGATCCGTACTGGCTGCCAGCCACCGTACATTCCGTTTGCACATAGGTAACAATATCCTGAGCGTCGGCGGACATCAAGAAGGTGACAAACAGAGATGACAGGATATATTTTTTCATAGATAGTTCATTCATGTGCTTAATGAAATGCGCCAAATCGCATGCCCATGGTCACCATAAATTGATTGCTCACGGATGTAGCTTGCAAAGCGTTGGCGGCGGCAGCCTGATACAGGTTGATGCCATACTTGGTTTCCGTAAAAAAATGCACAAACTGGAGGTTGTTTAAAAGGCCGACTTCAAGTCCCATCCCGACGCTCAAATCAATCTTATGAATAGCCCCAACGAAAGGCTCGGGGGCGCTCATATTTATGGGTTCATTGGATTTCCGGTTATAGTGTCCTTTGAACCTGATGTTGTTATATACCAGTCCCCCGGCCAGGTAGGGCTCGATCATTTTCGTTTTATTACCCCTGTTGAGAGGATAGAAATTCTGTGCTATTTCGGTCTCAAATACATTGATAGTCCTCGGAACCCTGGAAGCCGAATAAAAGAACCCCATCAATCCGACTTTTGTGCGCCAGATATGGTTGCCGAAAAAAAGTCCGGCATGGCCGCCTTCCTGTAAGACCGAAAGGTGATTCAACGCCGGGATATTGCTTTGCAGTGTGAATACGCGTATACCATACGATCCACTCAGCCCTTTCAGTCGGGTACCCAGCCTACCGCTAAAATGGGACATCCGGACATTTTGTTTTCTTGTTGAAGGGGAAGTTTGCCCCTTAACGATTATTGAATGAAAGCCCAGTACGACAAAAAGTACGAGCAGGATTGCTCCCTTTATCATGTTCAATTTGATTCGCATGTTCATAACAGTTGGATAAATTTGATATGACAAAGTTGTCTTCGAGGAAGGTCAGAAACTTGCCAGATATCCTGATTTTGAAAAAATCAGGGTTTACCCTTAAAGGAGGGGGTACATATGCCAAATGGGAGCAATGTGTTAAATTCAAGCGTAGGTGATTTCACAAAACGTGCAAGCATCAACGTTTTCGCAACCGTCTTTAACAGCGCATTTATGCGGATCCACTGTTATAGGAAAGGGTCGTCCAGGGAAATGATATCATGCTGAATAGCATAGCGCACCAGTTGAACGCTGTTTTTAAGGCCGAGCTTTTCGAGAATATTTTTCTTATGTGTTTCCACCGTTTTGATGCTGACAAACAGCGCGTCGGCTACCTCCTGGTTACTCTTACCCGATGCTACTTGCTCAATGATTTCATATTCCCGCTTTGTCAGGCCCGTATTCGTTTTACGTTCGCGTTTTCTTCCATCTTTTTCCTTGATATAAAAGTCTTCAAATACAAGGCTAGTGATGGCATCATCAAAAAATTTCTTTCCCTCATAGACAGCGTGGATAGCATCGACCAGTGTTTCACGGCTGGCATCCTTGGGGAGATAGCCGTCAATGCCGCATCTTATTCCTGCGGTCACATAGTCCCGGTTCACTTCGCTGGAGATAATGATCACCTTAATTTCAGCCGATTGTTCCTTAATCCATCGCGTCGCTTCAAGCCCGGTCATTCCACCCATCACAATATCCATGAGGATGACATCAGGTTGAAATTCACTCAGGCGGTTAACTGCAGCCTCTCCACTTGAAAGATCACCCAGTATTTCGACGCCATCAACTTTGTTTAACAGGGAGACCAGGCCTTCTCTCAGGATAGAATGGTCGTCAACGATCAGTACTCCAATCGGTTTGTTCATATTTCCGGTGAACACGGTAATTTGACAACGACTCTTGTACCTTTCGACACTTCACTCTCCAGCGAGAGGATGCCTCCAAGTGTTTCTGTTGCCCGTTTAACGATGCTCAATCCCAACCCTGTCCCTTTGATCGCTTCAACATTTGAACCACGTGAAAAAGGTTCAACAACCTTTTCCAGTTCATTCGGCGGGATCCCACAACCATGATCCTTGATCGAGATCGCGACGTATCCGTCATTTTGCAATTGAGCCGAAAGTTCAATCCGGTTATCATCCGGCGAAAATTTTACCGCATTGCTCAACAGGTTAATAAAAATATTGCGAAGCAGTTTGCCATCGCAAACAATGAAAATGCGAGAATCAGGAACATCCTTGATGATAGAATGAGAGTATTTGTTATTGGCGAGCACTTCTTCTCCAAGCTCATCCAAGAAGGCAACTAAGTCCAGCTGGTGATAGCTCGCTTTCAGTTTTTGCACTTCCTGTTTCTCCAGGGTAAGAATGTCCTCCAACAAGGTTTTCATCGTCCCCACCTGTTTTTCAATCTTATCGAGCGCTGCGTTATTTACGTCTTTCAAGGTAACATCCGACCTGATGCAGCCAACTTCATTTTCTATGGAAGCAAGTGGGGAACGCAGTTCATGAGATGCTATCGAAACGAAACGGTTCTTTATCATCACCAGTTCCCGTTCCTTTTCAAGAGCCCGTTTCAATTTCTCTGTTCTGTCGAGCACCTGTTGTTCAAGTGTTTCTCTGTAGGAAGAAAGTTCCGTGACGTCCTGGCCGACAAACAAGGCTCCAACGATATCATTTCGGTCATTCAATTTTGGTGTCACGTTTACAAGGATTGTCAGGGATTGCCCTTCCTTATCTCTGATGCGGAGTTCAAAATTGTAAATTGGTTCTCCGCCCAAGACCCTTTTCAGGAGGGCTCTCAATTCTGAGCCTGACTCATCAGCGAGCATAATAATCTTTTTGGCCAGTATATCATTTTTCTCAAAGCGAGTAACCCGTGTGCATTCCCGGTTCCATTCAACGACATATTCGCGGCCATCAATACCAAAAATCATGGCATTGGCATTTTCAAGGACGTGCTGATAATCCCTGAGCAGGCGCAGCGACTTTCGTTCATAACTTTTTTGGGGGGTGATGTCGTGTATCACTACACAAACGCAGATCCCGCTATTTTTTTCGGCGATGGGTGAATAAGTGACTTCAAAAAAGTATGGACGGCCCCCAACATCGCGATACTCAGCCTCAACCGTCTCGGTCACATTACGCTGAATGACCTGCCGTAGCAGCGTCCGTACAACTCCCTCGCGTTCCTTCGAAACGATCTCCGTGAAAGGCACTCCTATTTCAATTCGACGGCGGGCGAGATGCTGAAAGCGGTGCGACGCGCGATTATAATAGGAAATAGAACATTTTTGGTCCAGGATAAAAACCGGGTCATTCAAATGGTTCACTATAGTTTCTGCCGTGATCACCTTAGGCTTGTATTGACATCGGGTTCTTTGACCGTCTCCCTGGAATCAGGCGGTAGTGGTGATCTCATGTTGGGGAGTTCCACAGACACCCTGGTCCCCTTGCCGTGGGCAGATTCCAGGGAGATCTTACCTTTCAACTTGTTGACCATTTCCCTAACGATGTACAGTCCGAGGCCGGCGCCATCGCTCTTCACTGAGCCGCGAAAGAACATATCAAATACCTTGTCTGTTAAATTATCAGGAATTCCTGTGCCGTTGTCCTCAATAATTAAAAGAGCTGCATCATTGTTCAATATTGCCCGTATGGTGAGGGTGCTCGGTTCCTTGTGCTCATCACGAAACTGGACTGCGTTCGAGACAAGGTTGTTCACAATCACTTTTATGCGATAGGTATCCGACAGGAATTCATGATTTTCCTTTATTTCTATTGCTTTCCTGATGTCATGAAAGCCCTCCATGAAAGACAATTTATCCAGCGATTCCTGTACGACTTGTGCGAAATCAATCTTTTCGCAGTTGACCTGATACCTGGCGTTCCTCGAGTAGTCCAGTATTTCCCTCAGTCTGTCGTCTAATTTACCCAGGCTGGCTCCCATCATGTCGATGAAACCATTCCATGTGGCCGGATTCTCAACTTCAAGTCGTGCAAGGTTCAACAGTCCCAACACTGTTGAAACGGGGCCACGCAAATTATGCGAAACGCTGTAGACAAAGTTATCGAGTTCATGATTGATCTTAACCAACTCCTCATTCTGCATCCTCAGCTCAAGTTCAATCGCCCGCTGCTTGGATTTCAAGGCACGCTGAAGCAGCGCGTTTTGAATCGCTGATGGTAACCTGGTGAGGTTAGACTTTAGCACATAATCGTCGGCCCCTTGCTTAAGGCATGTAACAGCAAATTCCTCCGAGACCGTTCCGGTGACCAATATGAAAGGAGCCTGAAGGT
This sequence comes from Cyclobacteriaceae bacterium, assembly GCA_036273935.1. Taxonomy (GTDB): domain Bacteria; phylum Bacteroidota; class Bacteroidia; order Cytophagales; family Cyclobacteriaceae; genus ZC4RG29. The sequence goes on along the minus strand of DASUGQ010000360.1, from coordinate 33,305 downwards.
TGACCCACCTGCAGATGCGAAGTGCATCCATCGAATTAAAACGCGGGAGGGAATGATCGGACAACACCACATCAGGCTGGTAGTTCCGGATTGCGTCTACGAACTCTTCGCGGTTATCGACGCGCTTGAATTCAAACGGCAAGCCCGCTTTCTCCAAAGACCAATTAATAAGGCCGGCGTCATCTTCGACATCTTCAAGCAAGAGAATCTTCAATTTTTTTTCCATATCTGCGGCAAGTAATCAACCAGCCTCCATGCCGGTATGATTTGGTATTACATATCCTCGCTAATAACCAAGGTTTGCCAAGAATTTTTTCTAGCAAGTGGATCTCCAATAATTTAACAATAGAAAAACAAATGAAGTATATCCGCAAATACTTCTTGTCTTCTTAAGATGGGCATTTGAAATTATGAAATTTAATATAACTATCAAAGCCCAAATTTGAGTCAGCCAAAAACAAGATTTAAATCCATGCCGGACTAAATATTCACGAAGGAAATTTCTGTGGCGTATAGTCATGCCGTCATGAATTCTTATCAACGATCAGACCTGAAAAAAGAATGTTGCACCTTTCCCGGCCTGAGATTCTGCCCACACTGTTCCCCCATGTTTGACGATAATCCGGTGGACCAAAGCCAGGCCGACGCCAGTCCCTTCAAATTCATTGGCGTTGTGCAATCTTTGAAACACTCCGAAGAGCTTGTCATAATATCTCATGTCGAAACCTACTCCGTTGTCCTTAACATAATAGACGGTCGACCCGGAGTCGTCTACTTTTGTAAAGGAGCCTATTTCAATCAGCGGCTCTTCACGCTGGCGGGAGTACTTTATCGCGTTTCCAATCAAATTAGTTAGCACTTGACGAATGAGGCTGAGATCACCTTCGAGGTTGGGCATCGGGTGAATGAATATCCTGGCCTCTGACGATGGCATCGTATTTTCTAAATCCTCCAAGACAGACGCTACCAGTTTATTCATGTCGATTGATACTTGTTGAATTTTCTTTCTGCCGATCTTCGAGAACGTCAACAAATCATCGATGAGCTGTCCCATATTCTGCGCGTTTTGCATGATAGACTGCATCAATTGCCGGGCATCATTATCCAATTGAGAGATGTACTGAAGGGATAAAATCTTAGTGTAGCCATGGATTGCCCGAAGCGGGGCTCTTAAATCATGAGAGACTGAGTAGCTAAATGCAGAGAGCTCATCGTTACTGGCCTGGAGTTGCTGAAGGTTAAATTGCAGATCTTTGTTCAATTGGGAGATCTCCTCTTCCACCCTTTTTCGTTGTGTAACGTCACGTATAGCGGCAAGGACGATGGTCCCTTCCGCCGTTTCAAGCGGGCTTAGACTAATTTCAACGGGGAACTCAGTTTGATCCATTCTCTTGCCAAACAGCTGAAGTCCCCTACCCATTTCCCGCACTCGCGGGTCTAAAAAAAATCTTCTTCTGTGTTCGTTGTGCATCTGAAAACGTTCCGGTATCAGCATTTCAACGGGCCGGCCTATCATTTCTTCGCGCGGGAACATGAAGAGACGTTCCGTTTGCGCATTTACAAGCAGAATCTTTCCTTCGCGGTTGACGATCACCATGGCATCCGGTGCAGACTCCAGCAGACCTTTGAATTTTTCTTCAGCTTTTTTTCGTTCGGTGACATCGCGAATTGCTGCTACAGCCATTGTTCCTCCGGAGATTGCCAGGGGACTTAAACTAATTTCGATGGGGAATTCGTCGCCTGCTTTCCGCAAGCCGAAAAGCTCAAGACCTGTCCCCATGGCGCGAAAACGCGGATCGCTAAAAAAGCGATCCCGATGATGGGGATGATTCGCGCGAAATCTATTTGGTATCAAAATTTCGACTGCCTGGCCGATCAACTCTTCTCGTGAATACCCAAAGAGTTTTTCTGTTTGGGCGTTTACAATCTCGATATTACCTTCCTGGTTAACGATGATCATTGCGTCTGGGGCGGATTCCAGAAGGCCCACAAATTTTTCATCTTCCCGCTTATGCCCTACGCGCTGATCTTCAATAGCATTGCCGGTCGGTTTATGGCGGTCCTTCAGTAACAGAACGAGGTAAACGCAATGCTGGTGCTGGTCCAAAAGCGGTGTGACTTTTACGCGCCAAGTTTGGGGCGCATCCCGCTTGAGGGCAATCCGCATAGAAAACTGATTTTTATCAAAAAACGCCTTTCGAACAAGCGTGAGCAGGTTTGCCATGGATTCGATACCGAGGGGCGCACGTGGAGATGGAAAGATATCCTCCAACTTTCTCCCGATAATCTCGTCTAAAACATTTTGGGTAGTAACTAAATATCCATCACTGGCGGCGAGTACCTCAAAGGTTGGCGATAAAACAAGATAGGCTGCCCGGGGGGCGCGGGAAAAGGTCAAGTCAGTGGCCATATTTTGATTGGAAGTTTGACTCATTTCACGTGCATCGTCAGTCTATTCATGATTTCGAGTTGCCAGCGGCAAGGATACTGGAGAGCTCAGTCATCGCCATTATGTGATAGGGAAAAAAAGAAAGTGGCTCCCTTACCCGGCTTTCCCTCCGCCCAAATCTTTCCCCCATGCCGAACGATGATCCGGTGCACAATTGCCAAGCCGACACCAGTCCCTTCGAATTCCTCCTGCGAATGCAATCGCTGAAAAACACCGAACAGTTTATCATAGTAGCGCATATCAAAACCGGCGCCATTGTCCTTAATATAATATGTTGTGAAACCATCATCATACTCATCAATGACGCCTATCTCGATTGTTGTTGTGTTGTTATGTTTGGTATACTTCAGCGCATTTGAGATGAGATTGCTCCACACATGCTTCATTGTAACTGAGTCCGCATATGCCATTGGCAATTCGGCCAGTGTAAATTTGATCTCGCGGTGCCCTTCGCTCCTGATCAGCTCTTCCCACACGCCGGACACGAGGTCGAGCATAGACATTTTTGTTCTGCTCAGCTCCTTCCTGCCAAGCTTTGCAAAGGACAGAAGATCATCGATAAGCTGCCCCATACGTGCGGCATTTTCCTGAATGATCCCAATCAGCCGTTTTGCTCCGTCATCCAGCCTGTTTGCATACTCTTCTGAAAAAATGTTTATATAGCCGTGCACTGAGCGCAATGGTGCGCGCAGGTCATGCGAAACCGAATACGAGAATGATTCAAGTTCCTTATTCACTATTTCCAGGGCGGCTGTTCGTTCAGCCACCGTCCTCTCCAGTTTGTAATTGAATGAGCGTATTTCCTCTTCCGCTTTTCTGTACTTGGTTATGTCCGTATAGAAGATCGCAATTCCGTCTTCATGAGGGTATACGCGTACCTCCAGCCACATGTCGTAGGAAGCGTAATATGTCTCAAAAGTCCTGGGCAAGCGGCTGGTCATTACAGCATAATATTCCTTTTCGAAAATTGTACCACGGGTGTCCGGGAAAATCTCCCATAACGTTTTTCCAATCAGCGATCCTGTCTCTTTTCCCATCAGGGTAAGGGCTTTTTTATTTACAAAAGTATAACGCCATTGCTCGTCCAGACTGACATAGGCATCGCCCATGCTCTCAACGATATTTTCCAATACCATTCTTTGACCATTTATGGATTGGTTTTGTGTTTGGATTTGTGCGAGCATATTATTGAAGGCGTCCGTAAGGGTGCCCAGTTCATCCTCTCCCAATTTAACCGCACGCACGGCGTAATCTTTGCGTTCTGAAATAGCTCTTGCTGTTTCGGCCAGGGCTAATACCGGAGCAGACACATCTTTCTGGAATATTGAGGAAAGGAAATAGGCGGTGAGAAGGGACGTGCCAAAAACAATTGAGCAAATGAAAATATACAGCCGGAACCGCTCCCGCATATCGGCCATGTTGGATCGCAGGTACAGGGTGCCGAGCCGGCGAGTACCCTGAATAATTGGCTGTTTAACTTCCAGATGGCCGTATTTGAAACGGTGACCATCGGGATACGTCGCATCCGGAAGAGACTCTTGGGGCAGGTGGTCTGGGTAGGTGGAAAATATTTCACCATCATTATCCCATATACAGGAAGCCACGATCTGGCGTTCAGCTTTGACGGCGGAGAGAATTTCATGCGCATCTTGTTTATCGTCAAACGCCAAGGCAGCCGTGCAATTCGAAGCCAGAACAGCAGAAAGCATAGTCAACGATGACACGGACGATTGACGAAATGCGAAATACTCGTATGTGAGGAGCGCGCTACAGGTGATCAGGACGACAAGGCCACTCGTTGTTAACAAAACGAGTCTTAATTTTCTTCTGATTGGAATGTCCCGCAAGCGCATAGGCTATCCTTTTGGTTCAACGATGTCCGCGACTCTCAGTAACTTCGAGCTGATATTCAATCCGGAAGATTTGGCAGCCGAGGGATTGATCTGTACCCTGAGCCTTCCCTCGTCAACGAATAATCGCACGATACCTCCATAGCGTATAAATGAAGGGTGTTCACCTACTGTAAGGATGCTTCGATCTTTCAGAGACTCCAAAATTGTTTTAAGTTGAGTGGCGTTGGTAATGCTCACAAACAGGATGTTGCAGGCGGTGATCTCCTCAAGTTTATGAAAATGTCGCACGACAAGCGGATGCCCTGCGATCTGTTCGCCGCTGACAATTTCATCCAGATACGTTCCAAACGGATTTTTTTCTCCCAAGATGCCAATCGCGAAAGGAGAATGCACCTCGGTGAATCCGATTTCGGGCCACTCGATAAATTGGGAAAAGTTAAATAGGAAGGCGGCTTTGACCTTATACTCTACCGAAACGACTTCCTGATAGGATACCGAAAATACATTCGCGGGAATGATTACCGTCGTTAGCGTCAAAATACCCGCGAATTTTATAGCGTTCATGATTTTTTACCGAGCATTCGTTTGAACCCTTTCACAATCGATACACGAGTTTTCCATATATATTTTGAGGTACAGTTGCCGTGCCGTATTCATTAATGTTTTTATGGGCAAGATTTCTTCCCGTGAAGGAGATCTCAAAATTTCCGATGGCCCTGGCGAGCCTGACATCAAAGTTAAAATAGGCTGACACTTCCGGCAGATTTGCGACCGGCGACGCCGGTAGTTCATCCACATAGCGGCCGATGAAATCAAGTTGAAAATTTGCAGGCAAATCGGCGATGATCTGCAGGAAGAACTGGTTGTCGGGATCGCTGCCTGCGTAGGAAGTATCGAAACTGTGGCCCGGTTTGTTCCAAATGTCCTTGTGAAAATACGTATACCCCGCGCGAATCTGAGCGGGATGAAATACACGGACAGCTGCGGATAGTTCTGCACCGTAGGATTCCCCGACCGTTCCGTTTTGAATCTCATAACGGACTGTGCCTGGCGCAGCTTCCACACTGTAAAGGTCATCATACGAATTAAAAAAGGCAGCGATGGACAGTGAAAGACCCGGGACCGGTTGGGACCTGTAGCCGACCTCGTAAGCAATCACTTTTTCCGACACGAAGTTTGGCCCGCCTGCCACGTGTGGTGTACCCGGCGGCACCTCGTAAGTCGGCAGGCGATAGTCGACATCAATCCGGCTAGGTGTCCTGACGGCCCGTGAGACAGCGGCCCAGAGCGTGTAGTTTTCATTTTTTGACCACCCTATTCGGACCGAGGGTTGAATTTCGACGCCCGAATACACATTATGCAGAATTTTCGTCCCCACGGTTAATCGCAGCGATTGCTGAATCAATATTTCATCCTGAATGAAACCGCTGACGAGATCCATGTCTCTCGTTGCCGGAACAAATCCGACGAATGGCGTACTGTTCTGGCTTTTGTCATTCATGAACCGATACCCCACCCCCCATAAGACGTTGTTAATTTTACCGGCAGAGAATCGATGCTGGAAATCGAGATCATATGTATCCAGTTCATCGCTTATTGTGCTGGGAGGGTCGCGTCGCCAGGTACGATCAAAATATAACTGAAGAGAGAGACCAGACTCGGCGGAAAAAAAATGTTTCCATTTCGCCAACACATTCTGACCATCGAATGTCGATGGAATTTGAGTGGGAGCGCCTTCGTCGGTATGCTCTGTACCAAGATAAAAATTGCTTTGCAGCGAGATGGCATCCTTTTCAGCAGGCTGCCAATCAATGCGCAAATTGGCGTGACTAGCGGACCATTCGTCTGCATTGTCCGTCCCATCCTGCCGTTGCGTATTATTGCGACCGGCGTGCTGAACAGAGAGGCGATAAAATATCTCATTGCCTATTTTGCCGCCATAACGAATAGCCGCATGTTTTTCAAGAAACGATCCTGCAGCGACGGAAGCGTATACGCCCTGGGTCTCAGCGGCTTGTTTGGTGATTATGTTTATGACGCCGTTTACAGCATTTGATCCCCACAGCGTTCCGCCTGGTCCGCTAATCACCTCAATTCTGTCTATATTTTCCAGCAGGACCTGCTGGGCGTCCCAAAATACCCCAGCAAAAAGTGGCGAATAGACCGTCCTGCCGTCGATCATCACCAGCAGTTTGTTCGAAAAAATATTGTTAAACCCCCGGGCGCTTATAATCCAGGAATAGGAATTGAGTTGGGCAGTCTGAAGGTTAGGAGCCAGGCGCAAAGCCTCCGGCAAGTTAGCCGCGCCGGATCGAGCGATGTCTTCCTGGGTGATCACCTGGATTGCAGAGGCCACTACTGACAATTTTTCTTTTCTTCTGGATACAGAAGTTACCTCAATGTTCATCAGTTCATCCACTGACATCTTTTTCAATTCCGCAATTGATGGGCCATTATCCTGAGCCAGGCACTGTACCGTTAGTTGCAAATAGAACAACAGGGAAAGTAATGGAACCGTCAGTTTTAATACGAACACTTCCCGCACAACTACAATGTTTTGTTTATGACCATCCAATAAAATCCTAAATCTGAAACAACTTTGGCAAACGTGTCGAACTCTACCGGTTTCACGATATAACTATTTGCACCCAGCTCATAACATTGTTTAATATCAGGATCTTCAGCTGACGATGTGAGGATGACAACCGGAATAGATCGCGCGCGACCGTCCGCTTTTATGGCCTGAAGCACTTCCAAACCATTTACCTTCGGCATTTTCAGGTCAAGGAAAATTACCCGAGGCATTTGGTTAAGGTCGCGGTTCAAAAATCTGCCTTTGGCAAAGATGTAATCAAGGGCCTCTGCGCCGTCAGAAAGGTGTATAATTTTATTGGCCAGATTTTGTTTTTGAAGGACACGCAGCGTTAAATCGGCATCATAACGGTTGTCCTCAACAATAAGAATTTCAATTTCATTCATTGCAACGCATTTAGGGTCTAAAAATGCAAAACCCATCACATCCCCTAAAAAGGGGATCTGATGGGCGTCCATGATAAAAGTAGTTATTTATCAAATGCCGTCCAAGTGCGTCATATATTAATCAGCCGGACCAGCCATAAATATTGCATAGGCATCAAGTTAATTTTTATCTCAAGCTTCGTGACCGTGTTGAAAAACCGAAAAAAGGAAAATCATCATAAAAGTGGGATCAAAAATTTTCGGAAAAAGCCAGGAGCCATATAGCCGAAGTTTCTTAAATTCAGAACGAGCGTAAATTAGTGGGGTAATGGCTCATTCAACAAATAGCCGCTTTATGGGAATTCAGACCCGACAATTTGAATATCACGACGAGGCATTCGCACATTATTACCTCTGTAACTACAGGCCACAGGGCAAAGGACCGGATGGGCTATCCAAAAGCTTGTTGCACTTCAAGAAGGGTTATCCGCTTCATGTAGACGCCTGGACGGCATGTTGCATTTCAGAATTTTCAAAAAAAAAGTCAGGGCAGATTTGGTTGTCCGCGCCCTGGGAAGCGCTGAGGGGGGCGCGGGAACGAAAGCAAGTAGTCCCCTGGACCGGCTCGGCCGGGAGGTGGCGAAGGTCATGCGGGCGAAGTATGATCCGACACGACTAAAAAAATCGAGAGAAACCAGGGCGATGAAGCTCCTGACCGCATCAGAAAGAGCGGAAGAATTAGCCGACGTATATTCATTTACCGGAAGCCCTAACGGCAATAGTGGGGATGTACTTATCCTGGACGATATTTTGACAACGGGTGCAACAGTTCGTGCTGTGATCAAATCGATAAGAGAAGTCTCGCGCAACTGCGGAATTCAAATATTTACGCTCGCCTATACGGACCCTCAGGCGTTACTCAATAAGAGCCTGGTTCTCGGTTCCTATGATTACCAATGGGAGCCTGAAAGCGGATGGAGTGTCATGGATGGAGCAGAAAACTACACTGTAGAGTTTACGAATCTCAGGGACAAAATTCTTCAGGATTCATTGAGTTGAATAAGCACACATTCTAATCCGGCTGATTTCTAAAACCGGAGATTCATCCAACCCGTGTACCAGTGGATATAGAGAGGGTCTTTTAAAGATCCAAACGTCAGCACAACAGGCTTACAAAAAACGGAATCACCTACAAGGCGCCCACCTTTGAAAACAATTGCTTTTCCGTAGGCAATTCCGTCCCGTTAATGTATGCACAGGGCAGACCGTCCGAACATCTATTTTCCGGAAGCGCTGATTTAGTTTCCTAAACCAGAGTTTTTTTTTCCGGCGTTTTTTCAGGTTGGTGAGGGAGACGGGGAACCAGGAAGCCTTCAATCTCCAGCCTTGTTTTAGGAAAGAAAATTTCTGATGTTTTTTAATTACGTTCGCTGGCAAGGTGCAGTTGATTTCTGCTACCAAGTGTTGAATAAGTTCATCCAATTCATCTCCAATCCGATAGGCAAACCGGTCGGTGAGTTCCAGATTCCCGGCTGGCAAATCTTCGATCGCTATATTATACAAAAGCGGCAGGATGGTTTTTTTTTCAGCGCGTTCACCGGCTATGAAGTTTAAGGACTCAGACAAATTCCACGATTTGGATAAATAACTTTTGCTGAGGATGACGATGCCATAACGGGACTTGCTCAGGCCTTCGCGTATTGCTCTTTTTATGCTGTCGCCTGTATGAAATTCGCGGCCGCAATACCAAATTCTAGCCCCTTTTTTTTCCAATCGGTCACATAATTCATTGGCGATCGGAATTTTATCCTCCACAGCATGGGAAATGAAGGCGTCGAACGCATAACCCTGTTCATTCATATCCATAATTCGTCATGCGAATGGAATTTCGCCAATTTGATTTCCGATAGCAGGTTAGTGGTTTCCTAAACAGGGTTATTTGATAAGTTTCAGACCTTTCAGCAACTCAGTTTAGGCCTCATTCTCTGTATTTCATGCGTTTCGATATGGATCTGCCCTCCTTCGATCGCTGTGATTTTGTTAATGTTGACTACGAAGGAGGGATGTACCTTTATGAAAATTTTTTGTGTCAGCTGTTCCCGGATATGTTTATACTTGTTGACAAAATCAATGTGCTCTTCTCGGTTACGAGGTGGCAATAGGCTCTATCGGCTTTCAGATAAAAAATATCGGCGTATACCAATTTCTGATACGCCTCATTGTCAGTGCGGACGAAGATAAATTCATCCAAATGGGGCACTCCCCTTCTCCTGTTGCTTGACCATGCTATGTCGATGGCGCGGATGGGCTGCGTAAATGTACAGGCGGTACATGCAAGGATAATGTAAACAGACTAAGGCGCACGTTCTTCAGGCTCTAGGGTAGGCAAATCAAAAACGCCTTTGAAGGCACGCAAATAAAATGAAAGGGTGGCCGTTTATAACGGCCATCCTTCAGCAAAAATCAAAAATCATGGTCTGGGTGGATTTCCGATTGGAATGGGTTCATTGTCGTCTTCTGTCCGGGGCTGAATGTCTTCTGTGCAGCTTGCCAAAACAAGTGCCAGGATTGCCAAGAGATACTTCCAGTTTTTCATAGTTTGTGTATTTAGGTTTGTACATAATCGTGTCTACCACTTTAAATAAGTGTCTGTAAAGGGCATCCTCATGGATGAGGTCTTAGTGCTTCATGCACGCGACCTTACGTGTCACTGGAGATCACCCTATCAGGTTCACCACGTGCTGCAGTCACCATGTTGTACAGCTGGCGGGAATTTGATCGGGCACAAATGACTTGAACGTTAAATTATAATGGGTTTTTTATAACGGAGGGGTAATGCTTCCGAACAGTCGGACTAATTTTCCAAAGCATGATTAATACTTTCCCGAGCGATTTGCATTTCGGAAAGTCCGGTAAATTCCTGTGCTCTTATTTTCCTGGCTCACAGGTCCGGGTGTGACAGTTGACTGTGCTTTTCAGATCGATGAGCACCGGGAATATCAAATCATTTTTGGGGATTTTTTGCTTCAAAACGTTTCAAGCCTGAGATTGAATAGACGCGATAGCAATAATCCTGGATTACGCTGACCGCTGCTCGAGGCCTCGCCGAAAAAACATGAGTCTATCCCTTCGTTTGATTTTAATACGTAGCGAAGAGACCGGGAATAAAATGAAAGTGACGAAAGGCTTGTTCATAGAAGCCTTCAGGCTAGCTGATTTCAAGAGCCCCAATACATTATGTTACCGCACCGTGACGCTGGAAAGAAGAATGATCTCTCGTCTTTTGGATTTGATGTCAGGAACTGGAATAATGTAAAGATTGAGGTGAAGAACAAGGTAGTGAAGATTTCAGTTGAAGAAAAAGAAGTGTTCACCACCAGCTATGAACGCCCGGGAGGCCTCATTCGAGGAATGGGTTTCGGTTCGAATGGTGTGTGCCACGTCGACTATGTTCAACTGACCGACTCAATTGGGAATACAGTCTACCGCAACGACTTTTGACTACGGGGCAAAAAAGGTAACTCAATTAAATATGGGCAGCATTTCTAAAATTGTCTTTTCGCACACTCTAAAGAAAAATTGAATTGAAAATTCAAGCCTTGCAACGGGAGGCATTAAAGAGGAAGTTTCATCCGATGATCCAGCCTTAATAAAAAAGACCCGTCTTAGTGCAGGCGGGCCATTTAGATATCAGCGATAAGTGTTTATACACCTATGCCTCGTCGTCGGGACGATTTCTTCTGCTGCTTCCCCTCACCTTCTTCATCAAGTTCCTGTTTCTGACTTTCTTTTTGCTCCTGGGCTTTTGCAGGCTCCTTTTCCTTCCTATCTATTCCCTGGAATTGCTTTTGCATTTTAGCATCGTACAGGTCAAGGTTCTTGTACTGGGGGCTGGCCGCTATGAACATCTTGTCTTCTCCCCCTTCCCTGGCAAAAGTAACCTGCGTGAGATTTCCTTTTGCAAGAGACTTGATAACCTTTGCTTTCTGATCAGCATCGAGTTGTTCTTTAATGGGATATTTAGAGAGCGCCATGTCAAGATCATACCCGTAACCAGAATGATACTGTTTCAGTTTGTAGTTATCGTTCTTGTCCTTGTCCTGAAAGTCGAGTTGCAGCCATGCATTGTAAGTCTGACCCTCCTTGTTTACCAGGTCTTTGTTAACGGACCGGCCACTAAGGAGGTTGTATGCCTCCTTTGCCGTGACGCCTGAATTCTTGGTTATATAGAATGTCTGCGTTTTTTCCCGGGCCGGATCTTCGTTCTTCAAGGTAGCCTGATACCGGTTCAGGAAGTACATATCGGTCTGATCGGACTTGGTAAAGTCAAGTGTATAGTTCACCTGCTCTTTCTTTTGTGCTGTGGCAAATTCCCCTACCAGGTTGAGTTTGAACTCTGTTGGCTGTTCCCTGATCCTATTTTCAAGATCAGCATTCAACTTGTCGGCAAAGCCCAGATACTTCAGGCCTTCTTTTAGATATTCAAAATTCTTGATGTTCATAAATGTTTGTTTAATAGTTTAAATATTCCTGTTGTTCAAAGTGTATTCGTTGGAGTCAATTAGTCGATCAGCCGGGCGTTGACAATCGCCTTGTTGTTTATCGACAAGGTCAGGTTTCTTCCGCCATTCCTTTCGAACATTTCAATGACAAGCCGCTTTGCACCAGGTATGGTGAATTTGTCAAGCGCGAACACCACATCATTAGTGCTTTGGCCATTGATCTCATTCGCGTTTCCAAACACGTAGATGGGCGTGATGCCGACTTCCTGTGATGCGGTGCGTCTCACTTTTTGCCTGTCCTCGATATAGAGGCGGAGGAAATTCACGTCATAGCTGATGTTCGACCGGTTTTTGATGCGGAAATGGTAGAACATCACGTTGTCCTTTATAAAAATTCCCCGCAATGAAATGCTGATTCCGTGCCTGGTTTCATTCAAGAACCGGACACTTCGTTTTGCTTCGATAATTCGGGAAGCATAGAGCTCCATCTCCATTTCATTCAACTCCGTCTGAAAAATCAGATCAGGGTTGGTGAGGGTGTAACTGTCCGGGTTGTCACCCATATTCAACACAAGACTTTCGGGTTCATCCGTGTAGTTAACGGTGAACTCGTGAATGTTTCCGTCCGATGTAATGACTGTGAGGTTGGTTGTAGTGAATCCATGTCGTGCGGCCTTCAACTGGAGAACATTCTCCACTCCTTTTGCCTTTTGAGCGAGCACATCGCGGCTTCCCCTGTCAACCGACTTAATCATTGCCGGAAAGACAATACTTGTTGTCTTGTTGAAGGTGATTTCGATGGTCCGATCTTCATTCCGGAATTGCGCCCTTGCGTTGCCTGTCATCAGCAACAGCAATCCCCACAAAGTGATCCTGATAAATTGATGCATAATTAGATTGTTTATGTTAGAGAAAAATTAAAAATCTTGGGATGCGTTGGAGTCTTTTAGAAAAATCCGATATCCGGCTTTCACGGTCACCCTGATCAATTTTGCTTTCTTTGAAAAAAGCCCCTTGGCTGCTTCGATACCAGCGCTTGCGGCCTGCGCGCCAATTGAGGGATCAAGCGACATCAGCTGCATATTCTGGAGGGCATCGTCGGAGGCCTGCTTTGCTGCGTCGCGTGTGATTGCGCCGGGGATGTAAACTCCCGGCAGTCCGTCCAGATCATAGACTTCAAGAGACACGGGCAGCAATGAATTTCCCGTACGGAGCGAATTGATCTTTACTGTGAGGCGTTCGCCATTAATGGCGCATACACCGTAAATAAATTGGTCCTTATGGATTACCGTTCCGTTGATTTGAATGTCGTCAAGCAATCGCATCCTGACTGTTGAACCTGACACGAGCTCCTGAGTATCATGAATGACCGCTTCAATCGCGTTGCCCGATTGTTGTTCTTCAAAATTTTCATCGTCCAATCCAAAGAAAGCATTCTGCGCGGCCATGAATGGAAATCCGTGCAATACCGAGACGCTATCGTCAATATTCAATCCGCGAGTCCCGGAATTGATCAATGAAATATCGTTGCCCTCAATCACTGGCGCAACCGGAAGCGCAGAACCCTGACTTTCCCTTTGCGTTGACTTCAATTTTTCCTTTACGCGTTCGGGATGCTGGATATCGAGTATCTTTTCCAGGACACTTTCGATCCGTGCCATTTCCGGGTCGGCTTCACCGTTATCCTGCATCATTTCCATCATCCTTTCCAGACGGTCAACGTCGGCTGTGAATTGCGGATCGGAAGGTGTGGGGTCAACTGTTCGCCTATTCATCCCTGCAGGGCGGGCATTGACCTTGTCTATCTCAGCATATAACTCCTCCAGTTTTCTATTTACTCTTTCCTCGTTAGGGTCTTCCGAAGCTTTTCCCTTCTGCGGAAATGAATCGACCAGCATGTTAACATGGCTTGTCGTATCTATTTGTTGGAGTCCCTGTTGGGATTTAAAGGCAACGAGATCAAAGTAAGGATCCCTTTCCCTAGCTTCTTCGTATTTGGCTGAATCCCTCTCTGCCATTTCGTACAGGCTAAGCTTATCCCAAATCTCCCGCTCGTCAAAGTGGGCATCCGGGAGAGCCAGGTTTAACCCTGCATGATCAACAGTTTCAGCGGCAGCTGGTGATCCCTGTCCTCCTCCTAACGCCCAAAAGATCATTGTCAAAAATGGAAGCGCCAAGACAGGCAGCACCATAAGGAATCTTCTCCTCCTTGTAAATTTTTCTGTGTGTGGGTTCATAGTTTTTTATTCTTTAAGTGGTCAATGATTTATTAAGGTTTTAAACTCTTTCTGTGGTGCCGAGTGAAATGCAATTCTTTTTCATACACCTGGAGTTGTTTGCGTGTTATTGGTTCCCAACCCTTTGACTTGTCATACCGGTATTCTGAGTACTCCGGGTCCCGGTTGATATAAAGCTGACCGTCCTTATCGACAGCGAGGTGGAATGCTTCGAACTCCCCATCGATTTCACCTTTCATTTTTCCGATGGGCGTCAGACTTGTTGTATCTGTTTGTTGCCTAAAGATGTCTTCAGGTAGTGTGATCTTATCGAGTGAAACAGGATTGGAGGGAACGCCATAGATTGCGTTGTAGCAAATCATTCCGCAAAGGCATGCTATAAATATTCCTGCAACAACCAGTACGATCTTTCGTCTTGCATGGAAGAAACTGTTAACAGTATTATTGAGGCGCGCCATTTTCTCTTTGATCGCTGCCTCCAAATCACCTGGAGGCGACTGATCCGTCTTTTGAAATTTTGTTTTCATCTGTTCTCTGTTTTAATGTCTTTGTTTTCTATCGTGGTCCAGTTCTCAATCAGGAAGCCGTGGGGGTTGTGATCTGACCGTGAGACATTACGCAGGTATCCTTCGGTGACCAGGCTTCGCGTCACAATCGATGTTGTCCGGATCAGGCGTTGACGCGCATAGCACTTGAAATAGAAAGGATATTGACCGACATCAATCCGTATGCTGTCAATGTCGATCTCCTGTGAAATGTTTCCCGAAATCACATTCGAGTAATAGCGGTTCTCTTTCAGATTATCATATTGTTTCTTGGCCGAAGCATCGGCGAGGTACAATGCCCTTTTGATGTTTGTCTGAATCACCTTATCGTCAGGGTCAAGTGTAAAGAAGTAGTGATGAAACATCCTTACGTGGTCTCTCGCCTCTACCGGGATGTTGTCTTTCCGTCCGGCTGACCATGCTTCAAGGGCCTTTCCATTTGAAAGAATGTAAATCCGTTCCCGCGCATCGTTTATCAATTGAAAGCTTTCATAGACCGTGAAGCAGACCGTGAAGGCACAAGCGGCTATGAGAAAGAGAGAGAACAACCTGATGTGTCTGAAAGCGGAATCGATATTTCTTAATTGCTGAAACATAGTATCATTGGTTCGTTGGTTGTGACTGAGAAGTTTTGCCGGAAAGTTTGTCGTGCATATAACCTGACGCGGACTGAACGTCCGGCTGTCCCTGCCTGGTTGCATGGTCCCCGCTGAGATAGTTGATCATTCCCCCGGAAGCTGCTGCCGCAGCAGCCATTGTTGTTGTTGTCACCATACGCGCACCGCCGGTAAAAACATTGGATGACTTGTGGAGCAAAGCATAGCCTCCACCAGCATGCACGATGTAACTGGCAACGCTCGGGACGGTGAAGTATCCGACGATACCGATCACCAGGAAGATCAGGTATGCCGTGTCGGTAGCGCTGAAAAAAGTATCCCCATAACGCACGATCTGTTGAATGTCGACCGCGAGCATGTTTTCCTGGATCTTCCCGATGATGCTGCCGAAGATGTTGGCGACCGGAAGCCACAAGAACACGCTGATGTATCTTGCGATCCAAACCGTGAGCGTATGCTGAAACCCGTCGAAGACCGCAAAGCCGAATACCAAAGGGCCCATGATGGCCAGCACGATCAAATAAAACGTCCGGAGCGTGTTGATGCAGAGAGCAGCCGCCTCATATAATATGTGGAGTATCTCCGACATCCATTGCTTGACCGAATTGCGAAAGTTGTACGAAGCCTTGGCCATTGCAAACTTGATGTCATTGCCAATGCCATCGAGCACTCCCTCTTCGGTACCGTCAGGATGAGAATATCGGTACCATTTGTCGCGATCGCCACTTCCATCCGGGCCAACGTACATTTGCCATGCGGGTGTTTTTTTTATCGCGTCCTCTTTTAGTTTGAGAAGATATGCAATGGCGTTGTTGGAACCCGTGACCATTGCGGCCGTGCCTGTAACCGTTGGGCGGAGAACACCATTCATCAGGGTGATCACCCATGGGAAGATCATGATGCAAAAGCCCAGCGCAAAAGGTCTTAGCAGGGGATAAAAGTCAATAGGCTCAGCGTTAGAGAGGTGTCTCCATACGCGCGACGATATATACCACAGCGCTGCAAAGGCGGCCAGTCCCCGTCCAACCCCAATCAGTCTGCTGCACAGGGGCAGCATTTCATCGTACAACTGGTCCAGCACACTTTGCAGGCTGTGGATTTCCCCCGTAAAACTCTGGGCTTGTAAAACGCCAGGCAAAAAAGAGGCGGCGAGAAATATCGTCACTCGCCGTCCGTCTCCCGGAGACAGCATTTTAAGGATTCTATAAAATATTTTCATATGATTATTTTCTTAATTGATGTCGTACAGTTGTCTCAATGTGTTCACGTCGTTTATCGAGCGGGCACGCTGAATGGCCAGGAGTTGCGTGTTGTTGTTAAATGTTCGCAGGAAAATGAGCTTATCCTCCATATCGAAGAAAATCCGGTCGATTGCCTGCATGCGTTCGTCGTCGCTCATGCTCAATTTCGTAGCTGTGATGACCATCATCAGCTCATCGAGATTTCGCAGTGAAGCGTCGAACAGGAAACTGTAAACGTTACCCAGGTATTCCAGCTCGCTCAGGCTGAAGTTAGGGTCGTGTCTGAAGCGATTGTAGGCGCGTTGATATTCCTTCAGCAACAATTTCTGGTAATCGATGATAGAGGGTATCCTTTTGTAGTTCCTGACCGAAGGGTTGACCATCATGAGGCCATCGATAAACAGTTCGTGGATCGTGTAATTCCCTTCAGCGATATTCCTTATTGTCGTATACCCTTTGTCAAGGATCTTGTATCCCTTATACATGTTGTCCAGGATCTCTTCGAGCTGCCTGAGCTTTTCCCAATTGAGCAAGAGTTGCTGTGCTTCGGTCAGCTGGCCGAATGAACGTTGAGTACACCCGAGCACAAGTAAAAAAAGGACGATCAATCTGATCTTTTTCATAGAATCACTTTTTAGATCTTAAATCGCGTCATACGCCTTACGCAGAATCTCATCGTTCCTTTGCTCCCTTTCGCGTTCCCCCGCAATCAGGCGCACGTCACTTGCGAAAGACCTGACGAATGCATATTTATCCTGCATATCATCATAGAGCATGTCCAGGCGCAGCAGCCTCTCATCGTCACGCATTTCTGTCTCGTTGTTCCGTATGACCATCAGCAAGCCGGAGATCGATGCGTCGACCAGCAGGAGTATGTTGTCATGCACCGACGCCACATATTGTATTTCCTCAGGCGTGAACTGTTCATTTGTTTTACAGAAGTTGTTGACATTTCGAATGTCACGAACGATGTACGCCTGAAGGGCGATGATATCCACCACTTTCGCGGAATTGGCAATGCGGGGATTGACATTCTTCAAGGAACCAAAGAAGTCACGATGCAAACTGAATTCACCACTCCTGATGTCGTGAATTGTTGTAAGCCCCCAGCCCACGATATCATAGCCTTCTTTCAGGTAGCCGCCGTACAATTTCAGCAAGGCTATTTGCTTAACGAGGTATTTCTTCTGCGTCTTCTTCTGCCTGAACCATTCACTCCATGTCTGCGCCTGCGCGCTGCCAGCGGAAAGAAAAAACAGAACACCTATTACGAGCAGTAACTTTTTCATCGTCATTCGGTTGAGAGTCCGTAAAGTCTTTTGACCGTTCCGATCTCATGTTCATCTTTAGCCCGGTTCAAGCTCAGCCGGATGTTCTGGTTGTTGAACTGTTTGAGATCGGTGTAGTTTTGTTCGATCCGGTCGCCGGCCTTGTTGATTACATCGAGGCGTTTGGCATCGCTCATCTGCATGTTGAATGCGTTGATGACCAGCAGAAGCTGATCGAGGTTGTGGACACTTTCGTTAAGAATGCCCGTATACACCCTGTACATGTAGTTGATTTCCCCGGCAGTAAAATGCCTGTCGCGATTGATCATACTCCAGGTGGATTTGTACTCTTCAACGATCTGCTCCTGGCGGGCGAGGATATCCTTGATGCGTTTGTACGCTGCGATCGTATTGCGGACCTGCCAGAGTTCGTCATAGTACTTCCGGTAAAGCTGCCACTGACGCTGCGTCCATTCAGCGATTTCGGCGAGCTTAGATTCCGACAGTTTATTTTCCAGAACTTTAGCCGCATTCTGCAGGGCGATGGTCTTATTCTGAAGTCTCTGAATCTTGAGGTCAACCGCCTTGATAACGCGCTTCACACCCTGCCGGATGATCTCAAGGACTGCGATGCCTGATTCCGCGCGCTTAATCGGAAAGCCGGTAAGCATGATGCTCCCCAGCACGGCAATGAAAAATATTCTTCCTGTTCTGTTCATGTGAAATGTGTTTAAGCTTTTCCTGTTCGTATGTCATTAGCCAATTCGGCTATTCCCCTCCTGATATCGCCTCCCCACTTTCTCACATAGGACTGAACCCTGACTTTTTCAGATTCTTCCGTCGTATAAGCCAGATACTCTTCCAGTGAGACTTCCGTGGCGTAGACCCGGGACAACATTCCTCCCAGGCTGATAAATACCTCTTTGTATTTGCGTGAAGGATCGTTGGCTTTATTGATAGAAAGCACCAATGCTTTCTCTTTCTCGGTAAGGCCCAGCAGTTGCTGCACCTGATCGAACTTGTTTTGATATTTGCTTTGATCGAGCAAAATCTTGCAATCCGAATTATTTATGATTGCCTGTTTTACGATTGGCGAACTGATAATGTCTTCCACTTCCTGCGTGACGACAATTGCTTCGCCATAGAACTTTCGCACCGTTTTGAACAAGTACCTGATATACTCCGCCATACCTTCCCTGGCGATTGCTTTCCACGCCTCTTCGATGAGGATCATCTTTCGCACCCCTTTGAGTTTGCGCATTTTTGAGATGAAGACCTCCATGATGATGATCGTGACCACAGGAAAGAGGATGGGGTGATCCTTAATGCTGTCCAGTTCAAAGACAATAAACCGTTCGCGGAGGAGGTCAAGGTTCTTCCGTGCATTCAGCAGGTAATCAAACTCCCCGCCTTTGTAATACGGGCGAAGGACATAGAGGAAGTTCTCGACGTCGAAGTCCTTTTCCTTGACTTTGTCTTCGCGGAGTATGGCAACAAACTCCTCCTTCAGAAATTCATAGAAGGTGTCGAAGCAGGGGAACAACTCATTGTTCCTTTCGAGCCGTTCGTAGTACATCTTCAATGAAATCGACAAGGCGACATATTCAGACCGGTTGTACGTTTCATTATCCTTTTTCCACAGCGCCAGGAGCAAGGTCTTGATGCTTTCCTTCTTTTCCGTGTCCAACGTGTCACCCTTGCTGATGAAGAACGGATTGAACTCAATCGGATTGTTCTCATCGTAGGTGAAGTAATATCCATTCACCAGGTCACATAGTCCTTTGTAGGAATGGCCTACGTCCACGAGCACGATGTGCGTGCCCTGTTCATAATAACTCCGGACCATGTGATTGGTGAAAAAGGATTTTCCCGATCCTGAGGGGCCGAGAATAAATTTATTCCGGTTCGTGCATATGCCTTTCCTGACCGGCTCATCCGATATGTCAACATGAACCGGTTTACCTGTGAGCCGGTCGCCCAAGCGAATCCCCACCGGGCTTTTTGAAGACCGGTAACTCGTTTCAAGATTCAAAAAACAAGTAGCCTGTTCAGTGAACGTGTCGAACGTATCGTTCATCGGAAAGTCCGCTTCGTTACCCGGAAGTCCGGCCCAGAATATTTGAGGGGCTCCATCCGTTTCCTGACGCGCTATCGCATCCATCTGGGCAAGCGCCGATGAAACCCTGGTTTTAAGCTCTTTCAATTCCGGCTTGTTATCCGTCCAGAGCAGGATATTATAATGAGCCTTGACGGGGAGTCGTTGTGAGGAAATCGCCTCATTCAAAAAGTCATTGACGGCATCACGACTGACAGCGTTCTCCCTGGAATATGCCGACAGCGACTGCAGGCGGAGGCGCTTGCCTTCCAGCTGGCTGATCGTCTTGTGCGCGTCTTCCGTGAAGATGTATTGATTGAAGATATGATTACAAGAAAGCAACTGACCCAGCGGAGAGGCAAAGCCCACGCTGAACTTTGTCTTATCTGTTGAGTAGCGATCATAGTTGATGCGCGAGCCACAGAGCGCCGGAAGATCCTCGACATCGGCCAGGGAATACAGTTGACAATAGAGATCCCCGATCTTCAGTTCGTCGCTGAAGTGTATATCCTTGATCGTAGGCGGATCTGTTTCAGACAACAAGAAACAATAGCGCTCCAGGAGTCCCGGTTTTGTCCTTGTTCCTGTGAAGTCATCGTCGGTCATCCTTTCCAAGGTGACCAATCCGCTATCATTTAATATCCGTTCAAACTGACCCGCGCTGTCGAAGAATTCCTGTAAGTGCTGGGGGTTCAATGAACCTTCCGGGACAATGCTTCGGCGGACAAGATTCGAGAAAAGAGAGTTTGAAGGTTTCCGGTTGGCACCTTTCCGCGTCAACATGATATAGCATTTGTGATCCAGGTGTGGACGTTCGTTGAAAAAACGTTCACTCGATCCCGACAGAAATGAGCGTTCGCCCGATTCAAAGTCGGGCTGATGACTTGTTGAGACAAACCAGTCTTGTTTATGAAAAACGACATGATCCGGCAGCACCTTGACCGCCTTTACCAGTGTCTGATGGAGCGCTTCGTATTCAAGATCAGAAAGCGTGAATATTTCCGGAAGTGAAACCGCATAGGCAAGCGTTATGTCTCCCTGCCGGGAGAGAATGCAGTTATTCTCGACCTTGTAGACCGGGAACACTTTATGGAATGTGACAGGATGGGCCATCAGTTGTTGCTTTTGAGTTGAAGAAACGGTTTGCGTGAAGAGCACCTGATAAAATCAGGGATAGCGCGTTTAGCCATTTTCTTGAGCAGGCCATGCTGGCCGTAGCGATCACTCAACCGGTAGACCGTCATGAAGAGTGTCGCGCCGAGGACTACGGTGACCACAAGACAGACGAACATGTTGATCCCCGCGATGTAGAGCACGGCAGAGAGAACCAGCAGCGCGACAAGTCCCAGAGCCAGGTACACGAGGTATTGCGCTTTCAAACCTTTGAACTCGATCGGCCTGTTGATACCTTTATTGACCTTGTAAACACTTGCCGCCATCAGATCCCGAAGAATGATTGCAGTACTGTAGCAACGATGACCAGGAAGACACAACTGCCGAACCATGCGGCGGCTACTTTGCCTGTGTCGGGATCACCGCCGTTCCATTTCTGATAGACCTTGACAGCGCCAACCAGTCCGAGGACCGCGCCGATGGCATACATCAGGTTTGTTCCCGTCGCGAAATAACTCCGGACGCGTGTAGTGGCTTCGTTGATACCGGCGTTGCCATCCTGGGCATTCGCCAACGCAATTGCAAGGATGTATACCAGCAAGGCAAGGCCCAGCGCTTTGCCTTTTTTGATTGTGAACCGGATTACTTTTTTCATAGGATAGTAGTTTTGATTGATGATTATTGATTGTTTTTTGAAGTGACTGAGGACGAAGGCCACCACGAATTGATCTCATCGCGTTTGAAATGGAGTTGATGAACCTTCGTGCAGGAGGCATAAATCAACTCAGTGACCTCTTCCTGATAGGGTGTCCCAACGAATTGCGGATAGTTGGAAATCAAGGTCCTGAATAGCAGTATGCTATCCTCCCTGGTCCCTTGAGTAGAGAGTTCGGCCAGCGAATTGATTGACGAGCGGATGGATGAAAGATCCTTCCTTAATTCATTCCCCAGGAAGTCTGCCGAATCGATCGGGTCTTCATGCCTGTTCGATGGAGCAACAGAAAGCTGCTGTGCGTCCAGCATATCTTCACGAAGAACGTGTTGGTCACGGCTTTGATGGCGAATCCCACCCATGAGATCTTTGGATTCATTTGACCTATTTTGATCTTTCCGGATTTCGATATCTGAAGGAGTCGATCTCTTTTGTTTAAAAATGTGGGCGATCTCACTGCTGTACAATAGCAGTATAGTGATAAGATAGTAACCACCCACTGACCAGGCGGTGGTTGAAAAGTATTCTTGCCAGGAGATTGATTCGAGCATAGCTTCCGTGATTGATTACGGAAGCGAAGGTGTGGTCTTAAAAAATCACGTGTTCACAAGTTGGTGACAAGGTGGGCGATATTTTTTTGTGTTTTAAAAGAAGTTATGCGAGCAGCGGTTACTTTTTCTTAACAGGAAATTCAAACCCGAAACGCACGTTCAATTTATCACCATAGGGGCTGCGATGATGCGGATCGTAGATATTGTAGAGCAGCAAAACAGTTCCCTTCACGCTCTTAACGAATCGATACTCCTTCTTCAACCCGGCCATAGAACTGAAGACCCATTCGCGACCATTCACATCGGTATTTCCTGACGAGAATTGAGAAGGAACGGCAGTCTTCATGTACTCAAATTCAAGCCTCGCACTGAACCCTTTCGCTACATTAAATTCACCATAAGTTCTCGGCCCGAAAATTCTCAACTCGGGGTGGAATTCGTTCTCGTCAAAGTTACATGCGACGCGTTGGTTCCAACCTAAGCCTGCCGTTAACGTTGCACTGAAGCGATAGTGGATCACGATTTCAGTTGGTGAAGATCCAATGTTGAAATCGTGGGCGGCGGCTGACTATGTGAGAATATTGAAAGGCAAAGACAGCCGATGTCGTGTTAATTCCGGAAGTCAATATGACTGAAAAAATTCCGAAAGAATTGACCAATATGGGTGATCGTCAGTGACGGGACTAAACTACCACCTCACGGTAGCAACAGACCTCGCCGGGATAGAATAGCTGAACTGTCCTTCTCCTTCCCTCACGACAACATTCTTCCCTTCATCATTATCATTGGTCAGCACAATGACCCGTGATTCATCCGCATTTACGAAGGCGACATAGTCAAGTCCGGGCACCGACGACGAAATGGACGAGCCGACGCGATGCGCTCCGGGGCGAATGAACTTGGAGAAGTGCCCGATAGAATAATATTCTACATTGCGAGTTACATTCCCGGTCGATGCGTTGATGGTCACCACCCCGCGACAATTGGTACATCCGCTATTTTGGGGGCCAAAGTTCTGATCCAGGGCCAGGTTCCAAAGCAGCACATTTTTTGACCAGTTTTTTGTCGTTCCGATAAAAATATTGCTCATGTTCCATTGGAGGTTATCGCTAAAATTCGTTGCCCATTCCCCGCCAGACACTTCAGTAAAATATAATCCTTTATCAGGATGAGCTGCATGGACCACGCCCATTGCAGAAACGTTTCCGGCATAAGCATGAAAGGCTGACCCGGCAACAAATTCTTTTGATGAAGCTTCATTCAAAATGGAGATCGCATAATCCGTATTGTCCCAGTTGTGATCATACAAAATGATCTTGGTTTCCACTCCTGCACCTTTAAACAAAGGCCCCAGGCTTTGCGTAATAAATGCCCTTTCCTCGTCCGCTGTCATTTCCATACAGGGATAGTTGGCAGTGAAAAACAGCGGTTCGTTCTGGACGGTGATCGCATCGATAGTGATCCCTTCCTCTTTAAAAGCATCAATGTATTTAAGAAAATAGTTAGCGTAAGCATCATAGGCTTCTAGCTTAAGTTTCCCTCCCCTCAATGCGTCATTGGTCTTCATCCATGCCGGTGGGCTCCACGGTGAGCCCATGATCTTTATATCCGGTGCAATCGCGAGGATTAATTTAAAGACCGGTATCACGTCCTCTTTATCTTTTGCAATGGAGAATTGTGATAATGAATAATCTGTATCACCTGGGGGCGCGTCATCATAGGTGTAATCTGAGAGCGAGAAATCAGAAGCCCCGATCGTCATTCGAAGGTAACTGATCCCTATCCCATTCTCTGAGTCGAACAAGTCATTCAATAATTGATTGCGCTGACTGGAATTCATTTTCCGGTTAATCAGATAAGCGGACGATCCTGTGAGCGCAGCGCCAAAGCCCTCGATCTCCTGCATCACCTCCGTTATATCGACAGTGATTACGGGAAGAGTAGTTGACTGTTCTTCTATGATTGAAAGGTCATTCTGCTTTCCCAAAAGCACGGATTGGTCACCCATCGTAAGCCATGACTGCGCCTTGCCAATCTCATTTGGCGGATGCGGGGGTTCATATTTCGGATCATCGTCTCCACAACCTGCAACTGAGAAAAAGGCGGTTAACACAAGAAATACGCATTCTAACTTTCTACCAATCATTATTTAACAAACGATTTCAAAAACCAAAACTCAATCACCAGACCAATGTCGCGACGGCACCGGATTGAAGGGAAGCCCGGATCGATCTGTCATTACTACTAACTGCAAAAGTTTTTTCTTTATTACCATCATTCACAATGATCAGTACCACCTTTCCCTGGGGTGTCACAAAGGCGACATTGGGGAGTTCTTCCACAACAGTAGAGGCGATACGAACTGCCCCTGGTCGCACAAACTTCGAAGCATGAGCAATAATGTAATACGAAACATTTTTTGTAACAGAATCACCAATCGTCAGTGCCCCCAGGCACATGGTACATCCGCCATCGTCTGTGTGCGGGTTGAATTGCGGGTCCGCCGCGAGGTTCCACTCCAACACAATCCGACTCCAGTTTTGGGTAGCTCCAATGATAAGATGTTTCGTGTGCCATCGAAGGTCTCCCTGAAACGTTCCTTCCGGGGATGTCCACTGTTCGGTAAAATACAGGTGTCGATCCGGGTGCACCTCCTTCACTTTTGACATTGCATCAATTTCGCCCACATACAAATGGAATGCTGAGCCATCAATATAATTCCTGGCATCCGGGTCATTAAGAATCTTGATAGGATAATCGGGGTGGTCACAATTGTGGTCGAATACGACTATTTTGGTTTTTAACCCGGCGTGTTCAAACGCAGGCCCCAGATGATTCTTGACAAAATCGATCTGCTCCTCTGCCGTCATCAACATACTCGGATTATTCTTCGGATTTTCAGGTTCATTTTGAAGGGTGATGGCCTCTATCGTTATCCCTTCACCCGCCATGCCCTGAATGTATTTCACAAAATACCGAGCATAAACATCGTAGCATTCAGGTTTCAGACTTCCACCCTTTGGACTATTGTTCGTCTTCATCCATGCAGGCGCCGACCATGGACTCGCCATGATCTTTATCTCCGGGCTCAACGCAACGATCTCTTTCAGGACTGGAATCAGGTTTGCTTTGTCAGCATCGAGGCTAAAATGTGACAATGGGACGTCTGTCATTCCAGATGGCATGTCATCGTACGAGAAAACCTGAGGATCAAGGTCCGACGCACCTATGCTGATGCGCAGGTAGCTTACGCCGATGCCTTTGCCATTGACCGTGAAGAGTTCTTTTAATAATCCGGTGCGCTGTTGCGCGGTTAATTTCTGGTTGATCAGGTAAGCACTCCCCCCGGTGAGGGCGAAACCAAATCCATCAATAGCTTGAAATTTTTGTGTAGTGTCGACCTCTATGACCGGCACTTCACTTACCTCAACATTAACATTCGATTTTATAAGTTCGTGGTCCAGCAACCTGGATTTGTCTCCCGTGGTAATCCACATTTCTACCGCGTTATTCTCACCGGTTGCGGACTGGTCTCTTTCCGTGCACGAAGAAATGATCAGAGCAAGTACAATCGCAACCTTCTTTAGAGACCTTTCAACATTGAACTTCATCATCGACTAAAATATTAAGAAAATAGTTCCCGGAACCTCTGTTCCAATCATTGAAAGCAAAGGCCCGGGAAACCTAACCCTGCATTTATTGTTTCACAAAGGAATAGGTACAACTTGAATAATCGTCCGTAATCTCAATACTCGCCTTGTACGTTCCATTTTGCGCAATCCCTGTATAGTTGGCTCCACCGTTAGTCATGGTACCTGTCAAGGCCGTGTCGCTGGTGCCAAACTGAATATCCCACGGAGAAATGAACTTGGAATGATATCCAGCAGATAAACTGGCGGTCACTTCAAATTTGTACGGATGGATGTACGTCATGACTGCTTCCAGTCGACTATCCCATCCGCCACCCACTTCATCCCAATGGAATAATTTGAGGTTATAATATTTCCAGGAGAGTTTTCCACTTTCAAAGTCTACGTTAACCTGGTAAGCCTGATCACGCGCTACGCTTATTGTTCCATCACCAATCTCGTTGTACGTCGTTCCTGAGCCATCATCAGCCGAATTAAGAATGTATTTCCTGTTCGCTTCCAGGGCCAGGAATTTGACTGAGCGGAAAACATTGCCATCCTTTGTTAATTCAGTTATGAGGCTTCCATCTGACATGAGGAACAGCTGATCCGGCAAGTCGTACGTTCCGAACTCAAAATTACCGCTCACCGCATCACCGTCAGGATTATTACTTTCACCAATAACAGCCACTGCGGGTCCCTGATTTGTATCTTTTACGAGGGAATAGGTATAGCCGTCAGCACTCAAATCCAGGGTAACGGTATAGATACCAGCTTCAGGACCCGGCATATCTTCAAACTCCAGACCTGCATCACCTGCTTCTGATTCCATGATCACTTCACCACCGTTATTATCAGGCGTGGCAGTACCATTTACGCGCTTCAAAAGATAACCCCAGTCGCCGTTTGCCCTGAAAATAAATCCGGCGCCATCATACGGCTGATAGAATTCAATCTTCGCTTCCCAAACACCATTTCCTTTATAAGTGAGCGGGACATCACCTCCCCAACCGCCTTCAACGGCGTCGCCCACAAGACTCCACTTCTCGATTTTCAAAAGTTCATAGGAGTCGTCGTTCAGGTCAGCTTTGATTCTGTATTGAGCCGTTTCCCCGGACGCAATACCAGGGCCACAGCCTTCCAATGCTCCGGCGTCTCCCCCATAAGAACGCGACTGCAAATTGGCCTGGTCACGAAATTGAAATGAACCGGTATTTGAAAGTGTCGTATAGGTATCGAAAATATAAGTTGGATTTCCGTCTGCATCTTTTCTTGCGCGCATGGCCATTGCGTTAGTTATATCCTCTCCTGCTTCCGTTGCGTCGCCAGTTATAAAAAGCGTTGATGGTTTACGCTCCGTCGCAAATCGTGTGAACGAAGCAGCGCGAGAGGCAAAGGTTTTTTTCTCAATAGCCCTGGCAATCACCGCCCATTCAAGATTTACCTTGCTACCGGGTGCGTAACACGCTGCCCAAAGCGCATAGTCAATTTGGTCAGCGGTAGGTTCAACAAATAAATTCTTTCCTCCATTACCAGGAGTTATCTGCAAAAGGGGATTTTCAAAATCATCACTCCCTTGCGGAACGAGGACAAAGGTATAGGCAACACCAAAACGGTTTGAGGCCACCGCAGCCTCCCAGTCAAATTTTGTTACCGATTCAGGATTGTTCTCATCCAAAACCAAATCCACATCGCCTGTCGGACTGCCGAGCACCGGGGCACTCAATTCCCAGTTTCCCAAAGGTTCAAGATTATCCTCCTCCTCACACGACCAGACAAGGGTCAGCACAAATAAAAGAAGATATGTCTTTTTCAATATTTCTTTCATAATAATTCTATCAAAGGTTATCAGTTATATCCAGGGTTTTGGCCCAGACTCGAATTTCTATTTCGCTCTGACTGAGGAATGGGCAACAGCTGTTTCTCCGCTGTCATCACATAGTCCTTGGGTTCATTTGTTCTCAGGTCAATCTCAACCAAACTGTTCATTACACTTACGGCAAGGTTGGAACGCTTGAGATCATTCCACCGTTGTGCTTCCTGCGCCAGTTCCAGACGGCGTTCGTTCAGAATGGCCAGACGCATTTCAGTTTGATTTGTTGCCGGTGTAGGATCAAGATTTACCCGATCGCGGACTGTGTTAATCTCGGCCCGCGCTAATTCAGTCTGGCCTAATTCATTAAGCGCTTCTGCCTTCAGCAGAGTGATGTCTGCTAACCTGAAAATGTATTGGCGGTTTGTGCTGGCCCAGCCATTTGCACTTTTCCACTTGTAAGCAAAGGGAACGCTGCCATTAACAGTCACTGACCAGAACTCATCGGCCCACGGTGCATTTTCAAAAAGGACACTGGAATTCTTCCGGATTATATCACCTTCGGCGTCAAAAGCATCGATCAGGTCATGTGCAGGCGTGACAAACTTTCTCCAGGTGTCTCCTGTCAGGGATGGTGGAAGGAGTAATTGAGGTCCCCAGTTTGCTTCGGTTCCACCCACAAATTGTACTTCGAGAATAGACTCATCGTTGTTATAGTTATTGCCATCGAACAACTGGTTGAAGTCACTTAATAATGAATAGCCGGCGGGACTGTTTATCACGGCATCACAATATTCCAACACTTTGTTGTAATCGCGATCCGATTTCTGTGCGTATGCCTTAGCCATCAAGGCATTTGCGGCTCCACGGGTAGCCCGTGCTTTATCAATACTTGCATCGCCGTAGGTATCCGGGAGACGGTTATCAAGCGCAAACTCAAGATCGGCGATGATCTGGGCATAAACCTCAGCTTCCGTATTCCGGGGTTTCTCCGTTTCTGCCGGAATAGTTGAGGTTACCGGTTCAAGGATCAATGGCACCCCACCCCATAGCGTTACCAATTGAAAATAATGATAGGCTCTGAGGAAGGCTGCCTCGCCGAGAATTTGCTGACGGCGGTTATCGATATCAATTTGAGGGTCCGCGATCTGGGGCACTTTTTGTAAAACAGTATTGGCCTTGGAAATGGCATTGTATATCTGACTCCAGTTATTGAACAAGCGGCTATTTGTAGGAGAAATGTTGAGATCTTCAACAGCAAAAATTTCAGCGTTATCACCGCCGGCATAATAATTGTCGGCGATCACATCGCTAAAAATAACGTTGTCCCAGATATAATATTCCTGTTGAAACGAGTCATAAATACCGGTCAGCGCAGCTTCAGCATCCTTGGCTGTATTGTAGGCATTAGCGGAGGTTGCGTCCGATATGGGTTTGAGGTCAAGGTAATCATCACAAGAAGACAACACCATGGCCAGGCAAGTACCGAGAATAAAATATGATTTCCTGATCTTCATAGTTGACAAACAATTAAAATGAAACACTTAAACCAACGATGACATTGCGGGTCTGCGGATAGGTTCCGTAGTCAACGCCGAGCACGGTATTGCGCGTGAAGTTCTCGCTATCCGTGCCAAAGGCATTCACTTCCGGGTCAAAGCCAGAATAGTCCGTGATGGTAAAGAGATTTTCACCTGTCACGTAAAACCTGGCGCCGCTTAACCTCGCTTTTGCCAGGAGTGTCTGAGGCAAATTATAGCTCAATGTTATCGCCTTCACGCGCATGAATGAGCCGTTTTCAACAAAGCGTGTTGACAGGCGGGAGTTGTTGGTGCTACCCCACGATGCTCTCGGAATATCCGTTACATCTCCTGGAGCTCGCCACCGGTTTTTAACAGCTATTGTTTGGTTCTTTGCATCCGACATTCCTTCTGTTTCAATTCGAGTAGCGTTGAATATGTCATTTCCCTGCACGCCCTGAAGGAAGATGCTGAGATCAAAATTCCTGTACGAAAAAGTATTGGTCATGCCGTAGAAGAAGTCGGCATTAGGATTTCCGATAAATCTGCGGTCATCCGGCGACGGAGTAAATGTACTTGCTCCTTCCCTGTCAATGTAGAATGCGTCGCCTGTGGCCGGATCAACGCCTCCATAAACATAGCCGTAGAATTGTCCCAGCGGTTCCCCCTCGACGGAGTAGCTGACGTCTCCACGTCCAGCAACACCACCGTTAATAAGTTCCTGCCCGAGGATATCGACAACTTTGTTTCTATTGAACGAAATATTGAAGTCCGTATTCCATTTTAATTCATTAACAAGATTTCTTGTCGTGATCTGGAATTCCAGTCCTTTATTTTCAAGTTTACCGACATTTTGAATGCCATCTTCGAATCCCGTTGAACGTGGGAGCTGAACATTCAACAGTAAGTCAGATGTATTTTTGATGTAAGCGTCGACAGTAAATAAAATACGGGAGTTAACGACTGCCATATCGATACCCACGTTGAGTTGTTCGGTAGATTCCCATTTGAGATCCTGATTCTCAATTGAACCCGGATAGCTGCCCGGCTGTATTGACCCACCGATTGGGTAATTGGCGCCGTAGGAAACACGACCTACGTAAGCGTAAGACGACGACGATATCTTATCATTTCCAACAATACCCCAACCAAACCTGAGCTTCAAGTCATCCATAAAAGAGGAAGCGCCGGACATGAAATTCTCTTCCGAGAGTCGCCACCCAACGGAGAACGAAGGAAAGTAGCCCCAACGATTTCCCGGTCCAAACGACGAAGAGCCATCGGCACGGAAGTTAGCGGTGATGAGATATTTCCCTTTGTAGTCGTATGTAATACGGCTGAGGAACGATGCATTTGCCTTTTCTGACTTGGTATTGTCGGCCCTGTTAATTGTCGACCCCGCGTTAGTCGTTGGCACCGCGTCATTTGCAAACCCCCGTCTTTCGATATTGTTTTCCTCCCACCGGTATTTTTGAACAACCGATCCGATCAGTCCACTGAAGTTGTGATCATTGATCGTCTTCTTGTAAGTAAGGGTGTTATCAATGATGTAATAATTCATCAAATCCGTTTCATTGCGGGCGATCCCTTCTGTTGCACGGCCATAGCTTGTTTTGAAAGGGTCGAGGAAATAATCGTACATGCTATTGGTATAGTCAATCCCAACATTGCTTCTGAAGGTCAGCTCAGGAAGTATCGATATGTCGGCATATACATTTCCCAATACACGTTGTGTCTTGTAGCCACGATCAGCCGCATCCGTGCTTGAGATGGGGTTTTCCCAATCCTGAAAAGGGTTACTGGTGAATGTTCCATTGGCATTGTAGATACCAATGTTGGGCGGAGTAGATAACATTCCCAGGATGACCCCGCCCTGATTAACGGCCTGGTTATCCGTTACATCAACATCATGATACCGCATGTAATTCATGTTTGTGCCAAATGTCAGCCAGTTATTCACTTTCTGCTCCAGGTTCATTTTAAAATTATAGCGATCCATCTCAGCGCTTCGGACGGCACCTTTCTGTTGCGTCCACCCTCCCGAGATATAATACTTAGTACCTTCATTTGCACCGGAAACGGAGAGCTGATAATTCTGTGACGTTCCGTTTTGAAATACTTCTTTTTGCCAGTCTGTGTTTTCTGTATAGCGGCTCCAGTCAGTGTTCTGGCCGAATTCCGTCATGAGATCACGAAATTGCTCGGCGTTCAGCACTTTGAGAGTCCGCCAAGCGCTGGAATAACCGGCGTAAGTGTTGAATTCAAATTTTGGCGCACCGGTCTTTCCTTTCTTTGTTGTGATCAACACAACCCCATTGGCACCCTGAGCACCATAGATTGCTGCAGATGACGCATCTTTCAAAACAGAAATGCTTTCGATGTCAGCGGGATTTATTGTGCGTGTATCTGCAGATGGAACACCGTCAACAACATACAGCGGCTCACTGCTCCCTGAAATAGAGTTGGTTCCACGCACTCTTATGCTAAAGCCGGCCGAAGGTTTTCCGGACGGTGATAACACCTGGACACCCGCCGTCTTGCCCTGGATAAGATTTCCAAACTGACTGTTGGGTCTGGACTTAAATGCTTCTTCATTCACCACAGCAACAGCTCCTGTGATATCCTTCTTTTCCTGGATACCATAACCCACTACAACTACCTGATCCAGCGTTGTCACATCTTCCTGCATGATCACATTGATTTGAGACCGATTGGTGATGAGAACTTCCTGCGTCTGATATCCAATAAAACTGAAGACCAGGGTGCCATCACCATTTGCTGCCAGCGAAAAGTTTCCCTCCGTATCGGAAACCGTTCCCTGGGTTGTTCCCTTGAGGAGAATACTTACTCCCGGCAAGGGAGCGGACTGAGCATCAGTAACTTTCCCGCTTACCACATTTTGTGCTAAAGCCGATCTACTGATCCATGCGAAAAGCAGCAGAAGGAAAAGTCTCGAAAACGTCTTGAATTGTAATACTTCTGTCATACCATTTTGGGCTTTTATGTTTTTCCTAAATACCATTTAAATAATCGGGAATCGTACCCGGTAACGATTTCACAACACTGTCAAAAATATCTTTGCCGGAGTTGGGAAGGCAAAAATTTCAATACATTTCAGCCACTACAGGGCTGTCGTGCGTTACGTCACGATTACGCCCGACGTGAAATGTGCACTGATAATCAGCGCCTAAGACTTACAGTGTTTGGATGCGGCGGCCAAGTATTATTGAAAAATAACCGCGTGGGTTCTCCTGCAAAATGAGATGATGGATGAATGAGACCCGAGGTCAGTCGGACAGACTCTCTTCTTCGCTTTCCACAGATTCCGATGTGGAGGAATGGAGCTTTTCAAGAAAGCCGGCCATGTCATCTTTATGATTGAGGCTTAGTCTTTTTCGCAGGCGGTAGCGGGCTGTTTCAACTCCACGCACAGAGATGTTGAGAATGGATGCGATTTCTTTATTGGTGAGATTCATTCGAACGAATGCACACAAACGGAGTTCCTTTTGGGTTAAATCCGGATAAGCGGTTTTCAATTCCACAAAAAATTCATGGTGAACCCGTTCAAAGTTGGCTTCGAAAATCTGCAGGTGCTCTTCACTCTCAAGGTTGACCTTAATTTTACGAACCAGGTCACGCATCTTCTGCCGTGAACTGTCGTTTCTGACATTTTCCCTGAGATCCTTTAAACTTTCCTGAATTTCTGCAAGCAATTCTCTCTTTTTTATAAGGAGCATTGTGTAGTTCGCCAATTCCTTACTCTTATAGATAACATCCTCTTCAAGTTGATCCTTGTCTTTTTTAATGGCCTCCTTCTCGCGCGCCAACGTCATACGTTCCAGCTCAAGTTCCAGAACTTTTCTTTTCTCCCTTTCTTCTTCCTGCGTCTTCAATCTTACTTTCTCAATCTTTCGTCTCACCATCAAAGCTGAAAAAAGCAGAACAAAAATAGTTGCCATGAAGAAAACTATAATGGCAACAGTTGTTTGATACCAAACAGGCAATACGGAAAAATAATAAGCCGATTCTGATGATTGCTCTCCAACCAAGCTTCGGGCACGTACGTGAAAAACGTAGTGACCTGGGCGGAGGCTGTTATATTCTTTGAAGGACATATCCTGCCAGGGGCTCCAGTCTTCTTCGAGGCCCTTCAGCCAATAGCTATACTGTATGTTGAGCTTGCCGGGGAATTGAGGTGCAGC
>DASUGQ010000359.1:0-3742 GCA_036273935.1 Cyclobacteriaceae bacterium | reverse complement strand
AACCCTAAAAATTTAAATCATGTTTGACACAGGATCTTACAAATTTGAAATCCCAAAGTCACACTCGTATCATTCAATTATTAAAGTGATCGGTGTTGGCGGGGGCGGAAGCAATGCTGTCAACCACATGTTCACGCAAGGCATTAAAGATGTTGAATTTGTGGTGTGTAATACCGACGCACAGGCGTTGGATGGAAGTCCGGTACCCAATAAACTACAAATTGGAGCCAACTTAACGGAAGGTCTGGGCTGCGGCGCGAACCCCGATGTTGGAAAGGCCGCGGCCCTGGAGAGCAAAGACCAGATCCGCGAGCTGTTGCAGGGCACAAAAATGGTATTCATCACCGCTGGAATGGGTGGCGGTACCGGAACAGGTGCGGCGCCAGTGATCGCTAAAATCGCTAAAGACATGGACATCCTCACGGTGGGAATTGTCACGGTTCCTTTCATATGGGAAGGAAAGAAGAAATTAGGGCAAGCTCAGATTGGCATTGATGCGCTGCGAGAAAGTTGTGACACGGTGATCACAATCCTGAACGACAAGTTGAGGGAAATTTATGGCAATCTTCCAATAGGGCAGGCATTCGCCGAGGCAGATAACGTGCTTACCACTGCTTCGAAAGGAATAGCGGAGATCATTACGCTTGCGGGATATGTAAATGTCGACTTTCAGGATGTACGTACAGTAATGCTCAATGCCGGTGCTGCGGTAATGGGAACATCCGAAACACGAGGCGAGGGCCGCGGGCGAAAGGCAGCCGAAGGAGCCCTGGCATCGCCATTGCTCGATAGCCGCGACATCATGGGAGCAAAGAAGATCCTTCTTTCCATCATCTCGGGTGCAGAGGCAGAGCTTTCAATGGATGAACTGACTGAAATTACAGATTACATTCAGGAGCAGGCAGGCGATGAGGCTGAAGTTATCTTCGGGCATGGCGTGGATCCTGATTTGACGGATCGCATTCGGGTCACTGTAATTGCAACAGGATTCTTCTCTGATGGAATGAAGGAAGCCGCTTCCTCCAGGAGAGAGCAATCGCGTAAAGTACACGACCTTGACCGGTCACAGACATGGTTGTTTTCAACTGATAATTCAGTGAATGAAAAAGGTAAGGATATTGAATTGACCAGCCGCGAAGAGAAGTCCTCCCCTAAAACTGAAGATAAGGAGGACAGTGTTGAGGATCCGATTCAACGTGAAATGGTTTTTAATGGACCTTTTCAGAAAATCGAAGATGCTGAGCCTGCTTATACAAATGACGAAAAAGATGGCGAAGAAGGGCTCTTCCTCGATGATGAACTTGACAATATGAATGGCAAATTTAACGATCAGTTTATGAGCAAGGAGAATTTGCAAGAGGTAAAAAGCCGGCTGAAACAGCAATCGGACCAACGCCGGGAACAACTTAAGAGCGTACGTAAACATGAGATGACCAAGGAAGAATTTAACGAGAAATGGGCGCTCCCGGCTTATCTCCGCAGAGGTGTTAAGATGCAGGACGTGCCTCACAGTTCGGAATCATTTATTTCAAAGTACAATCTGAACGACGACAACTCGATCCTCGGAAATAATAAATTTCTCCACGACAATGTGGATTGATGAACTTTGTTTGTAAATTTTTAGGGTCACACACTTACACACTTTAGAAGATGAAAATTATAGGCGATATATGAAATCAAGATATGGCATACCCGGCATGACTGGTGATTTACTCCATTCGTAGTGGTTGTTGGTTGTAAATATTTTTTGCCGATGCCGGGATGCCAATTTTTTTAGAGCTTGGTCTGTCTTTTAGAACGACAATTTTTTCAAGCTCCATAAGCCCCGATTCGTTCGGGGTTTTTTTATTTAATAACCCCCGATAAACCCTCATTTTAAGAGCTTTGGCCGAGGGTTTTCAATTGGCCTTATAATTGCCATACCCTTAACGAGGGAAAAATTCTTACCGATATGAAAACGATTTTATCAACGTGTATAGCGGCTTTCATTTTTTGCGCCTGCGATGTTTATGTGGTTGAGCCCCGAATTGATGTCCGGGATCGGATCACGGGGAAATTCTATGTTGATGAGTACAGTCAGACTTTTAATAACTATACAAGTTATAACGTTCACGTTACGAAGTCTCTTTACAACGCCGATGAAATTTACATCGACAATTTTTACGCAAGTAATATTCGCGTGAGCGCTTACGTATACAATTCAAAAATTACAATCCCCTACCAGGTCGTTAATGGTTATGAGATCGAGGGGACAGGAACAATCTATGGGAATGACCTCTCCCTATTTTACAGCGTAAGAGATATCTATCAGGCTATTCCCACAGACTTTTGTGATGTGGATGCCAGCATGATTTACTAAGTTTTATGAGAATGCTAAAGAATATCGGGATCAATTAGCTGCCCTATAAAGAGAATTGCTTCACTGTGTTTTTCTCTGATGAGGAAGATGAACGGTTTGTCAACAACGATTTTTCCAATAGGTCCTACCGATGTCAGTCCTATGCCGACGGCGGTTGCGGCTGCAGCTTCTGTTCCCTCCTCATTTACATCAAGGTAGGTCTGGTGAATAACCCGACTGATTTCCAGTGGAAGCGTTTCTTCAAATAGAGCAGGAAAGCCGGTCATGGCAATTCCCATTTCGCGTAGTTTTTCTTTCAAGTCTGCTTTCCATTTCATTTTGAATTTGGGCAACTCTAACTGAACATTTGCAGAATCGGCTTCAGTTAACCAGGTTGAAAGATTTTCAATGTTGAGTTCGTTGACCAGATCCTGCAGGTAAACTGATTGATGAGGAATAATTACAGTCAAATTAAATTGTTTGTTCCCATAGGGAATATCCAACAATTCAATTTTATCATTAGAATAGTGGAGCAATTTTACTTTTTCTGCCTGCATCATCCGAACGGAAGTGGTAGTGCCGTCTATTTTATTAAATGGTGCATCGTGGGTCTTTGACTTGTCAAATTGATACGTCCAATCCCCCTTGAAGTAAATGGCATTCACGAGGAACATTACTTCATCCGAATCAATTTGATCAATTAAGTTTTTGATGCGATCGCCGGTCTTATCCTCCACCCATCTGTTAATAATATCTTTGGAATGGTCATTGCTGAAATCAAGCCCGGCTACTTTACCGTCGTAATATTTTCCGATGGTCGTTGAAAAATCTTCTTTGATATGATACTTGTTAGAATACCACACGGAATTTGCGATACCTAATTTTACCTTTCTATCCATTGAAAGAAGCAGCGAGGTCAGATCACTATAACCAGCATTAACTTCGTCTGGAGTCAATGCTCCAAAATGAAGGGTTTGCAAGAAGGCTTTTTGCGTTTCATTACTTGCGCCATTTAAAGTCATGCCCAACGCCATACTAATGTTAAGCGGCGAGATAAAATTGTTTTGAGGGGAATCTTCCTGAATTTTCCTCAAGAGGTCAAAAGCAAATTCATTTGATGCGACAGCAATCTGAACTTCAGACGCCGAGAGCTCTCGCAGGTTTGGCTCGTTACCAGGATCTATATTAGAATCGTCACAGGCAACGACAAGCGCGAGCGTAATTAATAATATGAGTAACTGTTTCATAGGTTTTAGCTTGTGACGTAGGTTCTTAATTGCAGTTGTCGAATGTTTTCATTAGCTCTCTGAGGTTCGTGACATAACCGCTGATTTCTGTTGGGGGAGACATATATTCAAACGTAACCTTGTGTTTAGATGTGGGTGTTTGAATCTCCAGCCATTC
>DASUGQ010000358.1:0-4073 GCA_036273935.1 Cyclobacteriaceae bacterium | reverse complement strand
AACAATTAATACTATGAAGAAATTGATTTTGATTGCAACCATTGCCTTATCGCTGAATGTTGCGGGGCAGAATTTATACAAAGGAGAAAATGGAAAAGTGCGATTCTATTCTGACGCCTTGTTAGAGGATATCGAGGCCACGACAAAGAAGGTTACTTCGGTCTTGAATTACACATCGGGCGAAGTGGCTGTGTTGATACCGATCAGGAGTTTTGTATTCGACAAGTCACTGATGCAGGAACATTTTAACGAGAACTATTTGGAGTCAGACAAATTCCCCGAGGCTTCTTTTAAGGGCAGACTAACGGAGAAGTTTTCGTTTGTTCCGGGAGAGACAAGACAAGTAAACGTTTCCGGGGAACTGTTAATTCATGGCGTGTCAATTCATCGCGACATACCCGTGAGTCTTGCAGCAAACCAGGATGGCACCCTAAGCGCAACAGGAAAATTCGATGTGAAAGTTGCCGATCATAAGGTTAAAATACCCACTCTCGTCTTTCAGAATATTGCTGAAGTAGTGGAAGTATCTTTTGAGCTTACCTTGAAACCCCAGATCCAACCATGAAAAAAAACATCGTACTAACCTTTGTCCTTTCAGCTTTTTTTGCGCTCACCAATGTACAGACATGCTTCAGTCAGGATGACTTGCTTGCAGGACTTAAGGCCAATTCAGAGGTTGATCCAGGTTACGTTACCTCTACGTTCAAGTCGACGCGGGTTATCAATTCCCATTCCGTTGAGACACTTGCGAAGGGCAATCTCGACTTCCGCATATCTCACCGGTTTGGGAAACTTAATTCAGGTGCTTATAATTTCTTCGGACTGGATGAAGCTACGATACGACTTGCCCTTGAATACGGTTTGACGGATCGTCTTACGGTAGGTATTGGCAGAAGCTCATTTCAGAAGACCCTGGATGGTTATGCCAAAGTGAAACTCCTCAGGCAACGAAAAGGAGATGCAGGATCATTTCCCTTCAGTGCTACATGGTTTTCAAACGTGGCTTACAACAGTTTTCGAAACGGCGATGAGTTGATGGAAGGAAACGCCTCGTATCGATATTCTTTTGCACACCAGTTAATCCTGGCACGAAAGTTTTCCCCCCGTCTTTCCCTCCAGGTTGCGCCCATTCTCATTCACCGGAATCTGGAAGAACTCACAGACAGATCGAATGATGTCTTTGCCATTGAAGGTGGTGGAAGGATAAAAATTTCCAAAAGGGTGTCCATTAATGCCGATTACATTTACCGGCTGGGGGCTTACGCGGACAACCCATACCATAATTCCTTTTCCCTGGGTGTAGATATTGAAACGGGTGGTCACGTCTTTCAACTTCATTTTACGAACTCACAGGGGATGATCGAAGAAATGTTTGTTACCCGCACCGGCGGCCAGTGGAGCAAAGGTGATATTTTCTACGGATTTAACATTTCAAGGCAATTCGTTTTGAAAAAGAAAAAATAATTTTCTGCCGCCAGGAGGACCACATGGATTGTAGTCCAGGCGACAATCTTATCCACATGCTTCTTTAAACTTTGTATA
This sequence comes from Cyclobacteriaceae bacterium, assembly GCA_036273935.1. Taxonomy (GTDB): domain Bacteria; phylum Bacteroidota; class Bacteroidia; order Cytophagales; family Cyclobacteriaceae; genus ZC4RG29. Next base: position 2,531 of record DASUGQ010000358.1, on the reverse strand, counting down.
TCAAAAAATATTGTATGAAAATTTTAAGCCCTGCACTGCACAGTGCACTCGACTACCTTGTGGTAGTTATTTTGTGGACCGCTCCATTCATTCTGAACCTGAATGGACTCATCGCAACACTAACCTATTCGCTTGGCGCTGTTCATTTGTTGCTGACAGTATTCACCAATTTTCCGCTTGGAATAATTAAGATCGTCCCACTGAAAATTCACGGTTACATTGAACTCATTGTTTCAGTAGTCCTTCTTACCACGCCGCTGTATATCAGTAAGCTGAGCGCTATGGATTCCGCGATGGACACGTTTTTCTTTGGCGGTTTTGGTGTAATTGTTTTTATCACCTGGCTTATTTCAGATTACGATCCTTGTGGAGATGCAGTTTAGAATAAGCAACAATTCTCGGATAAGAAAAAAAACTGAGTCAATTTCTATAGACCATCAGCCATCGGGCAGCGCTATTAGCACAATTGATCCCAGGGATAAATCACTTATGCCGATGGCCTCTCATGCAATCGGTTTTAATCTGATGATAAATTCGCTTCCCTGTCCGGGAGCACTGTTAACAATTACTTCCCCCTGCAACTTTTCAGCCAGCGATTTCACAATAGCAAGGCCCAATCCTGTGGACGATTCATTTCCCGTCGGCCGCGCGCTCAATCGCTGAAATCGGCTGAACATTTTCTGCTGATCCTCAACGCTGATGCCCGGCCCTTCATCACGGACGGAAAAGACAATAGCGCCATTGGTCCGGCCCGCTTTTATCCAAACACTTGTTCCCGGTTTTGAATATTTGATTGCATTGCTAATGAGGTTTTCCAATATTCGTTTCAAGAGTCTCGCATCGGCGGTCACCGTCGGATCCTCCTCTGCTTCCGAATAAATTTGTATTCGCTTTGCATCAGCTTGTTGTTTCTGCCTGTTGACAAGGTCTTTTATGAAAGGTCGGATTTTAAAGGTTGTCAATTCAAGCGACGCCCGATCGTACTCCGCTGAATTAACTTCAAGTATTTCGCTGATAAGCTGAAGGCCCTCTTCGCTTGTCTGCTTTATTTTCTTAACGACTTCAACCCGCTCTTCTGCTTCAAAGAACTGAACTTCAAGCAGGTTAGCCAGTCCTTTCATACGGATAATAGGACTGCGCAAATCATGCGCAACGATGCTCATGAGCCAATCCTTTTCCGCATTTAACTCTAATAATTTTTTGTTCTGTTGCTTTAAATGGGCGGCCTGATTGATTATCTCTTCTCTTTGCGAGAATAACAGCTTATTTTTTTCACGGATGATATATTCATGTCTCTCGTTGAGCGAATGGAACATCCACAGTGCGATGAAGGCAACTGCAAAAACAACAGCACACTCAATAATTATAACTGGCAAGGCAACCTCAGTCGTCACGGCGGACCTTTCAATAAGAATACACCCGATATACCCCGCCATCGCAAGAGCCGAGTAAAGTACGGTCTCTTTCGAATTATACGAGAATGTGAACGCTCCAATGAACAAAGTCACAAACGCGAGTTCAATATGTGTTCCTCTGCCAAAATAAAATACATGAAAGGCAATCGCCCATGCCGCACTTAAAAAGTGTAGAAATCTTGCGGAACGATAGCAGCGCTGGCGGTTGAGAAGTATTACAATCACGAGTGATCCCGAAAAGGCACACGCACTCAAGAATGGCCAGGCGATAATTTCACCATTCGCAAACAGGTAACTCATGACCGGTGGAATGGGCACAGTGAAAAAAGAAGTGCCGTTAAATACTTGCAACGATCGTCGTTCTGCAAAAGGCATCTCACTACCTACGCCACTGTTTATTATCCCGGCCCAGACTTCACCAATCATGATAATAAAAGTAAAGTCGAATAAAAACCAAAATTGTCAACTATGTGACTATTGATTGGGAGTTAACCTGGGTTAACTCATAATCAAGTCCCAATAACTAAAAATCAAATTATCCAAACTCAGAAAGAGAAATGGTGGTTATGTTATTTGTTAAAGCCGGTATAAGTTTCAGAACACGATGGTCAGATGCATCAGAACAAAGCAGTTAGCACATGTTTCTTCTAAGTCTCTGCCAAGGCTGAAAAATGGTAATAATAAAACCGAATTAAATCATGACCAGGAGTATCCCTACATCCGAAGAATTACAGTTCCTTGAAGATCGGATATCCGAATTCAATTGTGCTGAAACAGGACAAGATGACGGGCAGTTATTTGCTTTTTTCGTCCGTAACGAACAACAAGAGATTGTAGCGGGGATATCGGGTTGGACGTGGGCCCATGCTTGTGAAATTCGAACACTTTGGGTTCATCCCTCATTGCGCGGACAAGGCTATGGGCGGGAGCTATTGGAATCCGCCGAAGAGGAAGCTCGTGCCAAGGGGTGTGAACTTATTTTAGTTGCCAGTTATAGTTTTCAGGCCCCTGCATTTTATCAAAAGTGTGGGTATGAACTTGTATGGCAATTGAGCGATTTTCCGTTTGGGCATGCTAACTGTTTCCTTGTAAAGAGAATTGGTAAGACTGCGTAGA
>DASUGQ010000357.1:0-12794 GCA_036273935.1 Cyclobacteriaceae bacterium | reverse complement strand
CCGAAAAACTGTGAAGACGATCGACGAGAGCTTCAAACTGGATAAGGATTGGGACGATTTCAAATTCTACTTTGAGCAGATTCATACAGGGTTCTACTCTAAACTGAACGTTAGCTATCCCGAACTTACCCCTCTGGAACTACGACATTGCGCGCTCATTCGGCTCAACCTTACACTTGCCGAGTGCGCCTCAATTCTGGGCATTTCAAATGACAGTATCAAGGTCTCGAGAACGCGATTAAGAAAAAAGCTTGACCTGGCACCAAACCAGAGTCTCACAGAATTTATTATGGGCATTTAGTACGTCAGCAGCTAAGCATCTTCCTTCAATGTTTGGGGTAAACTTCAGGTTTAAAATCAGAACCGATTCTATGGACGTCATGTAAAAAACATGCTGCGAATACCTTCGTTGAAAAAACATTTGTTTACCATTTGTTTACCCATGTTTACCACTAAAAAAAATCAATTTCGAACTTTTTGAGGGTTAAGGATGGGTGTTCTGCATCACGATGTTGCTAACAAATTGTACCCCATCAATAGTTGACTTCCACTCCCGCGCTGTAAATATTTGACAACGTTATCGCAACGGTTTTCATTTCCGTGTGTTGTTAACATGAAAGAAGACTCTCGTCAATCAACTAAATCAATTTAACCTAAAACGTATGAAGAAACATTACCGTCTCTTATTAGTAATGTTCCTGACGGTGATAGCGATATCAGCTATTGCCCAGGAGACCGTAGTGAAAGGTAAAGTCATCGATGCATCGGAAGGCACAGGCCTGCCGGGCGTAAACATTTTGGAGAAAGGTACCAGCAATGGCGCTTTGACTGACATGAATGGTGACTTTTCTATCAAAACCCAAAAAGGCTCCACCCTGGTATTTTCATTTGTGGGATTTGTCCCTCAGGAAGTTATCGTGGGCGATCAAACAACGATCGACATTTCCCTCCAGGCAGATGCCACACAATTGTCGGAGGTGGTGGTAATCGGCTATGGTGAAGCAAAGAAAGAAGACCTGACAGGCGCCATCGCCAATATCTCCAGCAAAGATTTTAATAAAGGGGTCCTGACTTCTCCTCAAGACTTGCTTGTCGGCAAGATCGCAGGGGTTGCCATTACCTCAAATAGTGGAGCTCCCGGCAGTGGCTCGACAATCCGGATACGAGGCGGATCATCTTTGTCAGCCAGCAATGATCCCTTAATCGTCATTGATGGATACCCAGTGAGTGACAATACTGCGCCCGGCGCACCCAATGGGATTTCAAATCCCTTGTCGGCATTGAATCCAAATGACATTGAATCGGTCACAGTATTAAAAGATGCTTCAGCGACGGCTATTTATGGCTCTAGAGCAGCTAATGGGGTCGTCATCATCACAACCAAAAAAGGCGCGGAAGGTAAAATAAAATTGAGCTATAACGGCACTGTTTCTGTGAGCGAGCCCATCAAATACATCGATGTAATGAGTGGGGATGAATACAGAGACCTGATTGATCAACTGCAAGCAACTGGAAATTTTGGAATTACTGATCAAGCCAAAACGTTTCTGGGCACAGCTAGTACCGACTGGCAAAGAGAAATATTCCATAATGCAGTGTCGCATGACCACAACCTGAGCGCTTCCGGCTCAATTGGAAATTTGCCCTATCGTATCTCTTATGGCTACACGGATCAGGAGGGGATCCTGAAAACAACGGGCGTCAACAGAAATTCACTTAACATTAATCTCAATCCTACCTTCCTGGACGGGAATCTTAAAGTAAACCTCAGCGCAAAAGGAAGCTACACCAAATCGGACTTTGGAGATGTTGCTGCTGTGGGTAATGCCATTTCATTTGACCCCACTCAGGTTGTTCGGGATGAGACGGATGAATCTTTGGCAGACTATGACTATTACTTCAGCTGGTTAAGCAAGGGCGTTACAAATGGAAATACAAATCCTGTTGCCATGCTTGAACAAACGGATAATCAGGGAACAGCCAAGCGTTTAATTGCTAATGCGCAAATAGACTACCGTCTACCGTTTTTCAAAGACCTGAGAGCGATCCTGAACACAGGATTTGACAAAGCAATCAGCGACGGTTTCAACAGGGCCCCACTCGATGCCGGATTCGTTCACAACAATGGAACGCTGGTTGGAAGAGACAATACATACTCGGGAGAAAACAGGTCAGAACTTCTTGATTTTTACTTTAATTATGTAAAAGAAGTGGGGTTGCATAAGATCGATGCTACCGCAGGCTATGGCTGGCAACATTTCTACCGTGAGGGAAAAAATACGGATTCGAATGCAGTCACTACAACTTCCAGGGAATTTAAGAACGAGAATTTTCTGGTCTCCTTTTTCGGCCGTTTGAACTATATATACAACGGCAAGTATTTTTTAACTGCCACCCTACGTGAGGACGGCTCATCAAGGTTCTCGGGTGACAATAAGTGGGGATTATTTCCTTCTGTCGCGCTTGCCTGGAGGATAAAAGGAGAGGACTTTCTGTCGAATGTTGATGCGTTGTCTGATTTAAAATTCAGAGTGGGCTACGGAGTAACTGGTCAGCAGGACCTGTACGGTGTATCTGATCCTTACTACCCGTCAATAGCACAATATCGGATATCCAATGACTTGGCGCAATATCAGTTGGGGAATACGTTCTACTTTACACAGCGACCCCAGCCATACGACGCCAACATCAAATGGGAAGAGACAACCACTTATAATATTGGTATTGATTTCGGCCTGTTCACGAACAGGCTGACAGGATCCGTCGAACTATTTCAGAAAAATACCAAGGATCTCCTGAACAATGTTGCGATAGCGAATGGTGTTAATTTCTCTAACTACCTCACTACGAACGTGGGCAGCATGGAGAATAAGGGTGTTGAAGTAACTTTAAATGCTCTTGCGGTGGACAAGGAGGATTTCACCTGGAATATCGGGGTGAATTTTACCAGCATTGACAGCAAGATTACAAAAATTAACCTGACGGATGATCCGACCTATCTCGGTGTTTTCGTAGGTAATATTGGTGTGGATCAGTTCATCCAGAACAACCAGATCGGATTCCCAGCTTTCTCATTTTTCCCATACCAGCAGGTGTATGATGCCGACGGAAGACCGATCGAAGGTTTGTACGTAGACCGCTCAGGCGACGGTGCGCCAGTGGTCGGAAATTCATTAAACAAGTATCATTACAAAAGGCCCGCCCCCGATTTCCTCATGGGCTTAAATACGAGGCTAAACTATAAGAATATAGATTTTTCATTCTCGTCAAGGCTCAGTGTTGGAAATTATGTTTACAACAACGTTGAGGCGGGCTACGCATATTACAACACTGCTTACACGTTACAGCATTTCAGAAATATTCCGAAAAGCATTTCGAACACAGAGTTCGTGAGTCAACAACAGCTGTCCGATTACTACGTACAGAATGCTTCTTTCTTTAAAATGGATAACATGAGTGTAGGTTACAGTTTCGACAATGTGTTATCTGAAAAGTTAAAAGCAAGGCTGAGTTTCACCGTGCAAAATGCTTTCATCATTACGGATTATAAAGGCATTGATCCTGAATTGGGACCTGCCGGAGAGGGGGTTACTCAGGGATTCGGGATTGATAACAATATCTATCCCCGCCCGCGCACATTTTTACTGGGTGTCAACTTAACCTTTTAATCTGCGGAGATTTAAAAAATTATGACTATGAAAACTAATTCAAATAAAATATCAGTCATCACAACGCTCTTCACAGTAATGATGATGTCATGTGTTGGAGATTTGGATGTTACGCCTATTGATCCCAATATCACAACATCCGCTAATGTGTACACAGATACTGAATCGTATAAAGCTGGCTTAGCAAAACTATATGCAGCATTCGCCCTGACAGGTCAGCAAGGACCCGCTGGAAACGGAGACGTTGGAGGTGTGGACGAAGGCTTTAGTGACTTCATTCGTTCATTATGGAATCTTAATGAATTGACTACCGATGAGGCCGTGTGGACTTATCCCAATGACGCCCAGGGTACTATTTTTAACTTGCATTACAATACATGGGTTCCTTCAGACGGAATACCGACGGCACTATTTGCCAGGATCATGAACGTTGCTGCGCTGACTAATGAATTTATTCGCGCCACTGAAGGTAAGCTGGACGACCCGGATATTAAAAAGTTCCATGCAGAAGCTCGGTTTTTGAGGGCGCTTTCTTACTACTATGGTCTGGATCTTTTTGCCAATATGCCGTTCGTTACAGAAAAGGATTTACCGGGTGCCTACTTCCCGGAACAAATCAGCAGGGCTGAACTATTTGCCTATGTTGAGTCGGAATTGAAGGCAATAAAGCCTGATATGGGTGCTCCCCGGTTTGAATATGGAAGAGCCGATCAGGGGGCATGTGCTATGTTGCTGGCAAAACTGTATTTGAACGCTGAAGTTTATCTGGGTGCAGGTCAGGCCAAGTATACTGAAGCGCTCACCGAGCTCAAGGAAGTGATTGAAGGGGGATATTCACTATCACCAAAATATGCTTATAACTTCCTTGCAGATAATAACACAAGCCCTGAAATTATCTTCGCACAACTTTTTGATGGTCAGAAATCTCAGGCTTATGATGCGTTGAATGTAATGATTTATGGAAATGCCGGGAACGGAGGCTGGTCGGGTTTGAGAACCACATCTGCATTTGTGAATAAGTTTACGAACCCCAACGAAGCAAGGGCCATATTTGCTAAAGAAGATAAGGGTCAGTCTCTTGAAATTGATGCAGTCAATAACAGTAAGCAAGGATACGGAGTATACAAATTTCAAAATGTAACTTCTACTGGCGCCCCTGGAAGTCACCCTTCATTTCAGGATACGGATTTTCCCATGTTTCGTCTCGCTGATGCTTACTTAATGTATGCCGAGGCTGTATTAAGAGGCGGCTCAGGCGGAGATGCAACAACGGCGCTAGGTTATGTAAACGCTATCAGAACAAGACCTGGTGATGTTACGGCAGGCAACGCCCCGGGAGCTATTACCAGTGGTCAACTCACATTGGACTTTATTCTTGATGAGAGAGCCCGCGAACTTTACTGGGAAGCCCACAGGAGAGTGGATCTAATTCGCTTTGGCAAGTACACGGGCGATGCTTATTTGTGGCCGTGGAAAGGTGGTGACAAAGACGGTAAGTCAATCGGCGCTGAGCGGGCAATATTTCCGATCCCTGCAGCAGATCTTGGATCTAATCCGAACCTGGAACAGAATGTTGGATATTAATTGTGTGATTAATCTACTACGACAATGAAAAAACTGAAAATATTATATCTGCTCGCCTTATTGGTCTCCATTTTCTTTTCGTGTGAAGATGATGGTCCAAAGGCAACTTTGAAGAGTGACGTTGCGCCTAACGAGTTGAAAGCTCCATCCTCTGATTCTTATGTGCTCACGCTTGAAGATAAAGACGCGACAATGGAGACGTTCGAATGGACGGCCCCTGATTATGGATTTCCCGCTGGAGCAATCTATTCTCTCCAGGTTGATGTGGCCGGTAATGATTTTGCAAATGCTGTGGAAGTAGCATCAACTAATACACTTGAAGCCGCTGTAAATGTTGGAGCTTTCAATGATATACTATTGGGATTAGGGCTCACGCCAGAGGAAGCTGCCAGTGTTGAATTCAGGGTCGTGTCTACGATAAACAGCCACGTTGCACCGGTGTACTCCAACCCAAGGACCATTGAAGTAAGCGCTTATGCCACTACCTTTCCTCCAATCTATGGTATGGGAGCCGCACTAAAGGGATGGGGCCCATGGCCGGATAATGCCGTTGAATGGCAAAGCAGCGAGTACAAAAAATATGAGACCACTGCTTACTTTACCAATGGGGAAACATTCCGATGGTTTGCTCAACTGGACTGGGGCCCGACTTCTTACAACTATCCCTTTTTTACTACCGTCGATCCCACCTTCGTAAACGCAAATGATGGTGATTCGAATTTAAGAGTTGACGGACCATCAGGTTGGTATGAAGTAAGTGTTGACCTGGGAGCTAAAACAGTCGCCGCCGTCGCGGTAGAAGAACCGGTTTTGTACATGATGGGTGCCGCTTTAAATGGATGGGGTCCATGGCCCGGGGCTGCTGTCAAGATGACCTATATTAAACCCGGAGTTTTCGAAGCTGATGCTACCTTCAGCAATGAAACATTCCGCTTTTTTGCACAAGCAGATTGGGGACCCACATCATATAACTATCCCTACTTCTCATCTGTTGATGCAAATTTTGAAAATGCCAATGATGGAGATTCAAATCTCCGCTACATCGGCACGCCTGGATCTCAAAAGGTTACTGTTGACCTGAATAATAAAACCGTAACGCTGGGAGAACCACCTGTGCCGGTTCTGTACATGATGGGTGCCGCCTTGAACGGCTGGGGTCCCTGGCCAGATGCAGCAGTAAGCATGACTTACAAAAGCCCTGGTGTATTTGAAGCAACAGCGACTTTCACTAACGGAGAGGCATTTAGATTTTTTGAGCAGGCAGACTGGGGGCCAACATCTTATAACTACCCTTATTTCACGACAGTTGACACTGACTTCGAAAACGCCGGCGACGGAGATAGCAATCTAAAATACGTAGGCGCCACAGGTTCTCGAACGGTTACCGTAAATCTGGCAACAAAGGTCGTAACGTTGGATTAAAGTGAGGTTGAGTTTAGCTAAAACCATGGAAAATTTTTCCATGGTTTTTTTAGCCAAATGAATTTCATGAAGACTTTAAAATCAATCACTGACAAGGTAGATGTATTCGAATGGGAGTGACTCTAACGAATAGAGTATTGTTATTTTCTGCATGTCTTTTTTTGGCGGCTTGTCAAAAAAAGAATGATGCTCTTTTTGTAAGGCTTTCTCCGGTGGACTCAGAGATTCATTTTGCAAACACAATTGAAGAATCGCCGGAAGTCAACATTATGACGTACGAGTATACATACAACGGCGGGGGCGTTGCCGCGGGTGATTTTAACAACGATGGGCTTTGCGACTTATATTTTACTGGCAACACCGTAAGCAATCGTCTCTACCTGAACCAGGGAAATCTAAAATTCAAAGACATCACAAAAACAGCAGGACTTGAGGGTAGACCCCTTTGGAAGACAGGTGTCACCGCTGCCGATGCTAATGCAGACGGCTGGCTCGACCTCTACGTTTGTTACTCGGGGCCTGAATTAAAACAATCACTTTCCAATCAACTGTTCATCAACAATGGACTCAATGATGAAGGAGAACTTACCTTCACGGAGCGCGCTGCCGAATTTGGTCTTGACGCGCCTGGAACGTACTCGACTCAAGCTTCCTTCTTTGATTACGACCGGGATGGCGATCTGGATATGTTCCTTATCAATCACGGAAATCACTTTTATTCTCCTTTCATTAACACTAACCAACTCCGAAATACGAGGCATCCGCAATTCGGTAATCGGCTATACAGAAATGAAATGGTAGTGGCGGCCGGGTCCTCAAGGAATCCTGGAAATTATTTTACTGAAGTTAGCACAGAGGCAGGTATCCACGGAGGTGGGCTTAATTTTGGACTAGGCATTTCCGTCAGTGATGTCAACGGCGATGAATGGCCGGACATCTTTGTCACCAATGACTATGAGGAGCAGGATTTTCTTTATCTGAATAATCAGGACGGAACATTTACTGAGTGCACTAAAAATTCTTTTGGTCACTTATCCAGAAATGGCATGGGTACCGACATTGCAGATTTTAATAACGATGGACGGACTGATCTAATAGAGGTGGATATGTGGCCCGAAGACAATTTCCGCCAGAAACTATTGAAGGGCCCTGATGACTTTAATCGCTACACGCTTATGGTGGACAGTGGTTTCCACTACCAGCAAATGCGTAATACGCTGCAAATGAATGCAGGTATTGGGCCGGACGGCCAGCCTGTATTTTGTGAAATTGGACAGCTGGCCGGCGTATCAGCGACAGACTGGAGTTGGGCACCGTTATTTGCAGATTTCGACAATGACGGGTTTAAAGACCTGTTCGTCACGAACGGTTATTTGAGAGATTTTACGAGCATGGATTTCCTGAAGTATACAGTAGAGGAGGCCAGGAAGAAAGCGCAGGAACAGGGAACCGAATTACAAGTATACGAACTCGTGAGTAAAATGCCGTCTACCAAGACGAGTGATTATCTTTTTAAGAATAATGGAGATCTGACATTTACAAACAATACCCGCGAATGGGGACTCGATGTCCCAAATCTTTCCTTCGGCGCTGCCTACGCCGATCTCGACAATGATGGAGACCAGGACCTGATTACTAACAACACTAACGAAATGGCTAGTGTTTGGGTCAATCAGTCTAATGTACATGAGGCAAACAATTATTTGCGGGTTCAGCTAAAAGGGTCTCAGACAAACCCTTTTGGTGTTGGAGCGCGGGTGTATGTAACGGGTGGAAAATTCGCGCAGATGTCAGAACAGTTTTTGACGAGGGGATATCAATCGTCCGTTGATCCCATTCTCCATTTCGGCCTTGGCAGCGTAACGGTTCTGGAAAAAGTCATGGTGTTCTGGCCTGACGGAAAGCAATCCACAAAGACAGATGTTAAAAGCAATCAACTTTTAACATTCGATTATTCATCATCAACGAATGCAAATATTGTATCGGATCAGCCCGCTCCTAACAAAACGTTTCGCGATATCTCAAGTGAAAGTAACATCAATTTTGTTCATCACGAGAATGCATTTGTCGATTTTGACCGTGAGCCGTTAATTCCTTATCAGCTTTCCCGTCTGGGGCCAGCATTGGCTAAAGGCGATGTAAACAACGACGGATCTGATGACTTTTATGTTGGCGGCGCGGCGGGACAATCCGGGCAACTATTCATTGGAGACGGACTTGGTCATTTCGTTCCTGCCATCGCTCAGCCATGGGATGGGGATATGGCAAAGGAAGACATCGGCGCCTCCTTCTTTGACGCCGACAATGATGGCGACGTCGATTTATTTGTCGTTAGCGGTGGAAATGAGTACCCGGTCGGGTCACCGATGTTGGACGATCGCCTTTATATCAACCTCGGTGATGGAGAATTCACCACCGCTCCGGCTGGCGCAACAGTCGCGGATCATGTAAGCGGAAGTTGTGTCGCAGCCGCAGATTACGACAAAGATGGTGATATCGATTTGTTTGTTGGAGGTAGATTACTTCCCGGAAGCTTTCCACTAACCGCACCGGGAGCAATTTTAAAAAACGAAACCGACCGATCTACTCGGCAGATCAAATTTATTGTAGCGACAAAAGAAGTGAACTCAAGCTTGCGAGAGCCCGGAATGGTAACCGATGCGCTATGGACCGACTTCAACGGAGACACGTGGCCTGATCTGTTGATAGTTGGAGAATGGATGCCAGTAAGGCTTTTTGAAAACAAGAAAGGCATCCTTGTGGAAGTTGAAAATGATTTGCTTAAGCACACAAGCGGGTTCTGGAATCGGATTTCCGCTGCAGATATTGACAACGACGGCGATACGGACTACGTATTGGGAAATGCCGGAAACAATCTTCCCTGGAAAGTAACGGAAAACGAGCCACTCACAGTTTACTACACCGATTTAGATCACGACGGAACGATCGATCCGGTTGTTTGCAACTTCAATGGGGGCAAGCAATATCCGGTTCCCTCTCGGGATGAATTGCTTCAACAGGTGAGCGGTTTACGTAAAATTTATACTTCATACAAACTGTTTGCCCAGGCTACCATTGAAGATGTGCTCGGAAAGTCCCGTCTTGACAGTGTGCCTCACCTCGAAATTCAAATCGTGAGGTCTTCCATTCTCAAAAATTTGGGTGACGGAAATTTTGAAGTTTCGCCATTACCTCTTCTCGCACAAGTTTCAAATATCAATGGAATATTGATGGACGATTTTAACGATGATGGGCTAATCGACATACTTTCGTCTGGTAATTTCTACTCCTACCGGACGCAGTTTGGCCGTAATGATTCAAGCCTGGGATTGCTGCTGACAGGAAATGGAAAAGGTGAGTTTGAACCGGTGTCATGGGATCAAAGCGGATTCTACGCACCTGGGGATATTCGCAATATGACTCTCTTACAGGGAAAAGATGGGCGGCGATTTGTTCTGGTCGCCCGAAACAATGGTAAAATGTCTTTGTTCAGCCTGAGTGATTCTGATGCACGAAAACTATGAGAAAAAGATCTTACACTTTTGTTTTACTAGTCTTAGTTTCTTGTGCCAGTTGGGCGGCTGAATCAATTAACCCCGTCATTACGCCAGCCTTATTTAGATATAATGACGAGGTTACGGTTGTTTATGATGTCACCAATACGCCCCTGGCTAATCTTCCCAATGCATGGGCGTGGGTCTGGATTCCCGGAACCTCCATTGACGCCAAATACAACATCAATCCTGCCAGCAACAACACATCTCTCACCAACAACGCAAAATTCACAAAATCCGTCGTGAGCGGGAAGACACTCTTCACTTTAACATTCGTTCCATCAGATTTCTTCGCTACTGATATCAGTAGTCAAACGAAAATGGGCATCCTTCTAAAGGGAAACGATTGGAGCAATGGACAGACTACCGATTACATTGCTGACTTCTGGGATGGCAGCTTTCAAATCAAACTTACTTCACCCACGCAGCGCCCGCTGTTTGTCAGCACTGGTGACAACATTAGTGTTGAGGCGGAGACACCTGTTACAGCAAACTTCGATTTCTTTGTCAACGACGTTTTGATTGAGGAACAGGACAACGTCACGACGTTCTCTTATAATCATATGGTAACCGAGACAACCGGTTATGCCACAATTAAACTTGTTGCGGAGAGCGGTGGTAACACCGAGGAAGAGATTTTTCAATACATCATTTCGGCCAGCAGTCCGGCTGTGACCAGGCCCGCGGGAATCATTCCCGGAATAAACTATCAGAATGGGGATGCCACAAAGGCCACCCTTTGCCTATGGGCTCCAGGCAAATCGTCTGTATATGTGCTCGGTGATTTCTCCGATTGGGATGTGCTTCCATCAAACATCATGAACAAGGACGGCGAATACTTCTGGCTGGAGATCACGGGCCTCGCATCAGGGACGGAATACGGGTTCCAGTACTTAATTGATGAATCGGTGTACGTAGGAGATCCTTACGCCGACAAAATTCTTGATCCCGATGACCAATACATTCCCTCCGCGGTTTATCCCGGACTTAAACCTTATCCTCAAAAAGCCCTGAGCTCAAATTGGTACTTCAACCGCATCTCCGTTCTTCAAACCGGTCAGGCAGATTATACCTGGCAAGTAACAAATTTTGAGAAACCAGTGAAGGAAAATTTGGTGGTCTATGAATTACTCATCCGCGATTTCTTTGCTAGTGGAGATCGTTCATATGATAACTTAATTGACACCATCAGTTACTTTAAAAGACTAGGCGTGAATGCCATTGAACTCATGCCCATCATGGAATTCAACGGCAATGAAAGCTGGGGATACAACCCTACGTTCATGTTCGCTCCTGACAAATATTATGGGCCGAAAAACAAATTGAAAGCTTTTATTGATGCCTGCCACAAGGAAGGCATAGCGGTGATCTTTGATATCGCCATGAATCACCAGGACATACCGAATGCGTATGTGATGATGGATTTCGACTTCACCACAATGAAACCGACCGCCAATAACAAATGGTTTAACGTTGATGCCAGGCACCCATACAGCGTCTTCTATGACATGAATCACGAAAGCCCTTACACCCAGGCTTATCTCGATACGATAAACTATTATTGGCTGCATGAATTCAAGGTGGATGGATATCGCTTTGATCTCTCCAAGGGCTTTACTCAAAAAATGAACACAGATGTTGGGGCATGGTCTGCCTATGATGCCTCACGAGTTAATATTTTAAAACGAATGGCTGACAAAATCTGGGAGCATGCCCCTGATACTTACATTATCCTTGAACATTTTGCTGCCAATGAAGAAGAAAAGGAACTTGTTGAATATCGTGCCGGCGAAGGTAAGGGAATGATGGTATGGGGTAACCTTAACTACGCCTACAACCAGAACACTATGGGCTACACCGATGGTTCTGACATCAGTTGGGTTTACCATGGAACAAGGGGATGGACAGTTCCCCATGTTGTTGGATACATGGAGAGCCATGATGAGGAGCGCAATATGTACAGAAATATCACCTATGGAAATGCATCGGGCGGATATACCGTAAAGGATGTAAACACTGCTATTAATCGCGTAAAGGCAGCCGAGACAATTTTCTATACCATTCCAGGCCCGAAGATGTTGTGGCAATTTGGCGAGCTGGGGTACGATCAAAGCATCAATCGCTGTGAAGATGGGAGCATTAACGAAAACTGTCGCATATCTCCAAAACCAGTAAAGTGGGAATACCTTGACAATGTAAACCGTCATAAGCTTTACGAACATACAGCGGATCTCATTCGACTAAGGAATACCTACAATGTGTTTACTAACGGTGAAGCAACGCTGTCGGCTGGGACGTCCCTGAATAAGCAATTAACATTAAAAAACAACCCATACACTTCAACGCCGGCCGATGCAAGTCAAATGAATGTTGAAGTTGTCGTGAATTTCAATCTCACTCAGCAGAGCGTCATTGTGGAATTCCCGCACACTGGAACCTGGTTCGATTATTATTCATTTGGCGCACCTTATGAAGTTACCGCCACGTCAATGGTCGTCTCACTCGATGCCGGGGAATACAAATTATTTACAGATGTGCAGATTGAAAATCCATTGGTTACGGGCAC
>DASUGQ010000356.1:0-6168 GCA_036273935.1 Cyclobacteriaceae bacterium | reverse complement strand
AGGACCTGTATGATTCTCAGACTACGCCAACGATATATGTCCTTGACGACAAAAAGAAGATAATCGCAAAGAAGCTTCCCACTGAAAAGCTGGAGGAGTTCTTTGTTAATTATGAGAAATATCACCCGAAAGTGGTGAATTAGTTAGCCAATTTCTTCCATTCGCCAGCTGGAGATGGTAGCTCCAACGGGAATGAAGGCGCCCAAAATGGACATTGAATGCGATTCTTGGGCTGGCCCGCTATTTATCCATTGTTCTGTAACATTTTTCGCATTTTTTCTGTCTAAGATGCAACTATTCCACCTTTAAGGAGTATCTACTATATCGAATAAGGTTAGAACATAAGCTTACTTGTTATGACATTCATCAACAAATTGTTTGGAAAGGAAAAGAAAAAGGAGCTTAAAGCCCGCTGTCCAATCACAAAGGAACCGATCGAAAAAGGCTATGGCTACTTGCTGACAACCGCTCAGATCATCTCATCCAAAAAATACTGGGACATGATTATGACTGAACCTGAGACGCTCTCATACACGATTTCACATTTCAAAAATGATGAAAACGGAACGCGCATCCGAAGCATGATTTTTGAAAAATACAGCACCATAGAAAAACCATGGATGATTTCCGACTCATGTATAAACCTGTTTGAAGGGATCGACAAATCCACCGCCCGCGAAAACGCAAGGCAATGGTGGGCAAACGAAGGGCAATTCCTTCCCGAAAATTCAGGAACGGCTTTGGACTCGTTAGATCCGGATGATTACAAGAACTGGAAGGACTACGCTGTCCTCGAAGCAGGAAGAGCCCGAATCAGCGCATAAGCACTCTCTTAACTGTATATAGATGACGGCCCCTGTCGAGATAATCAGCAGGGGCTAATTTTTTCTAAAGCTTAAAGCAGAAAGCTAAGGTTCACCGATACAAACCGTGTTGCTCCCAGAAAAATAGGATAGGCAATGTTAAAACATATCCAAAAAAAGAGTTAGAATTCTGGCATCTCAAAGCCTACGGCTTTAAGATGCCAGAAATAAACTTGCTATCTATTGGTTATACTTTTGCTCCTGAGGCGGAAAATCAGATACAAAATCAGCCCAATAGGAGGTGAGATAACCGATAGGATGTACAATGTGATTTTAGTATTCCTTTCAAAAGCTGACTTGCTTATTAATACAACAAGCCCGACAAGAAGAACAATTGATGCAAAGAAAATGTAATAGATATAATCAACGCTTTTCATAGCAGAAAATTTAAGTTAATGTTAATGATTAAACAGTCCATGGGCACCCTGCTTTTAGACAATCAGCGACAAGGATAGCAAAACAGATTGGTATCTCAACAACACAAGCAATATAAGAAAATGTTTCCATCTCATCGATAGTTCTTGCAGCACACGCACCGGCATCGACAATACCACACCTGTTGGTGATTACTTTAATTGTTGAACCGTTTTTTATTTCAAATGTAGTGCTATTCAGCCCAGCCTGAAAAGTTAACTTTCCTGTAAATGTTCCACTACTCAGTGCTGTTTTAATTGGCAATGTCGATTGATTTAGGATTGTGCCTTTATAAGATACACCAGCACTCATTCCTTGGTAATATGTCGCTACATACTCAGAGGTTTCAGGTTCTCTTAAGGATGGATTCGATTTTTTTCTCAAGGGAATAACAAGTATATCAAATTTCTTATCAGGTGATTTAACAACGGCAGCTTGGTCTTGATCCAATTGATCTATACTCAATCCGAAGTCGGAGAGTCTACCGGAATTCAAGAAATTATTTAATAGTTGGTTTAAAGTGCCATCCTTTAAATCAACAGTTTCATTGCAGCCAATGAAGGACAAAAATAAGAGCAGAGAAAGGGTCTTTAAAATTTTCATAAGTGAGAACATTAATTTCTTGAGTGCCCGTTGCAGGTGAACAAATACCTATGTGGTTTAAGTTACACAGATCGTAAGAATACAAGTTCTGCTCAATTAATTATCCACCGTATTGTGAAAGAAGAAAACTGCTAATATGCGCTGAATTGGAGGCTGGTGGAATTTGGTAAGGTGTTTTCTACTATAAAAAATAGTAGAAAAGTACTATTCAAAAATTTGACGGTTCTCAATGTCGCACGAGACTCATTCGCTAATCAGCTAATCGCCAAATCAGCTAATCAATTCGTTCGCTCAATGGTGAACTGTACCAATTGCTCAAGCGATTTTTTATAATCTGAATCAGGAAACGTGGCCAGAATATCAAGCGCATCTTCGTGAAATTTGTTCATTGCATCAATCGCATAATCAAGTCCCCCGGACTTCTTCACATAATCAATTACCTCCTTCACCTTCTTCGTCTTGTCGCTTTCATTTCGAACAAGGCTGATGATGTGTCGCTTTTGTAACCAGGTTGATTTGGACAATGCGAAGATAAGAGGAAGGGTCATCTTCTTTTCTTTGATGTCGATCCCCAGCGGTTTGCCAATCTCCAGCTCGCCGTAATCAAACAGATCATCTTTGATCTGAAAAGCCATGCCGATCTTTTCACCAAAAGCATGCATTTTTTTTACGGTCTCTTCATCCGCTCCAGAAGAACTCGCACCGACGGCACAACAGGAGGCGATCAATGAAGCGGTCTTCTTACGAATGATTTCATAATAGACTTCCTCCGATATGTCCAGTCGCCTCGCCTTTTCTATCTGAAGAAGTTCACCCTCGCTCATCTCTGTTACAGCATTGTTCACAATGCTCAGCATGTCGAAATCCTTATGTGTCAAAGAAAGAGAAAGACCCCGCGACAAAAGGAAATCACCCACCAGCACGGCAACTTTATTTTTCCATAGCGCATTCACCGAAAAAAAACCCCTTCGGTAGTTCGCCTCATCGACCACATCGTCGTGAACAAGCGTTGCCGTATGCAACAATTCAATTAACGACGCTCCCCGGAAAGTTGACTCCTGTATTCCACCACAGGTGCCGGCACTGAGGAATACAAACATCGGCCTCATCTGCTTGCCCTTTCGCTTCACAATGTAGTCCATGACCTTATCCAGAAGAAGGATTTTCGTCTTCATGGAATCCCTGAACTTGCGTTCGAATTCATCCATTTCATTGGCTATGGGAGCTTTAATATCGTCTAACCGTAAGGGCATGCGAACGCAATAATACAACGGGTTAATATGGCGTCAAAGATATTTATGGGCGGCCATGCTGATAAAATAAAATGAAGAGCCTAAATTTCCTTCACATTCTGAATTTTTTAAACTCAAAGACCATAACCGCTTTCCCCTAAGCCAACATGGAG
This sequence comes from Cyclobacteriaceae bacterium, assembly GCA_036273935.1. Lineage (GTDB taxonomy): Bacteria > Bacteroidota > Bacteroidia > Cytophagales > Cyclobacteriaceae > ZC4RG29. The sequence goes on along the minus strand of DASUGQ010000356.1, from coordinate 2,883 downwards.
ACTTCTAAACCCGCAGGAGGCAGTTCCAAAATCATCCTGGAACTCATCAGTTACGATCGGAACAATTACGAACGTCATGATTCTTTACCCATTGAGGAGATTTGTAAAAAGCTAAAGCCGGACGAAGTCAATTGGATAAACGTTGATGGGCTGGATGATCTCAGCATCATTGAAAAGATCCAAAGCTATTTTAACCTTCACTCCCTTTTGGTAGAAGACGTCGTGGACGACCAACGCCCGAAGGCTGAAGACTATGGCGACTATCTTTTCTTCACATTGAAAATGCTATACCAGATCAAGGGCGGCGACATTGATTACGAACAGATCAGTTTTGTCCTGGGTAATAACTACCTCATTTCCTTCCAGGAAAAAGAAGGGGATCTGTTTGACGGATTTCGTGAACGAATCCGGCTCGATCAGGGAAGGGTTCGTAAAAAGAAAACCGACTACCTCTTGTACCGGCTCATCGACATCATTGTTGACAGCTACTACAATGTTCTGGACCACATCAGCGATCAGATCGATGAGATTGAAGAGAACCTTCACAATGACAGCTCGGCAAAGAATTTTCAAAAGATACAAAGACTGAAAAAAGAGTTGATTTATCTCCGGCGCGCAGTCCATCCGCTACGTGATGCGCTCAGTGTTATCATGAAAGCGGAAAATGGGTTTATCGAAGAAGGCAATGAACACTTTTTCTCTGACGTTTATGACCATGTAATTCATGTGACCGACGCCCTCGATACTTACAAGGATCTGATTTCAGGTTTAATGGACCTCCACATCAATACTTTGAACACAAGACTGAACGAAGTCATGAAAGTACTTACGGTGATATCCACCATTTTTATTCCGCTTACCTTCATCGTAGGGGTTTACGGTATGAATTTCAGGTTTATGCCTGAACTGGAATGGAGATTTGGATATTATATCATATGGGGCATCATGCTTCTCATCGTCGCTTCGATGATATGGTATTTTAAATTCAAAAAATGGTTTTAGTGAGAAAATAATACACGAGTCAACGACTATTTTTTAAATCGGATAAAAGAAAGTTATTTTTGAAAGATTTGGTAATATGGATTCCGAATGTTGATAATTCTCTTATTGCTTTTTGCCGGATTTGCCATTCTGATTAAAGGAGCTGATTTTTTAGTAAGTGGTGCTTCGTCCCTGGCCAAGAAGTTAGATATCTCAAACATCGCCATTGGCCTGACCGTGGTGGCATTTGGCACGTCAACACCCGAACTCGTGGTCAGTGTTATCTCCTCCGTTGAAGGAAAGTCGGACGCCACGTTTGGCAATGTTATCGGCAGCAACAATTTTAACCTGCTCTTTATTCTTGGTGTTGCCGGCATCATCTGCCCGTTGGTGGTGCAGCGAAGTACGATAAAATATGAAATACCACTTTCACTGATCGCGCCCGTTGTGCTTTACCTCCTCGTAAATGACCACCTGCGCGGCGGAACCATCAACCAGTTAACCCGCATAGATTCTTTGGTGTTACTCTTCTTCTTCGGATTATTTTTGGTTTATGTGTTTCGCACGATGAAGAAAGCAAACAACGTGGATCCTGGTGAAGAGATCAAGGTGTACTCTACGATGCTATCAATTGGATTTGTTATGCTCGGCCTGGCCATGCTTGTAGGCGGCGGAAAACTTGTTGTCGACAACGCAATAAAAATTGCCGTTACCTTCGGACTTAGTGAAAAGCTTATCGGTTTGACCATTCTCGCGGCAGGAACCTCACTGCCTGAACTCGCCACTACAGCGGTAGCTGCTTATAAAAAGAATTCTGACATCGCCGTTGGTAACGTGGTGGGCTCGAATATTTTCAACATCTTTTTCATATTGGGCATTAGTGGCTTTATTACCCCTGGCCAATACAACATCGACCTGAATTTTGATTTGATGATATGTGGTATCGTAACAATACTACTGATTCTCTTTATGTTCACCTTGCACAAGAACAAACTCGACCGCTGGGAAGCAATCGTACTCCTGTTCGGATATTTTGTCTATACGATTTATGTGATACGCCAGGGATAAAAAAACCGGTACATCGCTATACCGGTCTTTCCTAGGTGTCTGGTTTTGAGAGAATATTATATCTTCTTTTCCAATTCGTCAATTTTTGCCTGAGCCTCATTCTTGCCAAGTGACAAGGCTTTCTTGTAGAGTTCAACTGCTTCCTTCAAGGTTTCTTTCTTCTTCTTGGGCGCAAGCTTTGTGCGGTTGGCCGCTTCTTCAACAGCCGATGCGCGGGCATAGTAAGCATCCGCTTCGCTCATCTTGGATTGAATCATCAATTCCTGAATGCGCGCTTCGATCAATGCGAGTTCCTGTTGCTTGGCAAGAATCTCACCTTCTTTATCTTCAAGCATCGCTTCCTGCAAGCCTACCGTTTGTACCAGGTTCTGATTTTCATTTCTGTATTTCTCAACCTGTTCCTGTAAAGCTGTAATTTCCTGCGTCTTGGTCTCGAGGTCTTTCTTTAGACGCTTTACCTGTCCCGCAAGGGAGGATGAACTTGATTTTGATTTCTTAAGGTCATCTTCGAGCGCCGTCACCTTAGCCTGTGACTCTTTTATGTAGTTGTTGAGTTCCTTCATTCGCTCAGTGTAGTTCTCATAAGACGTACCCTCGGCCATATTTACTTTTAACAGCTGGCGGCTTGCATCAATTGAATCCATCAAAGCTCCAACTTCCTGCATTGTCGCAGCTACCTTCTCGCTGGCTTCCAATTCTACCGACAGTGAATCGACTTTCGATTGAAGCATTGTCTTTTCTTTTGTGTCACATCCAACCAGTAAGGACGCTGCTGCCGGGAGTATAACGAGTAATTTCCTGATCATATGGGTTGATTTTTTAGTTTATGCAAAA
>DASUGQ010000355.1:0-2584 GCA_036273935.1 Cyclobacteriaceae bacterium | reverse complement strand
ACCTCAAATTTATATTCCTTAAAGGCCCTGTAAATTCCCGAAGCGATCAGTTCCTGACCTTTTTCCGACCCAAGGTACTCTTCTTCTTCATGGTTGGAGATGAATCCCGTCTCAACCAAAACGCTTGGCATAGCTGTCTTATAAAGGACAACGAATCCAGCCTGCTTCACGCCCCGGCTATTCCTTCCTACACGGGTTTTAAATTGCCTCTCCACATTTCCCGCCATTTTCAGACTGCTTTCCTGGTAGGCGTCCTGAGTCAGTGAGAATAGAATATACGATTCCGGACTATTTGGATCAAAACCCTCGTATCGCTCTTTATAATCTTCGTCTAATAAGATAACAGAATTTTCACGCTTGGCTACTTCAAGATTTGACTCCGATTTGTGCAAGCCCATAACCCATGTTTCCGTTCCATACGTCGAATTATTGCTGGGCATTGCGTTAACATGAACGGAAATGAATAGATCAGCTTTATTTTTATTAGCAATATCTGCGCGTTTGTCCAGAGGAATGTAAGTATCGTCCTTTCGGGTATAGATCACCGAAACGCCATTCACGTACTCTTCTATATAATGGCCCACTTTTAATGCAATGCTCAGGGCGATATCTTTCTCCTTATACCTGGCGCCAACTGTCCCGGGGTCATGGCCGCCGTGGCCGGCATCAATAACCACTTTAGTGACTCTAAAATCTTTCATGAAAAATGGCACTGCAGCCAAAGCGGAGGACTTCTGTATAAATTCTCGTCTCTTCATATTCATCGAGTTGCCTTCAGCAAGATGAGTTTAGCAAGATTATTGCTCATTCGAAGCTTTAATTCTGATAATCCTCATCGTCCATTCAATGTTCAGTGTATTTGCAATAACTTTATGCAAATTTGTGAAATTTTCACTAAAACCTAAAAAACCGGTTATCCTAAGAAGTGTGCGGCTCCCAATCATCTTAATCATTCTGCTTACCCTCAGCTCCTTCTTAAGCTATGCCCAGGTTGAATCGCAGGTTAAAACCCCTGATGCTCTACCCTACAAGTCTGACACAACAATCGTGTCCAACGATTCCATCCCCGCACCCTCGGACTCAACTATCGTCGAAAGCGATTCGGTAAGCATTCCAAAGAAGAAGGATGACATTGAAACTACTATCAAGTATTCGGCCAAAGATTCGATTCGCGCCAGTATGGTTGAGAAAAAAGTGTGGCTTTATGGCCAGGCATCCATAACCTATGGTGAAATCAAGCTGGATGCCGAAGAGATTGAAATTGACTATGAGAAGAGCACCCTTACGGCTATCGGTAAACGAGACTCAACCGGGAAAGTGATTGGCTATCCTATATTTCAAAATGGAAGCGAACTGTATGAAACCCATGATATCATTTACAATTTCAAAACACAAAATGCGAAAATCTCCCAGGTGAGAACGAAACAGGGAGAAAGTATCATGTCTGTGCAATCAGCCTTCAAGAATGAGAAAAATGAACTATTTAGCAGGAACAATACCTATACAACTTGCGACCTGGAGCATCCGCATTTTTTGATTCGGTCGACAAAAAGCAAAGCCATTCCAAATGACAAAATTGTTTCAGGTCCCTTCTATTTTGAATTCAACGACATCCCGTTGCCGATTGGGTTTTTGTTTGGAATGTTCCCCGCCAAACGGGAAAGTTCGTCAGGAATCATATTCCCCTCATATGGAGAAGAACGAAGACGCGGATTCAACTTGCGTAACTTCGGATACTTTTTCGACATCAATGACTACATAAAACTTGCTCTTACGGGCGACATCTATTCGAAAGGCGGCCATGCAGTTTATGTGAATTCAAACTACATGAAACGATACAAGTACAGCGGGTCCTTCAATTTTTCCTACTCAAAAACAAAAACAAGTGATAAGATTGAAAACCCGACGTCCACCAATGACTATCGTATTGCATGGTCGCATTCGCCAAAATCAAAGGGAAACAGCAGATTCTCGGCTTCAGTCAATGCAGCAACGTCTACTTATAACCAAAACAATAACCTTAACTACGGTTACAACACGTCTATTAATTCGACAGGCTATAATAACACTACGGCTAAGCTAAGTTCAACATTGTCGTACAGTAAAAAATTTGAAGGAACGCCATTTTCGCTCGGTATCAATGGAAGCATAAACCAGGATCTAAAAACAAAACTGGTTGACTTGCCATTCCCCAATATCACGTTAAACATGACGAACCAGTATCCCTTTCAACGGAAAGACGGGAACACCGGCCCTCTTGACAATTTTTCCATCGGATACAGCATGGCGGCAACCAACCGGATAACGAACAACATTGGCAAAGTCTCACCTGAAGCAACCACGGATAGCATCGCACCATTTACCATTGAGAATCTTCCCTACTTTATTGATCATGCTCGCAACGGTATAAAACATGCGATACCGATATCCACATCGAATAAACTATTCCGCTATTTCACCGTTTCCCCCAGCATAAATTATGACGAACGCTGGTATTTTGAAAAATTAACATGGCGATATCAGACACAAAACGATAAACAGGTATTGGTCGCAGATACGACCAGCGGGTTTAACCGGATAGCCA
>DASUGQ010000354.1:0-13342 GCA_036273935.1 Cyclobacteriaceae bacterium | reverse complement strand
GGTAGGATTCTTGTGCAAACCGACGGGAGAACTGGTGAAATAGTTGAGAAGTTAAGAACGGTATGGAACAAGACTTTCGTCGACGTGCCATTCGAGTTTACTTATCTCGCCGATACATATTCTAATTTGTACGAAAAGGATAAAAAACAGGCATACCTTGTAATTATCGGTTGTTTCGTAAGTATCACTATCACTTTATTTGGTCTTCTTGGATTGGCATTCTTCGGGGCACACAGAAGATTAAAAGAAATTGCAATCCGGCGAGTGTACGGTGCAACTACAAGCGCCATTCTTAATATGTCAATCCGACAATCCTCTCTTTGGACAATAGCCGGTGCATTATTAGCTATTCCGATAGCAACGTATCTTGCAAAGATATGGATCTCCAACTTTGCTTACAGGACGCAGCTGCCAGTAGCGGACTACGCCCTGATTGTCCTGGTTGCCTTATTGGTGACTTCTGTGTCGGTTTTATATCAAACAAGCGTCGTCGTAATGAAAAATCCATCCGAAGTCCTTCGCCACGACTAAAGATTCTTTTCTTCAATATTTGTAATCCCAGTACCTCAACCTATGAAAAAAAGCATGATAATTTATCGATCAACCAGAAAATGAACTCAATCTATCATACAATAGATGATTTTCGTTGATCGGATGAAAAAATCGCACACAAACCGATTTTCACGAGGCACTTCAGCACATCACAGGGAATGTACGAGGGTCGGACTGTTTTGATGGTCATCAGTTGCGTCTGCTCGTTGATTGTCACAGATTCATTTCCGATCCCGGAGTGCATGTTGATATCTTCTGTTCCGGGAACAACACGGAATTTTTCATTCTTGCTGTAATATTCCGGTATCTTCCTTTTTCCTTTTAGGCGCGCGAAGGAATGATTTATATTAAAGTAGTTTGCAAAGGCGCTCTCATATTTGCTAAAACGCGCGTTGCATTCATCACACTCAAAATAAGAAAACAGGATATTATTCCCCATAAGCTCAGGAATCAAGTGAGTATCCTGCCTGAAGGTTGTTGAAGATGTATCGCGACGACAGAACCGACAAACCCTTTTGGTGTGATTACCCAGAAATATTTTTTTTTGGTGCCCGGCGTGAATCAAATTATCCTGCACATAGTACGTTGAAAACACGTCTTTCCCTTTTTCACCTGGGACAAAGGCAATATTTGTAGTCATGATTTACAAATGTACAAAACGAGTCGAATCAAGAATACTTTAAAGTGATAATTGTTTACTTTATGCAACTTTTGTCACTTTAAAGTCGTAATATTGTGTGGATTATGTTCAATGAATGGCTACGGAAGCGGAAATCGGGGCATTCCTCCGGGATTTTAAGTTCAAATTGAATTTTAGGGATCGAATCGCCTTCCTTAGCCGCTCCAAGAACTTCAATACCATCAAAGATTTGGAGCTTTCTGTTTTGGGGGTCAAGGAGGAATTGAAAAAAATTGAAGTAGTTGACTATTGCCAAGGTCCACTGGAGGAAGTGGTTTTTGAGGGAATGCCAATGTGGGTGTTTGGAAGGACTATTAAAATTCGCGAAGTCTATATCAAAATTACAATGGGCAAAAAGGACGAAGACCCCATTTGCATTTCCTTTCACTTTTCTGAATTTCCAATGACTTATCCTTTTAAAGGTAAATAATATGAAAAGTCCAATCACAGGCAAAGAAATGGTGATGAAACAGGAAATCATTGAGACCGAATTTCGAAAAGAGAAATTCGAAGTGATTTACCATTATTATTTGTGTGAGGATAGCGGAGAAAAATTTGAAGATGAACGTCTCGCACAGTTAAACCTGAATCAAGTTTACAACCAGCACCGGAAGAGATTCAACCTACCTTTTCCGGAAGAAATTACAAAACTTCGCGAGCTGTACGGACTTAAAGCGTCAAAGATGTCGGAGATTTTGGGATTTGGTATCAACGTTTATCGAAATTATGAAAACGGTGAAATCCCCAATTCAAGCAATGCGCGCCTCATTCAATTAGCGCAAGATCCGAAAGAGTTTAAAAAGCTTGTTGACCTTAGTGTTGTGTTAACTACCAAAGAGAAGGAGAAAGTTCTAAGCAAAGTAAACGAACTCATTCTCAAGGACGAATTCATCAACTTTGACTTGCAGAATTATCTCATGGGCAACCTTGCACCGGATGAAGATACGGGATACCGGGTACCGAATCTTGAAAAATTCTCTGAGATGGTCATCTTCTTTACAGAATTGCTACAGCCTTACAAAACGAGATTAAATAAGCTCCTGTTCTACGCTGATTTCTGTCATTTCAAACTTTACGGTGTTTCAATCAGTGGCTGTCGCTATCGTGCAATTGACAAAGGGCCAGTGCCATTTAACTACAGAAGTCTGTTCGATTTTCTGGCCAACAATAACTATGTAGATATCTATCAAACCGAGTTTCCCGATGGTAAAACCTGGGAGCAGTTTAAAATTCACAACGATCGAAGGTGCAACTCAGAAATATTTTCTGAGTCTGAAATGGAAGTGCTAAAAATGGTTGCCAAAAAGTTCGAAAAAACTTACTCCGAAGACATTGTAAAACAAAGCCATGAAGAAGAAGCATGGAAGAAGAACTACGACAATGGCAAAAAGATAGTCAGTTACATCGATGGATTTAGACTTTTAAATATCTGAATGTATGCGGAAGGTTGATATTTTTATCCTCATCCTTGTCATTGTTATTATTGTTGTTGTTGCTATCTGGGTAAATCAAGACGACGACACTAGTACAGTTACAAAGGACACAAACGAGATGAGGCCCAACATTTTTAAGAAGCTGAAGAACAGACTGGCAAAAATTGAAAAGGAGATACAAAGTGAAATAGAAAGCCTTAAGCTGACCACCATCATGGCACGGACACCAATTTCAATTTTTATTTGATGCTTGGTATATTCATCCGGGATGTCCGTAAGTGAAGTATAATCCAAAAAGATAACGGTGGGATCCTGATCAGAACTGACATAAGTATCAGGATAGATTTTAAACAATTTTTCGGGGATACCAATCTCGAGAAGGCGCTTTCGAAGGATCGGGACAACCTCTTCCCGAATAAACTTGTGCGCTTTATCACGAAGCCTTTCTCGCTGCGATCGATTTAAGGGTTCATCGTCGCTAGTGCCAAACAACGATTTACTAATAACGATATCGATGTCTTCCGAAAAACGATTCAACAGATTCCACGCCTTACTCAGCGAAGTGCCTCCCTTGAAGGCAAATGCCTTGGGGAGTTCACTGGTAAAGATCCCTTCCAAAACCGCAGTCACCCACCAGTCTTTTTCGATCATGAAATCCGGGAGATTGATTTTTCCAGCAACGAGTCTTAATGAATCAATCCTGTCTAGTTCTTTGTGGTGTATCCAATCCTTCATACTTATAACGGTTAAACGACTCCCGAATGAGTTTGGCTATCCATGCCGGGGCAACGGTTAGGTCATGCTTGAGGTCATCCAGATTTTCGCGCATAACCAATGCCTGTATCTTATCAACTATTTCTGGTGAAAGGTTTTTTTCACCAATTGTTTTCAAGGCTTGGACAAGAGAAGCGCTGATTTTGCCGCGTAGGGCGAAGTTTTTAGGTGAGGCATGTTTAAGATTGATGGTATAACTGGTTCTTTTCCCTTTCTCTTCGATTTTTATTGATCGTGATGGGCCATCAGTAAGGTATACATGATTTAATGGAACCTGCGTAGACAGTCCCAGTTTCCACAAAGCAACTTCGCCGGAAGGGATGATTCTGGATTTATCTCTGCGAGCGATGGCGTTAACGATCTCTTCGGCACTTGGGATGAAGTGTTCATTTCCTATCCTTTTTGGTAGGAGATAGATTCCTTGAGACAGCCTTATAAGTGTCCCCTGGCGGGCAAGTTGAACCAGTTGTTGACGAATGGATTCATTGGTTCCTTCGTCAGCGAAGTCTTGGGCAAATAGGATGCTGCCTGGCAGAAGTTGCCGGATTCGGTTGGCGATCTTGTCCTTTACGGAGGTTGATTTTCGATCCATAATGTTTCACAAATATCGGCAATTTTTGTGAAGTTTATAATGGAATATTTTCACAAATTTTAGCCTTTTTTGTGAATTTTATCACACATGATTTAATGCCTTTACAGGTCAGTTTTTGCCGTGTTGTCTATTTGTGACATACTCCGGTTTAAAAAATAGAAAAAGTGCGTCTTTTTTTTTCTTGCTCACTTTTTTTATTTTTTGAACTCCACCTCCTTATGTGATGATAGTAAACGGGAGAGAAAGAAGGTTCTTATGTTGCTTTCAAGGTCATGCTTAGCAGGTGAGTTAACAGATGAGGCCGAAAATATCATCACTACAAGATGCGGAAGTACAAGGGGATACGCGAATGGTTCGAATCCTGTCGCTATTTGTGAATTACAATTACGAACCATTGAATTCATTCAGACTTGACGTGCTAGTGAAGTTCAATGCGTCTTAAATCCATCACATCTTTACACGTCAACACTTGCTTTTCATCTACAGATATTCTTATTTTGCTAATACGGATAGAAAAATTTGAATTGAGTTGATCGGGAGGAAATTCGGTGCACTTTGATTCTTCTATTGAATTCTTGTACTGAAAGCCAATCTGTTGTCACGGAGGTGTCGTTCTCTCCGGGAGTCGAACCTATGGCCTTCCATAATGGATATGGTCTTTCCAGCGATGGCTTACTTTCTGAGCAATTCAGCGTCAGACGAAACCGCTGTAAGAAGAAAGTAAAATCCGGTGAGCCTCGCCTATCCCAAATGGACCTGTCTCTTGGAGTAATTCTCTTAAAAAAATCAATCATCTGAAATCGAATATTTTCATTAGTGGTTATCGACTCACGCAAAAGTGAACCTCGCCCATGTAATTCGTCCGATCTCCCTCGTAGGTTGGAAAAGTCGAATGAATTTTGTCATCTATTCGTGTTGCTGATTTTCCAGATCAGTAACCGTGTTTTGGGTTCATACGGACTAGTTATTTAATCTTCTGAGCAAAAAATTGTCTTCTTGCCGAGCGCGGAGTGTCTCCAAAGCTATCCTGCCACCATGTGTCATCGGCGACGAGTGGTTTGGGTTGTTCGCCTGGCTTGCGCCACTGAAGCGACTCGCGGAACGAATGGTGGGAAAACAACCTCATGAATTCGCCGAGGTAGATATCAGCAACGCGCTTATTTCCCCTCACGATGATCATGTTCTCGTCATTCTGTACGGTGGAGGCATCGCTGAAATTTGCAGAACCTGCAACCACTATCGGATCATCGCTTAAGGGATCGACTAGCATAAATTTATTGTGTATATACTTGACGTGAACATTAAGAATTTGAAAGAGTTTCTTTCACCCATCCATCAAATTTATTCGTGCGGACGAAATTGCCGATCGCGAAAACATTTTCCGGCTGTTTCCTGAGCTTCTGGATGTCCTTTTCCTCCTTGACTTTTTCGGGGCCATCCTTCATTGATCGCGTCTTTTTTTCCAGCAAGGCAAGCCTGAAGGCTGCCTGACCGTTTTTGTAAACATCCTTGAATAACGGATTGAGGCCAAAAGCGAAGGTCATCATTAGCGCATCATTGGCTGCTGAGGCTATGGTCGCATAAAGGTTGAGTGAATCCAGGCTTTGCCTCGGACTGAAAACAACGGTTGTGCCTTTAGGGGGAGGGGTACCTGGTAAAGGCGAAAGCTGTTCGCTTATATCCCGCATGTCTTCTGTTTCAGGATCTTTCTTTAATTCCTCCCAATACTTCAGAAAGTTGTCAGCCACGACAGGATCTTCCACAACATGGGCGACATTGGAATGGCCAAATATTCCGCCGTCGGAAAAATTTGTGCCCCCTGTCCAGACGGAAATCGCATTTTCATTTTTATCCAATTTGACGATGAACTTGTTGTGAGAAATATAAGACACCCCGTTTTTCCGTTTTGTACAGAATGGAACCAGCTTAAATTTTTTTACTTTTTTCGTATTCGTATCGCCAGGTGATTTTTTGCGTGCATCATAAATTGCCTGGATATCGACTCCCTTATCAATTGTTTCCTTAATTACTTTCAGGAGTTCGTCATAATGGAATTCATAGGCCGCAATCCGTAAGGAATTTTCTCCGGGAACACATGAGGTGATAAATTCAACAAGCGCCTCATACAGCCCCCGTGACAACCAGTCCCACGCTGCATTGTTTTGCACTTCTTCCGGCCGCTTGTTACCAAATCTTCTGACATACTCTTGTGAGGCGGCGACTCCTCTGTTAAAGTAAACGTCATGGTCTCCATTTTCAGGAGACTCCGTTGTTACATCCACACTGGCGCTTGCGTGGGGGATGAGATTCCGCGGCGTTCCTTTGAGTGCCGTAACCGTATACGTGTATTTGTAACCAGGCTTTGCGGAATAGTCGGCCCATTGAAACCCCTGGATCGGATGTTCTCTCGTGGTATACAATGAGCCTGGAGGAAAGCCGGGATCTGTTTCAGCAAACGCTTTCATGCCCTGGAGGAAATAGGACTGATTTTCTATGTGATCAGCGCGATGAATTGAAAATCCCAGGAGGCCGACGCATTCCACTTGTGGCAAATCAAAACCAAGTGTGACAACGTACGTGCCGGCGATGGCATTTACTTTTAAGGGACCGGAAGTTTCTGAGTTTCGCATATAGAGAGGGTTATATAATGACACGCTTTCAAAATCGGAATTGGCTCCTCATTCGACAGGATTAAAACTTAAGACTCCTCGTGGGCTGACGATCAGATTGGATCTGGTGGGGCAAGGAATTCTTTAACCAATATAATTGAAAGCTGAGTCAAGTCAACAGGGCAGCATTGAATTTGATCTGGGAGGATGGAGAATATTTTTAAATCATCCCTGAAAACAGGGATGATTGCTTATCAAATGCCGGGAGGCAACTTACAGGCCCATCAATAAATGAGGTTTCAAAATTACTGTTCTTGTCGATCTGTTGCGGCGTTGTTTCTTAATGATATTTGTGCCTGATTTGTTATCTATACTTTTTCTGTAAGTAATCAATAGTCTCTTTCATAAGTTTTTTAAGAACATCTTGATTGATGTCAGACAATTTCTTAATGTATATACAGGCCTTTCCCATCTTAAATTTCCCTAAACCTTTTAGCAGATGTTCATATTCTTTAGCTCCCGTGTAAACATAGAGTGAAATAGCCGCTTTTCGTGGCGAAAAACCTACCAATGGCCAATCTCCTTCCTGACGGCTTTTATCTGATTTGTAATGATAACTGCCGAATCCTATAATGGATGGTCCCCACATTTTTGGCTCATAACCGGTATGATCTTGCATTAGTTTTAATAACTCAAAACTATCCTTGCGTTTTTGTTCGCTGTCAGCAAAAGAGTTGATAAATTCAATCACGCTTGCGTTATTTTGTTTTGTTTTCAATTCTGCCATTGTCTCGTCACAATTTTTGTTTGTAACAAAATTAACACATGCAGTTAAAATATAGGTTACGGTATCCATTGCCATTCACTCAGCAAATTCTGCTGCATTAAATTTGATGTCAGTTGTCAACGGTTCTACATTTCGTTCTTCATTGCGCGAACTACTGTCAACGTCAGAGAGCGCCTTATTGCCAGAATCAGTCCAAGGAATAGGAGTTGTCTTATTTTTTAAAGTTGCGAGCAACGTGAGTGCATGGACCGTAGGGTCGTTAGTTTATACACCTGGTGACCTCGATTGGTAATACCTGATCAAAGAAAACAGTCACAAGGTTTTTCTTTCGATTTTCTAAACTGTCATAAGCTGAGCTGAAAAGGACTGAAACGACTAGCTTTTTGTTGCTGCAGAGACCAACTTGAATTTCTTTTTGCATAGTCCTCTGTACGAACGCGTTTAAAAATAAACAAACTCATTTATCAATGTCCTTATCGTCGCATTTCAATTTGTCGCCGTTAATGTGACATTTTTAAACCATCCATCTTCACTGTCAACCCATAGCCCCCATTTTCCGCTCTTGTTTTTGCTTATTTGTTCCACTTTCAAAGAAGGTTCTTCGGCGCCATTTACGTAGACTATTATATGCGGATAGTCGACTACAATTTTAGCATGGAACCATTCATTCGGATCAGGAGCGGGTTGTATATCATTCTCATACTTTCCCGGGTACTTTTCTCGCAGCACATCCCAATGATATTCAGGGCTACTGATGTATTGCACGGAATGTTCTTGCCGTTCTGAATTTCTAAAATTGAACGGCCGGAAATAGACACCATCATAGTGATCGTTGTTCACGCCATGGAAAGCAATTCCCACAAAGCTTTGCCCTGTAACGTCTTTCCCTTTAATGTCCAATTCTATGGACCCGATTTCAAAATTGGAGTTCTTGAACCAAATTAAGGCAGTTTTTTGCGAAGTGTTAACCACGTGAATGATGCCATTATCAAACGTTGCCTCTCCATTGACGGCATTCCATTTTTCAGGTGTCGCTTCAATCTTTATCTGCGCATTCAAATTGTAGAGACAGGCCGGTCCGAAAACAAATGTTAAAAGTGTTATTAGCTTCATGATTTTTTTTTGCAATGCTATGCATCGCATTACCGGTAGTCAAGTACGCCGACGGCCAAAATCAGGTCAAAGTGAGTCCAGATGTGATTTAATTGCTAAATTTCTGCATGCCCGGATCTGAGCAACAATTCATTCGCATTTGTAAAAAACAAATTGAACGTAAATGCTCCTTTGGCAATGGAAGTCGCTACACCCAAAGGGATCTTGAACGTTTGTCCGCTTATATTAAAGAGCGGACAGGAGTCGTCATCAGCCTCTCCACATTGAAAAGACTTTGGAAGGATAACTATAAACAAAGTCCTCAAATGGCCACGCTTGACGCGTTGGCTGTGGTGCTTGATCACAAGGACTGGCTGAGTTTTAAACAGGCAAATCAAAAGCACGTAAGTTCAGTAGTGAAGTGGGCGACAGTCATTGCGATATCCGCTTTAACCGGCATCATTGCCATCTGGGTATCGCTGTCTGGCGTTTTCTCCGATGAGAAGTATTCGGGAACAGATAAGAAGTTTACTACACCAGTGAGGATTGTCGGGCCTGTTTTTTTTGAAGCTTCAAAGACTGTTACCGCAGGAATTCCCAATACCGTGATTTTTAAATATGATGTATCTAATGTGACCGCCGACACGATTTTCATTCAGCAATCTTGGAATAGGAACTACAGAATTGGGATAGACCAAAAGGTTGGTAATGCAATCTCTTGTATATATTATGAATCCGGATTTCACAGGGCACGGCTAATGGCTAACGACTCAATCATTGCAATGCGACCTATACATATCGTCAGTGATGGTTGGGAGCCTCACATTTATTACAGCGACGATCAATTACCTGTTGATTTCAAAGATGAAAAATTTATTATGAATGGTGCGTTGAGGCTGGATAGCGCTGCATTGTCACATCGACACATAGATTTTTCTAAAAGATTTTGGACTAGAGTAACAAATAGTCAGGTCTTTGATGTGCATTCAGATGATTTCAGTTTCTCTACCCGCATGAAAGTTGACAGGTTACTGAATCAGCTTTGTTCCTGGATGGACCTCATCATTGTAACCGAAGTTCATATTTTCAGCGTGTCATTGGTGGAAAGAGGTTGCGAAAAATATGCAGCCTATAAATTGGGGGAAATTGAAAAGGAGGGCGCAAACAATGACTTGGCGGCACTTGGATGCGATGTCTACGACTGGCAGGAATTGAAAGTGAGTTCTCAAGGCCGCAGTGCCGCGATCCATCTTAATAGTAAGCTGATCTACCAGGAATCATACAAAGAAGATATGGGGAAGATCGTAGGGCTAATTTATATTTTCGACGGCACCGGGTCGATCGACTATGCTAAACTTGAAGACGGTAATGAACAAATAGTATTTGAGGATAATTTTTAAATCGATGATTTCCACTTCTGACCAATTATTCTTTGTGAGGGGGCGGTGATAAACATTGGTCTCTCCATCCGGCTTGTTGATGCCTTAACTCCAGGTCAAAGATCCATCAATGATTGTTGTCAAATGACTGACGCCACAATGAATTAAAAATTCTTTCTGGTTGAGAATGAAGAACTTGTCAGGGGTACTGTTACCCCTGTTACTGTTCTAGCGGCGAGGTGATCACTTGCTTTGCACCATGATCAATTCAAAACGACTATGGCATCATCAATCATAACGCCTGAAGACCTCCGGAATTTCAAGCAGGAGCTACTGGAAGAAATCCAAAAACTGCTCGCACAAAAAGACGCCGGGCCCGTCCGACGATGGATGAAATCTCCGGAAGTGAGAAAATTGCTGAACGTCTCTCCAGGTACTTTACAAAATCTGCGGGTAAACGGCACCCTTCCCTTCACGAAAATAGGTGGGGCAATTTATTATGACTACGAAGACATCCGGGAAATGCTGGAGAGCCGCAAGCAGTCGAACAGGATACCTGACCACCCTAATTCAAAGCATAACCTTGAATCATCTTCCCAATGAATCTGATCAGCATGACCAAAATCGATACTCGCTTTGCAGTATCAGCAAGATGTATTTTTGTCCCCAAAAATAATCTTGCTCCTCACTCAATGAATCGCTCGGAGGGGGGAAAGGCCTCGGAACTCGGCTTTCCTGAAACTCAAGAATTCTGATATGTCACGAAAGAAAGCCAAAGATCAGTCTGCCCTTTTCACATGTTCCATCAGGACCAGGGTGACCGAGGCGGTCTACAACCGGTTGAATGCTTTCGTGGGCAATGGTGACTGTCATTCAATTGGCGAAGTGGCAAGACGCATTCTCTCAAAAGAAAAGATACTTTGCACTTACAGGGATACCACAATGGACGCAACAGTGGAGCAACTGGCGCTTATCCGTAAGGAGTTGAATGCCATCGGCATCAACATCAACCAGATGACTCGCTATTTCAATTCAACAGAAGCGCTTAATCAAAAGGCGATTCAGGCGCTGAAGGTGGCCGAACAGTACGCAAGGGTCGGGGATAAGGTCGATGAACTGCTGAAAATAATTGGCGCGATAGCAAAAAAATGGTTGCAAAAGTGACAAGTGGAAAAAACATACGGGGCATTCTGAACTACAACGAAAACAAGGTCAGGCAAGGCCTTGCCAAATGCATCATGGCAAGCAGGTTTGGATGCGAGCCTGAAAAATTATCATTTTCTGATAAGGTCAACGGCTTCAGAAAACTGACAATACTCAATCCCAGGACTAAGACGAATGCAATTCACATCTCGCTTAATTTTCACGCGTCTGAAAATCTGTCGGTGGAAAAACTGAAAGAGATCACTACCGCCTACATGGACAGGATCGGTTTTGGAGATCAGCCTTATCTGGTCTACCAGCACTTTGATGCGGCTCATCCGCACATCCACATCGCTACGAGCAATATTAAAAGCAACGGCAAACGAATCGACATTCATAACATCGGAAGGAATCAATCGGAAAAGGCGCGGAAGGAAATTGAAAACATTTTTGGATTGGTTCAGGCTGAAGGCAGAAAGAATCAGAATGAACTGCCCATCCACAAAATCGACAAGGCAGTATATGGCAAGTTGGAAACCAAACGGAGTATCACGAACATCGTCCGGTATGTCACAAGGTTTTACAAATACACCTCCCTGCCGGAATTGAATGTGGTGTTAAGCCAGTTCAATGTGCTGGCGGACCGGGGAAAGGAGGGCTCCACAATTTTCAAAAAGAAAGGTCTGCAGTACTGCATTACGGATGACCATGGAAAGAAGGTGGGAATTCCGGTCAAGGCAAGCTCAATTTACGGCAAGCCTACGCTTGATCAACTGGAGAAGCAGTTCAGATTGAATGAAGTGTTGCGCGTACCTTATAAAGAGCGATTGAAGGTTGGCGTTGACCATGCTTTCAAAGATAAGAAGGTGATGACCAGGTCAGCGTTTGTGAAGGCGTTGCAGGAGGAACACATCCATGTGCTTTTCCGCCAGAATGACGAGGGGCGTATCTATGGGATCACTTTCGTGGATAATAAAACCAAAGTTGTATTCAATGGCAGTGATTTGGGGAAAGCTTACAGCGCAAAGTCAATTGTGGACAGGCTCACTAAACTTGATCCACATGCTCGGGAAGCCGGCTTGCCTGACAGAGCTTCAGCGAAAGCAGGGGAATGGTTTGATGCTTCCCGCGAAAATGAATCTCAAACGCAGCTTGATCCGGGCTTGGAGTCGCTTGTAGTTGATCTGACCAACGCAGAGGCTTTTGATTACTCGTCCCCGGATGCCGCCACAAGAAAAAGGCGCAGGAAGAAACGCAAAAAGAAAGGCAGGTCACTTTAATCTGGAACTATGGCGCACACAGGCGAAAACGAACAGGCATTGCGGAAGATCATCGATTTCATCAGGCTGATGAGCATCGTGATCCTGTTGTTTCATTTCTATTTCTTCGTGCATGAAGCCTTTCAGATCTGGGGCTTGACCTCGGAATTTGCGGACCGCATCACGAAGGTCCTGTTCAACACGGGCCTGTTCCAAAGCGTTCTCCATTCCAAACTCGTTGTTTTCGGGCTCCTGGCTATCTCCCTGATCGGCGCTAAAGGCAAAAAGGACGAAAAAATGAGCTTTAGGAAGGCGACACTCTATATTATATACGGTGCGCTGATATTCTTTTTGTGTGACTTCATTCTCCTCGCCCCCTTTGGCATCCTCGCCTTGATAGCATTCTACATAGGACTGACCTCCATTGGGTACATCCTGATCCTTACGGGGGGAACCTGGTTGTCAAAGTTAATCAAGGTTCGTCTTAGGAAAGATATCTTTAACAAACTCAACGAGTCCTTTCCGCAGGAAGAGCGCTTGTTGGAAAATGAATTTTCGATCAACCTGCCGGCAGCCTACAACCTGAAAGGCAAGAAAAGAAGAAGTTGGATCAACGTGATCAACCCGTTCAGGTCCCTCTTGGTGATTGGCACCCCAGGGGCTGGTAAATCTTACTTCGTGGTAAGGCACATCATCACCCAGCATATAGCGAAAGGCTTCACCATGTTCATCTACGATTTCAAATACGACGACCTCACACGGATTGCTTATAACACGCTGCTGAGAAATACAACCCGCTATCCGGTTGCACCAAAGTTTTACGTGATCAATTTCGAAGATCTCTCCCGGTCCCACCGTTGCAACCCGTTGGACCCGACGACGATGGATGACATAACCGATGCCACCGAGTCTTCCCGGACGATTATGCTTGGACTCAACCGCGAATGGATCAAGAAGCAGGGAGATTTCTTTGTCGAATCACCGATAAACTTTGTTACGGGTATCATTTGGTTCCTGAGAAAATACGAGGAGGGAAAATACTG
>DASUGQ010000353.1:0-7688 GCA_036273935.1 Cyclobacteriaceae bacterium | reverse complement strand
AGGTGTGAAGCTCCGTTGTAACTGGCTGTCGGTTGGGAGGAGGTGTCGCAATGATGCTGAGGTCACGCGCGCCCATTAGTGAGAAATGCAAGGTACGCGGAATTGGCGTAGCCGTCAGTGTAAGAACGTCAACATTCAACTTTAATTCCTTAAGCCGATCCTTAGCTTTAACGCCGAATTTCTGCTCTTCATCGACAATTAATAAACCAAGTTCTTTGAATTCAATGTCCTTACTGATGATGCGATGAGTGCCAATCAAAATATCAATTTTTCCATCCTTAACTTTTTCAATGATGCCTTTAATTTCCTTTGTTGTTTTGAAACGGGAGATGTAGTCTATCGCAACGGAAAAATTTGACAGCCGTTCACTGAATGTGCGAAAGTGCTGCATCGCGAGAATGGTCGTTGGAACCAGAATGGCTACCTGTTTTCCATTTGCCACTGCTTTAAAGGCCGCCCGGATTGCAACTTCCGTCTTTCCAAATCCAACATCTCCACAAACCAGCCGATCCATTGGATGGGGCGCCTCCATGTCTTGCTTAACATTTTCTGTCGCCTTTGCCTGATCAGGTGTATCCTCGTACATAAACGAGGTTTCCAGTTCAGCTTGCAGGTAACTGTCAGATGAAAATGCATATCCCGGAGCAGACTTTCGTTTTGCATATAATTCAATCAGTTCTTTTGCGATGTCCTTAACACGCTTTTTGATTTTGGATTTCTTGATCTCCCATTCCTGGGAACCAAGCTTGCTAATCGCCGGAGGCGTTCCCTCCTTCCCTGTATATTTTGAAATTTTGTGCAGCGAGTGGATACTAACGTATAGCATATCGTCATCTTTGAAGACAAGGCGGATGGCTTCTTGATCATGGCCACTCACTTCCTTCTTTTCAAGTCCTGCGAACTTTGCAATTCCATAGTCGATATGGGTAACGAAATCACCTGGCTGAAGCGTCTGAAGCTCACGAAGCGTTAGGGCTTTTGACTTGCTGAACTTTTCCTTGGCCCGATAACGATGATAACGCTCGAAGATTTGATGATCTGTATAGCAGGTAATTTTGAGCGACCTATCAATAAATCCCTGACGAAGAGAAACTTCTAATGACTGAAATTCCAGTGGCGTGCTGATCTCCCCGAAGATTCCTCGTAACCTTTCTAATTGTTTTGGCAGGTCAGATGCAACGAAGTTGCTAAATCCCCTGAGCTGGTTTTCGTACAGATCGTTTGCCAACAATTCAAAATTTTTGTTGAAGGATGGTTGCGCCGAGGATTGAAATTCAAAGGTAGTCTGCTCATGAAAAGAAAAACGGTTACCAAATTCGACCAGAGAAAACCTGGAACCGGATGACTCGAATACATGACGGTCAATAAACAATTTATTTGGTGAAGAGATTACCTGCGCCCCGCTCTCCTTTAATATTTTGGAAAACGCTATTTCAACTTTCTCATAACTCTTTTGAATGAGGTCGCAAGTCAATTCGTAGTCCTTGAACCATAATACAGACTTCCCTCCGGTAAACTCAAGCAGGGACTGTCGCTCCTCCTGAAGAAGTTTTGTTTGAATGTTCGGAATAACGCTAACGTGTTCGTGCTCTTCAACAGATATTTGAGAACCCGGGTCAAACGAGCGAATCCCATCAACTTCATTTCCAAAAAGTTCAATGCGATAAGGAAATTCATAAGCGAATGAAAAGACATCAATGATGCCGCCACGCACCGCAAATTGCCCTGCTTCATAAACGAAATCGGTCTTCTCAAAATCGTAAGAATGCAGAAACTCTTCGAGAAAATTCAAATCAAGCTTTTCACCTTTTTTTATGATGAATGTATTGGATGCAAGGGACTTCTTACTAATTACCTTTTCGCTGAGTGCTTCTGGGTAGGTAACAATTATTGAAGGACTTTTCTTGGTCGAAAGATGGTTAAGCACTTCGGCCCGCATGAGTATGTTTGCATTCTCAACTTCATCATACTCATAGGGCCTTTTGTATGACATGGGAAATACAAGTATTTCGTTCCCAATAAGATTTTGTAAATCGTTTTGAAAATAGGACGCTTCCTCTGCATCCTGCAAGACAATAATATAGTCCCTTGGGTGCAACGAAAAGCATGAGCCGACAATGACGGCATCCATGCTACCGGTCAGGCCCTTGATCGAGACAGATTTTGACGTGTTAACCCCCGCGGCCACGGTCTTTACAAAACCATCCGCAGTGTAGATACTCAGAAAATCTTTCGCCCTCAAACTAGTCGCTCATTGAGCCTGCAAAGATAAAAGGTTATCTTCGTGCGGGATTAAGATTCCGGTTAATTTTTATTTTGTGGAACTCGTACGTTTTATCTTAAAGCTAACGGCCATTCTAGCGTGCCTGTTGCTGTCAATTGGATTTTACAAGCCCTGGATCGTGTTGTGGTGGAGGGATACACAGAATAGAAAGATGGTAATTCGTTTGTATGGAAGTATTGCCATTGTTAGTATCATCTTGTACTTTTTGTTAGAATTGATTTGAAGAAAACCTGGTTTCCGTGAAAGAAGTTTTAATATCGATTTTTCTGCTGGCTGTCAGCGTTTCGGCATGTGGCGTAAAAGATGCAAAAAATCCGAATCAGCCGGCACAGACCAAAACAAATGACCTTCCCCAAATCATCTTGACTTTCCCGGACCACTCTAAAATTTCAGCGAAGGATCTTGAAGGGCAGATTATTTTAATTTTTTTTCAACCCGACTGCGATCATTGTCAGCGTGAAGCCAAGGCAATCAGCGAACACCTGAACGCGTTTGCCAGGTACAAAATTTATTTTACAACAACAGAAGACTTCAACGCGATAAATCAATTTGCCAACACCTACCTTCTGTCCGATAAAACCAATATTTATTTTGCTCAGGCAACCTTGGATGAAATTCTAAATTCTGTTGGACCTATCTCCGCGCCATCCATGTTTATCTATTCAGACCGCAAACTGGTAAAGCATCTGGATGGGGAAACTCCTATCGAGGAGATTTTAAAACACCTTTAAGATATTCGATCGGCAATAACGAGATATTTTTTTTTCATTCCCGAGAATCCGATCAGGTATTTTTCTCCGCCTTCAATGACGTTGGCTTTCTTTTTCAATTCAGCGACTGTCATGGGGTAATTACGAAGTGAGATATTTGCCTTCATTTCGGGCAGGTATTTCTTCAGTATTTTCTGATCTGCTTTGGTGTATGTTTTGATTTTAAAAATCTTTCCGGGAAAAGAACTTATCATATCCTCCGATGTATAAAGATGCGTGTTGGGATGTAATTTCATCAAGCCAAAGCCGGCGGCAATTGACTTGAAAGCGCCGGCTTTCAGAATCGATGTATTCGGTTCATACAAGTAAGTCAAAGGTTCATTCAAGACGGATGTCAGTATCTTCTCGTTTGAGATGTGAAAGCGAAATGATTCGACTTGTTCCTTTTCGATGTTTACCGCTTCGATCATTGCTTCATCATTAAAATTTTTTTGGCATACAAAAAGCAACTCTTTGCATTCATTGTTCAGGGAAACGACATAAACATGTTTAACAAATTTCAATTCTTTAATTCCCTGCTGGATGTCAAGAAGAGGCGAGGCTTTAATTACAAGGTTATCGGACCGGTCAAAGATGAGGTTCGTTAATTTTGTAATGTCAGGTTCACAGTCACTGAATCGAAAAACTTTTCTTGCATCTGATTTTCTCCTGGAGGGATCAATGTAAACCAAATCAAAATACGAGTCTTCTTTGCGCAGGAATTCTTCTGCAGTCGTTTCGTAATATGAGATATTTGTTTGACCCAATTGGGCATGATTGTGTTTTACTATTTGGGACAAAGCCACATCAGGCTCTACATAGAATACGTGTTCAAAACTTTTTCCAAAAAGAAAAGTATCTATTCCGAAACCACCTGTCAGATCAACGGCAAGGCGGTAATCATTAAGGTTGAGCGATTTAATGATCGCTGTTTTGAATTCGGCGGTTTTTTCAGAAGACGCCTGTTCTAAATTAACAGTATGAGGATAAATGATCCGGGCATTGTCGTAAAGAGAAGGAAATTTTTCTTTTGCTTTTTTCCTGCCCACAATTTGATCCACTACATTCTTAATTGGAACGCCACCAACATTTCGAAATTTCAGCAATAATTTCTGGGGATCGTCTGACTCATGCAAGCGAATAAATTCTTCAACTTCTCGTGACAAAAGTGTTTCAATCATAGCAACCAAAACTACAAGACATCAGATGGCGACCTTTTCTCGATAAGAATATTGCGAAAGTAAATAAACAAGCCAAGGCATGAGGCAAGAAAGAGGACGGGGTCGCGTCGATAAACCGCGTAAATGATAACTAAGGCAGAGCCAACAACACTAATTATCCAAAAGCCCAACGGAAGAACAGATGCCTTCATTTTCTCAGAATAGTACCATTGATACACAAACCTAAAACTTAATAAGACCTGACCGATTCCCCCAAGAATTAAAAGTGGGTTAGTAAATTCATTGTTAGAGACCAGATCCTGCCAGCCATGGGTTGATCCAAATGTGATCCAGGCCACTGCTATAAATGGAAGTACGATCACACTAAATCGAAACAAAATGGATATTTTTTTCCAGGCATTTTTGAGCTGAAGGTTTCTGATGTAAATGATTATTGAGGGAATTTGGCCAGCAATGATTACGACGTCATCACGAAAAATCCCGTAGACAAGGAACATAAACCCGGCGATGAGACTTACTTGCCAGAAAATTACGGGAGAAAGCACTTTACCTTCCTGTTCGGATTGTATCCACTGGGTGACAAGTCTAATTGCAAACAGGAATTGCGCGGCAAACCCTAAACCAAAAATCCAATACTTTTGCAACCATTCCATATTACGACTTATAACCAAAGCAAAAGTAACTTAACTTTTCATCCTTTAAGTAAATGAAGAATAGCAATAATTATGATTTGATTATAATCGGGGGAGGCGCTGCCGGTTTCTATACGGCTCTTCAGGTGGCGGAGAAAAAATCAAATTATGAAGTGTTAATTCTTGAGAAGTCGTCTAAGCTGCTTACCAAAGTTAAAATCTCCGGTGGAGGGCGGTGCAATGTCACTCATCATTGCTTTAATCCAATTGAGCTTGCCCATCACTATCCAAGGGGGGAAAGAGTTATGAAGAGTCTCTTCAAAAGATATCAAGCGGCAAATGTTGTTGAATGGTTCACGAGAAAAGGAGTACAACTTAAAACCGAATCGGATGGAAGGATGTTTCCGATCAGCAATAGTTCTCAGACTATTATTGACTGCTTAATAAATGAGGCCCACCGACACAACATACAAATAAAAACCAATTCGGCTGTCGTAAGAATTGAAATGCTCGGATCGAAATTTAATGTATTGCTTCAGGATGGTGGGGCATACCTGGCCGAGAAAGTTGTGGTTGCCATAGGTGGAAGTCCCCGGCTTGAAACATATTATTGGTTGAAAGAGCTGGGTCACACGATTTTAGTTCCCAAACCATCGTTATTCACATTTAATGATCACCAAAAGAAATTCAGCGACCTGATGGGTATTTCTGCTCCTGATGCAGAAGTAAAAATTGCCGGAACCAAATATTCACAACAAGGCCCATTGCTTATTACCCATTGGGGACTTAGCGGACCTGCTGTGATTAAATTGTCAGCATGGGCTGCAGAGTATCTTTACGAGATAAATTACAAATTCACTGCGCTCGTTAGTTGGATTGGAAAAGTAAATGAAGAGAACACACGGCGGCATTTAAATGAATATAAAAACAAATATCGCAAACAGAGGGTTGTAATAAATCCACTATACGCCTTACCTCAACGGTTGTGGCAACGACTATGCGAGTTGGCGGAAATGCCTGAGGACAAAGTTTGGGCTGAACTTCCACATCGTAATCTCAACAAGTTGCTGGAGTGTCTTATTCGCTGCCCTTTTCAGGTAGATGGAAAAACAACTTTCAAGGAAGAATTTGTTACGTGTGGAGGAGTTGATCTGAATGACATCGACCTTGACAGGATGGAGAGTAAGAAAGTGAACAATCTTTTTTTCGCTGGCGAAGTTTTGAATATTGATGGCGAGACAGGAGGGTTCAATTTTCAGAGTGCATGGACAACCGCCTATGTCGCGGCTATGGCAATTGTTCAAGACAATAAGCAAAAAGGCTGAGCTTGTAAACTCAGCCTTTTCATTTAATAATCAATATTCAGACTAATAAACCAGACTCTTTTCCAACATGAATTCGGCAATCTGAACCGCGTTTGTTGCCGCTCCCTTTCTCAAATTGTCGGAAACAATCCACATGTTAAGTGTATTTGGTTGTGACTCATCCCTGCGCAACCTACCGACGAACACCTCATCCTTTCCTTTTGAGTTTATCGGCATTGGATAAACATTATTCTTCGGATCATCCTGAACGATCACGCCTGGTGTCTCTGAGAGGATTTGTCTTACCTCATCCAGATCATAGTCGCGATAGAACTCCACATTTACCGCCTCCGAATGACCACCAACGGCCGGTATCCTTACAGTCGTTGAAGTAACTCCGATCGACTGGTCACCAAGAATTTTGCGTGTTTCATTTACCATCTTCATCTCCTCTTTAGTGTATCCGTTGTCGAGGAAGACGTCGATATGAGGTAATGCATTCATATCGATTGGATGCGGGTATACTTTTGGGCCATTAATTCCCGCACGTTCATTCATCATTTGCTGAACAGCATCTTTACCCGTGCCTGTGACAGACTGGTAAGTTGACACCACGATCCTTTTGATTTTGTACTTAACATGAAGAGGAGCAAGAGCCAAAACCATCTGGATCGTCGAACAATTTGGGTTTGCGATAATCCTGTCATCGATGCTCAATACGTGACCATTGATTTCCGGAACCACTAGCTTTTTAGATGAATCCATCCGCCATGCTGAAGAATTGTCAATCACGATTGTACCTACCTCAGCAAATTTGGGAGCCCACTCCAATGACGTTCCTCCGCCAGCGGAGAATATTGCTATGTCAGGCGCTTGCTTAACAGCCTCCTCCATGCTTATGATTGCATACTCCTTACCCTTAAACTTGAGCTTGTTGCCGACCGATTTGGCAGATGCGACCAAATAGAGTTCTTCAAACGGGAAATTTCTTTCCTCCAATACTTTGAGGATTTCCTGGCCCACAAGTCCGGTGGCGCCTACAACTGCAAGTTTCATAGCGATATTATTTTTTAGAACCACAAAAATACTATTTTTGAAAGAGCCCAAAAAAATAAAGACCAAACTTATGACTAAATTTCTTTGGGCGCTCGTCATAACTATTGTTAGTTCGACACCCCTTGTACTTCGTCCAGCCTTCGCTCAATTTTCTGACGACTTTTCTGATGGTGATTTTGTTTCCGATCCTGAATGGGTCGGCAGTACCCCAAGGTTCGTTGTAGCTTCGGGACGTCTTCAACTCCGGGCTCCCGCTGAAGCGGCGCAGTCTTTCCTTTCCGTCAGTAGCACGGCGATTAATAATGCTTCCTGGGAGTTCCTCAGTGCGATGGATTTCAATCCATCGGGTAGTAACTATACCCGAATTTACCTGACCTCGGATCAGGCGGATTTGTCAGGATCGTTAAATGGTTATTATGTTTTGATCGGAGGCACGTCGGATGAGGTTAGCTTATTCAGACAAACAGGTTTGGCTCACATTA
>DASUGQ010000352.1:0-5450 GCA_036273935.1 Cyclobacteriaceae bacterium | reverse complement strand
TTTGGGCACGCAGCCTGCTTACTCATTAATGGGGCAGGCCAATCCGACCGACTTGAACGCCGCTAAAATGAGAAACTCGGGAGTTGAATTAACAGCCGGTTACTCCAAGGTGGGAAACAATTTCACTTTTAATGTTTCCGGCAATGCTGCTTTCATCACAAATGAGATCAGTAAACTTTATACTGAAAATACTGCCTATTTCGCTGGGGGTAACCAGGATTATGGCGCAGGTAACATTACCAGAACCATCGCCGGATCCAGCATCCAGCACTTTTACCTTTCTGAAACGGATGGGATATTCCAGAATGAGGGGGAGATTGTCAACGGTGAAGGTAAACCAACGCAAGAAGGACTAGTCCTTCCGTTAAATCCAGATGGTACTGTAGATATGGTCAAGTGGCAAGATCCTGCTAACTCCGGTAAATATACTCGCCCTGGAGATATCCGGTTTACAGGCAAAATGAAGGATATGGGAAGCTTCCTGCCAAAAGTTAGTTATGGCTTGAACCTGTCAGCAACGTTCAAGGGCTTTGATGTCACGATGTTCATTCAAGGCGTCAGTGGTAACAAAATCTACAATGGTACCAGGGTAATAACAGAAGGTATGCAAAGGTTATTCAATTCGGGTACTGAAGTAATGGATGCCTGGACGCCCAGTAATACCGACACAAATGTACCAAGAGCCGTAAGCGGTGATCCAAATGCGAACGCCAGACCTAGCGATCGATTCCTGGAGAACGGTTCTTACCTTCGCATCAAGAATCTGAATATTGGTTATTCGTTTCCCGCTTCGCTTTTAAGTTTCACTAACGGAACTGTCAAGAGATTCAGGATTTACTTCACAGCTCAAAATTTACTGACTGTAACGAATTACAAAGGCTACGATCCGGAAGTGGGTAATCGAAACATCAACAACTTTGGTGACAACAACCGCTTCTTAGTTAATGGTATTGACTATGGGCAGTTCCCACAGCCAAGAACGTTCATAGGTGGTGTGCAATTAGGATTTTAAACCCATATTAATATGAAAAAGGTTTTATTATTAACCATTGCTTTAGTGTCGATAATCACTTCATGCAATGAGGATTTGTTAGACACCAAGAACCCGAATCAGATAACGAATGATGCTTTCTATACTACATTAGATCAGATTGGGACTTCGGTAAATGCGATCTATGCGGTGTTGCAAGGAAACCAAATGGTAGGAAGAGAATACTTCTTTGTTCATGATCTAAGGGGAGATGAAATGAAAGCGGGTGGCGGGCAATTGGAGGTTCCAAGAGCTCAGTTGCTGAATGGATCTCACACCTATACAAATGCAGTGATGACTGATGTCTGGAAAGGTTTATTCACCATCGTTACCAGGGCCAATTTTGTTATCGCAAATGGAACGGCATTAAAAGAGACAGTAAGTGATCCTTTATTAGACAGGTATATTGCCGAAGCTACGTTCCTAAGAGGCTTTGCTTATTATACCTTGGGTAATTTGTGGGGCGGTGTTCCTCTTTATGACACTCCTGCAGCATCTTTCGCTGATGCCAAGCCAAGGTCAAGTCAAGCTGAAACATTTGATTTTGCGCTTGCAGACGCAAATGCCGCAGCCCAGGTTTTGCCTGCCGAATACCCAACTTCTGACTTAGGACGCGCAACGAAAGGTGCCGCACTTACCTTAGCAGGGAAGCTTTACCTTTGCAAAGGAGACTACGCATCAGCGAAAACAGCTCTTGAAGGAGTAAAGAACCTTGGTATCTACAGCCTCGTTTCCAACTACTTCGACAATTTCAAGGACGAGACAGAATATAACACCGAGTCAATCTTTGAGGTTGGTTTCTTGGATACGGGCTATGGCTGGGATGCATCTGCTAACGGTGCCGGAAATGACAGTTGGGTTCGCTCCCAGGAATATTCTGCAGTGGGCTGGGCTAACCTGATTCCATCGGACAAGCTAATAGCTGAATATGAAGATGGTGATCCGAGACTTACTGATTCTTTCTGGTTTCCGGGAGACGCTTTCGCCGATGGAAGTAAGACACTGGTGACCACTGGTGGCGATGGCACGACAAGCTTTAACATTGCTGGTGATGGCACGACACTCTACGAGGGAAACCAGGAGAAGATCAGATGGAAAAAGTATTCAATAATGTATAAGGCCGATCCAGGTGGGTTCAATGTAAACGTTGGTATTAACTACAGACTCTGGAGATACGCCGACGTGTTGTTGCTGCTTGCAGAATGCGAGAATGAAGTAGGGTCAGCAGCAAATGCGATCGACTACCTTAACCAGATTAGAAACCGGGGTAGCGTGAGCATGCCAGATTACGGGACTGCAGCGATGGATGGTGCCGGATACCCGGTGTCGAACAAGGACCAGATCTTTAAGGCCATTCAGCACGAAAGATTCATCGAGTTTGCCGGAGAGGAGATCAGAAATATTGATATTCTTCGTTGGAGAGCAAATGGAAAGATCACGGGCACTGACCCTATTAGCTATTTCCAGACAGGCAAATATGAGTTTCTCCCAATTCCGCAAGACGAATTCAACACTAATCAGGTCCTTACCTCAGCTGATCAAAACCCTGGATACAGTAATGGTAATTAATTTAACATAGGATCTATCTAATTTGGTAATCCCGGAAGGTTCACTTCCGGGATTGCTTATTTTCTGGAAACATGTTTTTATAAATGAAAATCTTCGTACCAATCGCCGTAATCGCCCTGGTATTTTTATTGAATGGATGCCGGCAGGATCGTACACTGTTTCAATTGGTAGATCCGGATGATTCAGGTATACACTTTTCAAATGAGTTAGTGGAGAATGATACATTGAATGCCATGAAATTTGAATACCTGTATAATGGTGCCGGTGTAGGTGCCGCAGATTTTAACAACGATGGCCTTACTGATATCTTCTTTGCAGGGAACATCAATAGTTCTGCTCTTTATCTCAATAAGGGCAATTTCACTTTTGAAGACGTATCCGATGCTGCCGGAGTTAAAACACACCTTTGGTGTACAGGTGTCTCCATTGTGGATATTAACCGGGATGGGTTGATGGATATTTATATTTCTACGATTCATCCGGACAAGAATAAAAGTGTACCCAATATTTTCTTTATCCAAAAAGGAATAGATGAAAATGGAGTTCCGTATTTTGAAAATCTCGCTGAAAGGTTAGGCCTTGCCGATTCAAGCTATTCAACACAGGCGGTATTTTTTGATTACGATTTGGACGGTGACCTTGATACGTATCTATTGAATAACGCCCTTGAAAATTATTCAAGGAATTCTCCTACAGGCCAGCATTATGATGGAAAGGGTAAGAGCTTAGATCGATTGTACAGGCATGACACCTCACCAGATGGAACCATACACTTCACAGATGTGTCGGCAGAGGCCGGTATTGTAGCTGAAGGTTGGGGATTGGGTATCATAGCTAATGACTTTAATAATGACGGATGGCCTGACATTTATTGTGCGAATGATTTTTTGTCAAGCGACCATCTTTACATTAATCAAAAGGATGGAACCTTTCGAAATGAAATAGCCAGCTACATGAATCACCAGGAGTTCAACGGAATGGGCGCCGACATGGCCGACCTGAACAATGACGGATTGAACGACGTCGTTGTCGTGGACATGATGCCCGACGATAACCTGAGACAAAAGACGATGTTCTCCGGAATAGGATATGATCGGTTTATAAAAAGCCTTCAGATGAAATATCAGCCTCAGTACATCAGGAATGTGCTTCAGCGAAACAATGGCAACAACACTTTCAGTGATATTGGTTACATGAGTGGAATATACGCGACAGACTGGAGTTGGTCTGCATTACTTGCAGATTTTGACAACGATGGCCTGCGTGACATCCTTATAACAAATGGTTACCCTAAAGACATTACTGACCTCGACTTCGTGACGTATAGCAAGGACGCGTCGCGCTTCGGAACGGACGAATTGAAACGGGAGAACGCCACAAAAGCTATACAAGAGTTAGGTGGCGTATTCAAACCCAATTTCCTTTTTCATAACAAGGGGAACTTCCAATTTGAGAATGTTGCCAATTCATGGGGCCTCACAAAACCAACTTATTCCAATGGAGCGGCGTACGCTGATCTGGATAACGACGGTGATCTTGATCTTGTCGTTAATAACCTTAATGGAGTGGCACACTTGTATGAGAATACGCTGAATCCGAAACAGCGGGAGAGTGCTAACTTTATTCAGGTCCGGTTCAACGGGGCATCAGGGAATCCACAGGGCATTGGTACCAAGGTGTGGGTGTACGCAAACAACGAAGTTCGTTATGGCGAACAGGAACTCCAACGCGGTTATCTTTCCAGCGTCGACCCGGTTATGCATTTCGGACTGGGATCAGCAGGTGTTGTAGATTCATTGAGGGTACTTTGGCCGGGGGGAAGGGCTCAGGTAATGCATAACCTATCCGTAAATTCGGTCGTTACCGCATCCTATAGCGAGGCAATGCCATGGCATTACACGGACAAACAACGTCCGACCTTTTTGGTTGAAGATAAAGACTTTCCTTCAATAGTACAGCAAGAAGCTGAATATGCCGATTATAAATACGGTCAGCCTACCTTACCACACAAATTTTCACAACAGGGACCTCGTCTTGCCGTTGGAGATGTGAATGGTGACGGATTGGATGATTTTGTTATCGGTGGACCTGCGCATCAGGCAGCGAAAATCTTTTATCAGACGCACTCGGGCACATTTGCAATGGACTCACTGCCAGTCAAAGAATCCGAGGATGTGGGGGTGCTCCTGTTTGATGCAGATGGCGATGAAGATCTGGATCTGTATTGCGTAAGCGGAAGCAATGAGTTCGGACGAAATACATTGCGTTACCAGGACCGGCTATATAAAAATGACGGCGGAGGCAGGTTCGTTTTGGATGACACCGCGTTGCCCAAAATAGAGAGCAGCGGAAGTTGTGTCATCGCGGCAGATTTTGATAAGGATAACGATCTTGACCTGTTTGTTGGTGGGAGAGTAGTCCCGATGTCCTACCCAACGTCACCGAGAAGTTATATTTTGAGGAACAATGGCGCAGGGAAATTTGAGGACGATACCAACATTGTCAGCAGCGGAATAGATTCTGTAGGTATGGTGACCCAGGCATTGTTTACTGACTATGATAATGACGGTTGGAAAGATCTGATTATCGTTGGAGAGTGGATGCCCGTAACAATATTCAAGAATGATAAGGGACATTTTACGAAAATGAAAGAACTAAACACCGGCTGGTGGAATAGCATTGCTGAAGGTGACTTCGACGCCGACGGTGATGTTGACTATATTGTGGGCAACCTAGGCCTGAACTCCGTCCTCCAGGCTTTTGAAAATAAACCCGTGTCGATCTATGCGAAGGATTTTGACGGGAATGGGTCGATGGATCCGATCATTTCAAGGTACATCGAAGGAAAGGA
>DASUGQ010000351.1:0-7076 GCA_036273935.1 Cyclobacteriaceae bacterium | reverse complement strand
GGATCCATATTATACAATAGCGGAGAAACTTTATAGTGTTCACGGACAGCGAGGTGTCGATCCCACAGAGCCTTCAACAGCGGCTGCTTATCCTAATCCTCCGTTGATGCATGAGGCCAGCATGCAGGAATTGTACGACAGCATTAAATCATTGGGGTATAAACCATTTCCCCTGCCAATCGGTGTCAGGCTGGGTGAGAACGGCAAGACGGGATCGTCACCGGTAAAGTTGAGTAACTTCGATGGTTTCCCTGATCCCACCGAGGCAAAAGCCGATGCGCAGGTTGTTGCGTTGCACGAAGCTTTGAAACATCCCAACGTGACGCTTGTCACACGCTGCCACGTTGATAAACTTATCACGGACAGGTCCGGACGATCAGTTTCGCTGGTCGAAGTGACACGGGATGGAGAACGGATTCAATTTGAAAGTGATATCGTAATCATCGCTGCCGGCGCGGTCAATTCTGCTGCAATCATGTTGCGTTCCGCCAATCATCGCCATCCGAATGGTTTAGCCAACAGTTCTGACCAGGTGGGGAGAAATTATATGTTGCACCAAAATGGATGTGTCATTGCGATTTCACGGAAGCCTAATTCAGCGCAATTCCAGAAGTCGTTTGCCATCGCAGATTTTTATAATGGAGCTGAGGATTCAATTTTTCCACTGGGGACTATTCAGCTTATGGGTAAGAATGATCCTGACACATTACTCGATTTGGCCAAAGACCATTTTCCGGGAAAATCCTTTGAAGAATTGTCGCAGCACTCTATCGATTTCTGGATTACGGCTGAGGACCTTCCGGATGCGGACAATCGCGTAACGCTTCGATCAGATAGTTCAATCAGGACCGAATATGCGGTGAATAATCGCGAAGCATATAATGGCATAAAGCGTAAGCTTTCTAAAATATTATATGAATTGGGCACAATCGATCCACTACTGAAAGATCATGTGAAAGTAGGGTATGATCTGGGAGTGAGTGGCGTGTCACACCAGATGGGGACTATGAGATTTGGAAAGGACAAAAGAAGTTCTGTGCTGGACATTAATTGCAAGGCACATGATCTGGATAATCTCTATGTGGTCGATGCGAGTTTTTTTGTTTCCTCAGGCGCATTCAATCCATCTCTTACGATCATGGCTAACGCACTGCGAGTAGGTGATCATTTACTGCAAAGGATGTGACATGCGATTGCTACTCTTGATTTTTATCCTATTGATTTTTCAGCAAGGATTTTCCCAACGGTGGGTTGTCGGGAGTGGCCTTACCTATTGCAGTTATGTTGACAGTCCTGGAATTAATTTGAGTGTAACCTACCGGCTGGCTGGCAATCTCTACATCGGTCCGGATTTTTCAGCACTATTGACGAGAGATCTAAACGAAGCGGGAAAGGTAATCAGGCGGAAGGAAGTGGAATACAATTTGAATTTTCATCACTTATTTGATGTAAATGAAAGCGTCGGGCTTTATCCGCTGGTGGGTATGAATGTTTCGAAGGTCACAAATCATCCGGATGCAGAAGATCCCCGGCACCGTTGGGTTACCGGACTTAACGCAGGTGGAGGGTTGGAGTTGACGATGCCATGGGCCCGACTGTTCGTAGAATCGAAATATGTTTTTCATTTTGATAAAGTGGACTTAACAGCAGGTTTTTTGTTTGACTTGTGACTATGGAAGGGATCGAGTATACCGTCAAGTTGATAGCGCTTTCTCTCGGAAGCCTGGTGGAGGGAATAGCTGCTTTGATCATAGCTCATGCCATATCAAAATCAGCATTCCTTTATCTGAAAAGCTCGTTTCAGGGAAATGGCCTTGATTATCTCGTCATACGATTGAACCTCGGAAAAAAACTCGCGCTTGCACTTGAATTTCTTTTGGCTGCGGACATCTTAAGAACAGCTGTGGCGCCCACGTGGGATGAGATTGGCAAGCTATCGGCCATTGCTGTGCTTCGGACAATGCTGAATTATTTTCTTGAGCGCGAGTTGGAAATACAACATGACCTTAGCGCCGAATCCAATACCACCAGAGATAAATTTTAAATGTGTAAACGATGAAAAGGAACCTGTTGACGATAATCTTTTTGCTGGCGGCGAAAATCACTCTCGCGCAAAAGGTTGATCGGGTGGATGCGATCGGTATTACCGTGAGTGATATGGAGAGTGCTCTGGCGTTCTATACTAAAGTTCTTCCCTTTACTGTTATTGACCAAACTGAAGTGAGTGGAGAATCCTATGAACATCTGAAAGGCTTGTTTGGCATTCGATATAAAAAAGCCAGATTGAGATTGGGCGAGGAAGAAATCGAACTGACCGATTACGTAACGTCAGGGGGGCGGGTCATACCAGAGGATTCGAAAAGTAATGACCTGTGGTTTCAGCATATCGCCATTGTTGTAAGCGACATGGATTCGGCATATTCATATTTAAGAGAACATAATGTACCGCATGTATCGACTGGCCCCCAGACTTTACCGAAAACAATCCCTGCAGCTGCCGGAGTGAAAGCTTTTTACTTCAAAGATCCGGATGGACATAATCTAGAGTTGATTTATTTTCCGGAAGGAAAGGGAAATCCAAAGTGGCATTCAAAAACCAAAAGTATTTTTTTGGGCATAGATCATACTGCAATCGGAATTAGTGCTACACGACAAAGTCGGCAATTTTACAATGATCTTCTTGGACTCGCGCGCGCTGGCGAAAGTTTCAACTTTGGCGTTGAACAGGAACATCTCAATAATGTATTCGGGGCAAGCTTACATATCACCGGCAACAAGGGGATCAGTGGACCAGGCGTTGAATTCCTGGAATACCTCACGCCTAAAAACGGAAGACCATATCCGGAAAATTCCCGGGCCGATGACTTGCTTCATTGGGAAACGATCTTTGTTACCCACGAACTTGATCAGCTGTTCGCAAAACTAAAAGCAACAGATGTACAATTTATATCACCGTCAATAGTTTCCGTCACTGAAAATAAATATTCGTATAGTCGGGGGTTTTACATTCGCGACCCCGACGGACATGTTGTTGGAATCTTTGAACGTTAAACAAGCTACATGGATGTTCAAAACATATAAACTCATCCAGCTGTTGAAAATAAATTCTCAATTCATTTATGAGTCGTGCAATTTCTGTGACAAACCCGACGCCCGCGTTAACGTTACTTTGAATCAAAAATAATTCTTATGCGCTTTACTTACCTCAACAAAATTAACGTATTGGCCCTGGCACTTTCAATGCTGGGGGTTACAAGACTCAATGCACAACAAAACCTGATCAACGTAGATGAAAAAGGTGTTGTCATTGATGGTTACGATCCGGTCGCTTACTTCACAGAACAAATGGCTGTAAAAGGAAGTGAAGAGTTTCAATCCAGTTATAACGGATTGGTCTACTGGTTTACATCAGAAGAGAATAAAAAAACTTTTGATTCCACGCCCCAAAAATACGAAGTCCAGTTTGGCGGCTTTTGTGCTTATGCTGTCTCTCAAGGTCATGTGTCACCGATCGATCCTAACTTCTGCGTTGTGCAGAAAGATGAAAAAGGAGTTGACCGGCTGATCTGTCAGCACAACCAAAAAGCGTCTAACCTATGGAATGAAAACCCGGATGGTCTTTTAGTTGACGCGTATAAGTATTGGCCCGCTGTTGTAAAGAATGGAGGAAAGCAAATTCCGATCAAAGGGGTCGAACATTTCTTCATCAATATAGATGAATCCGGTCTCGCTGTCCAGGGATTTGACGTTGTGGCTTATCACACACAAGAGAAGGCCATTAAAGGCGATCCAAAATTCACTGAATGGTTTCATGGTGCAAAGTATAATTTCACAACGGCAGACAACCGCGACCTGTTTCGCGACAATCCAAGGAAATATCTTCCTGAGTATGGTGGTTTTTGTGGATATGCCATGAGTCTCGGAAGAGTCAGACCTGTTAATCCGGAGATCTTTCAACTGGTTGATGGTCGTTTAATACTCCAGCACACGCAGGAAGCTTATGATCTTTTTAACAAAGATTTGCCAAACAATGTTGTGAAAGCCGATAACAACTGGCCGGAAGTGGAAAGTAAACATGCGGGGAAGAAGATAAAGTTTGACAAACCTGCCATGTGATTAACGAACGACAAATAACCTTTAAATAAAATTGAAATGAAAAAGATAATATTGATAGTATCGTTCTTTGCTCCTCTTTCTTCATTTGCCCAGGTGACAAATACTCCGTCACTGACACTTGAAGCAGCAAAACAGATTGTGACCGAGGCGCGTAAATACGCAACCGGGGTGAGTGCTCCTCACGGAGGTCCTTCCATCGCTGTCGTTGATAGAGGGGGAAATCTTCTCTACCTAGATCGTCCCGAAAAGACCTTTGCAGGCTCGGCTATGGTAGCTTACGAGAAAGCGCATACAGCGGCTATGTTCGAACAGCCGACGCGAAATTTTGAAAATAAAATCAAGGAAGGGCGTACGCCATTAGTTACAGTTGGTTATAACATGCTGGAAGGTGGCGTACCAATTTTAATAAATGGTGAAGTAGTCGGTGCCATTGGCGTTAGCGGTGCGGCCAGCTCACAACAAGACGTTGAGATTGCTGAAGCGGGAGCAAAAGCAAATTTGGGTTTATGAGGAACACTTTTTTTGGTTTGGGTTGGAAAGGAGCCTGCATGTTGGCGGGCTTCCTTTTCTTATCAACGGTAAACTTTGCGCAGGAATCTGTTGAGTTAGCCATCGGAAAAGCCGATGCCGTTGTTGACTTGAAAACGAAGGAGGGTGTGAACTTGCTGAATGCTTTCTGGCGTTATTCCGATGCGAGGATCATTGAAAAGGAATTTAATGCGCCGGGATCGTCAGCCACTGATCCGCTCCCTTTGTATCCAACGGGCAAAGCGATTAAAACGCATGACATTAGTCCGAAGGCTCACGTTGAAAAATTTGACGACAGTAACTGGGAAGTGATAGACCCTTCATCGCTCGATCAAAGAAGGGGAACAGGATTACTTTCCTTTATCTGGCTTCGTATAAACATAACCATTCCCGAAAAACTTGGAGACTTTTCAACAAATGGATCAAGAGCGGTATTGGAAATCCAGATGGACGACTATGCGGAAATTTCCGTGAATGGCGCACTTAAAAAAAATGTCGGGCAGTCTGGTGGCCAGGTTGTGAAAGGATGGAATGCGCGCAACCGGGTTGTACTTGGAGATCATGTGACCCCGGGAGATAAATTTCAAATCGCTGTTCTCGGAATTAACGGACCGATTGCTGATTTGCCTGAGAATTACATCTGGGTAAGGTCAGCTAGTCTGGATTTTTATAAAGAGAAACCTGTTAATCCGGAATGGAAAGATGTTGGTGAAGTAGTAAAGATCAATCCATCGCTCGATCAGATCGTTGAACCTGGGACAAAGATTGAGCGGTTGGCAACAGGTTTTCAATTCACGGAAGGCCCGGCCTGGCATCCGGAAGGCTACCTTGTCTTCAGTGATCCGAACACAAACGTGATCTATTCATATAAACCTGAAAGTGGAAATGTAGAAATATACAGAACGAAGAGTGGTTATGCTGGATTGAATATAGGAGAATATCATCAGCCAGGATCAAACGGACTTACTTTTGATAAGGAGGGACGGTTGACCGTATGTGAGCATGGTAACAGGAGGGTTGTGCGGATTGAAAGGAAGGGACCTGTTACCATCCTGGCTGACAATTACAATGGAAAAAAGTTGAACAGTCCCAATGATCTTGTTTATCGTTCAGATGGTACGTTGTATTTCACTGATCCTCCTTACGGTTTGCCAAACGCCTTTAATGACGCAAGAAAGGAAACACCTTTCTCTGGACTATATGCTGTCATCGATGGACAAGTTAAATTGCTGACTACTGATCTGAAAGGACCCAACGGCATAGTCTTTTCTCCAGACGAAAAATATCTGTACGTCAGCAACTGGGATATCACCGACATTCATAACACGAAAGTGATCATGCGGTATGATGTAGCTAAGGACGGAACTCTTAGTAATGGAAAAGTTTTCTTTGACATGAATCAGACCGATGGAGAGGATGCACTTGATGGCATCAAAGTGGACACGCAGGGGAATATCTATTGTGCCGGACCTGGCGGCATATGGATAATTTCTCGTGATGCAGAATATCTGGGAAGAATTGTAACGCCTGAACATGCTGCAAATATTGCATGGGGAGAAGACGGGCACTCACTATTTATTGCCGCCAGCAGTGGGCTTTATAAAATCAGGTTGAAAACCAAGGGTATTTTACCCGGAATGGCCGATGGGATATCAGTTAGTTTGAAATAAAGGTGATCTGTAATAACTCCACCATCCGGGTGGAGTTATTCTTACACCGATTTCAGTAATTCACTTCTGTACTTTGTCAGGATACTTGCTTTGGAAAGAAATCCAACATATCGCCCTTTTTCAACGATGGGCAAATTCCATTGATTGGTCTCGTCAAATTTCTTGAGCACAACATGCAGATTGTCATTTGGCGATATTGTCGCTGACGGTGGTGTCATCAATTCCTTTACCAAAACTTTCTCATAGAGTTCGTGCTGAAAAATAGTCTCCCGGACGCTATCGAGATGAATGAGGCCAGCCAGGGATCCATCATCGTTTAAAACCGGAAATGTATTTCGGTTCGAGTGACTTATCGTTTGAACGAGGTCACCGAGCCGGTCCATTGCTTTTACCGCCATGAAGTTCGTTTCGATCAGGTCGGTCAGGTCAAGCTTACTTAGCAAATACTTATCGCGATCATCAACGGAGAGTTTCAGCTTTGACGAAAGCTTTTGGCCTTCCATGGAAAGCGGCTGGAAGAAGTGTGTCATCAGAATGCTGATGGATGAAACAATCATGAGGGGAATCATCAGTCCGTAGCCGCCTGTTATCTCAACAATAAGAAAGATCGCCGTCAGTGGTGCGTGAAATATTCCGCTCAGGATTCCCGCCATTCCCACCAGGGTAAAATTGGTTTCTGGTATTTTGGCAATGCCGGTAAGATTTATCACGCGCGAAAAGGTAAA
Organism: Cyclobacteriaceae bacterium; assembly: GCA_036273935.1. Taxonomy (GTDB): domain Bacteria; phylum Bacteroidota; class Bacteroidia; order Cytophagales; family Cyclobacteriaceae; genus ZC4RG29. The sequence continues at coordinate 37 of DASUGQ010000351.1, read as the reverse complement.
GCCAAGATAGGCACCCATGAAAAGAGATGGACCGAAA
>DASUGQ010000350.1:0-4952 GCA_036273935.1 Cyclobacteriaceae bacterium | reverse complement strand
GCATACCAGGTAATGGATATCGGCCGATTCGTAAGTCACTTTAAGGCTGTTGATAAAAAGGGTCGTGAGATAACCGTCAAGAAAATTCAGGTTAACCAATATGAAATTGAGCACCCGGAGAAGGTGAGGAGGATAACTTACAGCGTGGCGGAAACATTTGACACGCCGGTTCGGGAGAATCCTGTTTACGCGATGTCGGGTTCGAGTTTGGAAAAGAATCACGCATTGATTAACACACATTGCATGTTGGGCTATTTTCAGGGGCTTCAGGACGCAGATATTGAAATCGGTATGGTTTATCCCCCGGGATGGAAAATCGGAACTCCGCTAACCTTTAACAAAAATAACCGGCTCACGGCGACTGATTTTGATTTTGCAGTGGATTCGCCAATCCTTTTAGGTGACCTCACTCAAGCTTCCCTGGATGTTGCCGGCAAAAAGATTGAAATATATACGTTCTCGAAAACCGGAATTGTGAAATCATCAGGCCTGATGGAAAACATGAGGAATGTGTTTCTTGCAACCAACAAGTTCGTTAAGGGTTTTCCCATTGACCGATATGTTTTGCTTTTTCATTTTGAGGATATCACTGCCGGCGCATGGGAACATTCGTATAGTTCAGAGTATGTTTTTAAGGAGACGGAGATAACGCCACAGATCGGCCAGTATCTAAATGGTATCGCAGCTCATGAAATTTTTCACATGATTACACCTTTGAATTTGCACAGTGAAATCACAGAGGAATTTAATTTCAACACGCCAACGCCTTCACAGCACCTTTGGTTGTATGAAGGTGTTACGGAGTGGGCAAGCGATATGCTTCAGCTTCGCGACAGTCTCATGAATCTCGAGGAGGTACTCGACCAGGTTCGTGATAAACTGCTCACGGATGAGCAGTTCGATAAGAGTTATAGCCTTCAAAAATTATCGCTGACATCATACACTCCTGAAGGACTGAAGCAATATCCGAACATTTATTACCGTGGTGCGTTGGTTCCTTTGATCATGGATATTTTCCTTTTGGAGAAGACCGGAGGTACACGGGGATTGCGCGAAGTGCTGCTGGATCTCGCAAAGAAGTATGGGCCGCACAAAGCATTTTCTGAAGAGAACTTTTTTAATGAGTTTGTATCCATGACCCATCCGGAGATGCGGACAATTATTGATAAATACATCATCCATGCGGAACCCCTGCCCATAGGTGAATATTTTGACAAAATCGGAATTCAATATTCTCCGGAAGTTAAAACCGGTGGAATATTGCCGGACAGGGGACATACCCTCTCTTACAACGGTGGAAACTTTTTTGTTTCAGAAGTTCGTGAACTTAGCGAACGCGAAGGGCTTAAAGTTAATGATGTTATTCAGGAGATCAACGGAGTTCAGGCTACTCACGAAAATTTCGAAACATTGGTTCCTATCATTCAGGGGATACAGCCTGGTGACACGGTTACCTACAGGGTGCAAAGAGGTTCCGAATCGGTTGTACTGAAATTAAGTGTGGGCGAAAAAGAAGCGATAGAGAAACATGTTTTCACAATTAAGGAAAATGCATCTCCGGCGGAATTATCTCTTCGAAACGCGTGGATGAAAAACTTTGATTGATTGCAGTTAGATGGGCGATGTTGAAGAACTGAGCAACCGGGACATCCGCTGGAACCTTATGTATAACGCGGATGCCGTGATGGTCAATCCGATCAACAGACCAAGCCAGATTCCGATGCCGCCAAGATCCATGCCGAACCCCAGCCAGTAGCCAAGCGGTAATCCTACCACCCAGTACGCAAAAAAAATCAAAAGAGAGGGAACCCTGACGTCCTGCAGCCCCCGTAACGCTGAGGCACAAACGACTTGCGTTCCATCAGCAAGCTGAAAAAGTCCGGCGATGACAAGCAATGTCGAAGCAATGTTGATCACTTCAACATCGTCAACGTAAACGACTGGAAGCACTTGCCTTCCCAAAATAAAGATCAGCGTCCAGCAAGCCATAATGGAGAGCGCCATCAGCAACAATGTTCTTGCGGCGACTCTAAGATTGATGTGGTCTTTACTTCCAAAAAAGTATCCAACCCTTACGGTGGCCGCTGCGGCAAGGCCAGAGGTTGTCATGTAACTAATGGTGGCCAGGTTGATGGCAATCATGTGAGCGGCCTGTACTTCAGTGCCAAGCCAACCCATCATGATAAGGGAGAAATCAAATGCGGCCACCTCAAAAATGAATTGAACTCCACTTGGAATTCCCAGCGCAAGCAGTTGCCGGAAAAGTCTTTTTGAATAATTCCCTATAGAAAAACCCAGTCGGTATTTGCCAAAAAAGGGAGCATAATAAACGTAACCAGCGATGGCGACCATCATAAATGTTCGTGAAGTCAAAGTTGCCCACCCCGCTCCTGTCAGTCCCATGGCCGGGAATCCGCCGTGACCGTAAATGAAAAGATAATTAAGGATGAGGTTCAAAACATTCGCTGACAGTATCACCGTCATGGCTACGCGAGTTTGTGACAATCCTTCCGCGAATTGTTTGAAGCTTTGGAAAACGAGAATCGGAATGAGGGAGAAGGCAACAATATTGAGGTAGGGGATGGCAAGCGCGACAACTTCAGGGGGTTGTTCCAGATGGTACAGCACATTCTCACCCACACGCGCGATAACAAATAGTAAAATTCCATTCAACAAATTAACGACAAGGCCGTGGCGCAACACGTTAATGATTTTTGCATCATCCTGTTCTCCCAATGCAGCCGCGACAAGCGGTGTAATCGCGAATGAAACTCCAATGCCAAACAGAAACAGTACGTTGAAGGCGACAAGCGCTAAACCCGCTGCAGCCAGCGACTCAGAACTTACATGGCCAACCATAATGTTATCCATGACACCCATCATAACGTGGCCAAGTTGGCTGATCATAACAGGGGCGGCAAGTTTCCAGTTTTCTTTAATGTGTTCCGATGTTGTCACGCCAGAAGAGAAAATTACGGACCGACTTTTGTTTTTAATCCAAGCGAAAGGAGCCCGATCATGCTCATGCTGTCCGTAATTTCTCCACGAACCACCATATCAATTGCTTCGGCTAATGGCATTTTCTTCACTTTTAAATCGGCTTCTGTTTCTTCAAGTTCGTTGTCTCCATGTTCAAGATCCTCTGCAAGAAATACATAGCCCACTTCATCTGTAACGGAATTGGAGGTGTGAAGCTTCGTCAACAGCGTCATCCTGTTTGCAGTCAGGCCGGTTTCTTCTTTTAACTCCCGTTTTGCTGCTTCCATCGGATCCTCACCAACAGGAGCGCCGCCTTCCGGGATTTCCCATGAGTATTCATTTAACGCGTAGCGGAATTGTCCGACAAGCCAGGTATTATTTTCATGATCCAGGGGAATAACGCCGATTGCTGAGTTTTTAAAATGTACTTTCCCGTAAATTCCTTTTCCACCTCCGGGATTAATGACCTGGTATTCTGTCACCTTAATCCATTTGTTGTCATATTTAACTTCACCTGAAAGCGTTGTCCATGGATTTCTTATCTCTTCTTTATTCATAAGGATAAATAAAATTGAGCCCAAAACTATCGAAATCTTTTTGATTGGCCGGAACTTAAATTTTATGTTTGCATAACCTAAAAGTATAATGCTGCTTTCTTCTTTTACGACAGATCTTGTTGAAGCAGGATGCGATGAGGCAGGCCGCGGTTGTTTGGCCGGACCGGTCGTGGCGGCAGCGGTTATACTTCCCAAAAATTATCAGCATGAATTTTTAAATGATTCAAAGCAGCTCTTGCGGGAGGAACGCGAACAGTTAAGAATGGAAATTGAACGTGACGCTGTTGCGTGGGCAGTTGGCGAGGTGGATAATGTGGAGATCGACCGGATCAATATTTTGAACGCTTCGTTCCGTGCCATGCATTTAGCCATAGAAAAACTTTCGATCAAGCCGTCCCTTCTGTTAATTGACGGTAACCGGTTTAAGCCCTACGCTGAAATTCCCTTCGAATGCATTATTAAGGGCGATGCCAAATATCTTTCGATCGCTGCGGCTTCCGTTTTGGCTAAAACCTATCGCGATGATTTAATGAATCGTTTATCGCTAACCTATCCCGGTTATAGCTGGGAAACTAATGTGGGTTATCCAACGGATGCGCACCGTGAAGGTATTCGCCAATTAGGCATCACCCCGCTTCATCGCAAATCTTTTACATTACTTCCGGAGCAGTTGGAATTATTTGATTAGAATTTTTATTTTAAGTTTACCACTTCGGTATTTGCTATATAATCTTCGGTTATGTGCCTGATATTTCTTTCATTAAATGACCACCCTGAGTATAAACTTATCGTTGCGGCTAATCGCGATGAATTTTACAATCGCAAAACTGCACCTGCGCAATTTTGGAATGAAGAACAGACTATTCTTGGCGGAAGAGATCTCGAGGCAGGGGGAACGTGGATGGGCATTACGAAGGAAGGGAAAATTGCAATGGTCACAAATTATCGTGATTTAAGAAATATAAAGGTGAATGCGCCATCTCGTGGCCATCTTGTTTCCGAATATCTCATCAGCGGGGTGAATCCAGTAAATTACATCGACGAAGTTGCCAGAAATGGTAAAGCCTACAACGGGTTTAATCTCATTGTTGGCAACCCGAATGAACTATATTATTATTCAAATTACCAGGCTAATGTTGCTCCCGTTCAGCCGGGTGTTCACGGTCTGAGCAATCACCTGCTGAATTCGCCGTGGCCCAAAGTGAAGACAGGACGCGAGCGATTTAATGGTTTAATACGAGAACGGCCGTTTGAGCCGGATGATCTTTTGGACATGTTATACAACGACGCGGCAGCTCCGGATGAAGAACTGCCCGACACAGGCGTTGGCCTGGAACGGGAAAGGGTTCTCTCTTCTATGTTTATAAAGAGCCCTGATTATGGGTCGAGGTGTTCAACGGTGGTACTGGTTGACCG
>DASUGQ010000349.1:0-37553 GCA_036273935.1 Cyclobacteriaceae bacterium | reverse complement strand
AGAATCAGAGAAGCGGATAATAGAATTGTTAGAGCGCAACACTGACTTGATTTGTTTAAAGACCTCTATCTGCCTATGAACCACGAGAATTTTCATTACACAACTCAATTGCTAGAATTGAAATTCATTAACATAACATTTAACATCTGAAAGGTAGGAATTGAAAAAATGAGATTACTTGGTTGTTATAAACAACCAAAAGTCTGATTTAAAAAAAGTTCGAATTTGAGCGAATTTCGGGGTACCCTCATGATTGGTATAGTAGAAAACACCTATAAAAAATAGTACTTTTTTACTATTCCAAAAACAATCAAAATTAGCTGATCAACCCAGTTGCGTAAGCAAATTTTTAAGAGGCCGACAGTGTCTTTGACCCCGACCCTATCCATTTCTACCCGATAATTGCGTACTCGCTCAGTAAAAGCTTTAATCGTATTTCTCGTATCGTTAATTCATTACCGATTAGACCAGGTATTTCCCTTTCTCTTTCAAACAAATCTTCTTTCTTTAAGGGGGGCCGTTGGGAATCCTTTTTTCCTTAACACTTTTTCTTAAACGGAAGCAGTGAGTTCGTTATGATAAGAATCATTTTCAACGACGGTCTACGAAATAAATTAATCTTCAGAACGGCAACGATAAATGCTCTGATGTTGACCGGCAATTTTTAATACAATGTCTTTTGAGATTATTCTAATTTCATCCAATTTTCAGACAAACAATAGGATCGTGGACAACAAAGTCAGGTGTGAATGGTGTCTTAAGTTTGAAGATTATATTCGTTATCACGATGAGGAATGGGGCGTGCCGGTTCATGATGATCGGAAGCATTTTGAGTTCTTGATCCTGGAAGGAGCTCAGGCAGGGCTAAGCTGGTCGACCATTCTAAAAAAACGTGAAGGATACCGAAGGGCATTTGCAAACTTCGATCCTGTTAAAGTTTCCCGATTCACGGAAAAAAGAATTCTAAATATCCTTCAGGACCCGGGCATCGTTCGCAATAAACTGAAGGTATATGCGGCGGTAAATAACGCAAAGCGATTTTTGGAAGTGCAGAACGAATTTGGAACGTTTGATCGCTACATCTGGAGTTTTGTTGGCTTCAAGCCAGTGGGGAACAAAAGAAGAACATTAAAGGAAATACCAGCCACGACTGATCAATCTGATCTTTTAAGTAAGGATCTCATAAAGCGGGGATTTAAATTCGTTGGAAGCACTGTCATGTATTCACACATGCAAGCGTGCGGACTCGTTAATGACCATTTAATGAGTTGCCATCGCTACGGGGCAGTTCAAAAGATGAAATAGACAACCCTAAAATAGACTCAACGCTCCACCTTTTCTAAATTTTGTGAGGTCAACAGGAGGCATTATTTTACCTGTGAAATATTTTCTTTTCGAAGCACGAAAAAGCTGATGGATCGTATCTGAGAAATTTCCTTCACCAGTCATGCGCCTTCCAAACTGAGAGTCATTCACATTACCACCGTGCATGGAACAGATCTGATTCCAAACTTTATCAAATCGATCAGGGAAATTTTTTCTTAGCCAGTCTTCAAAAATTTTTCCAATAGAACCATTAAGTCGTACCACTGTCATTCCCGCGCTAAGGGCACCGTGGTCTGACGCAGACTTCAGAATATTTGTTATTTCATGATGGTTAAGCCCAGGAATTATAGGGGCATTCATAACTCCCACCGGCACTCCTGCCTTCGCGAGACCTTCTATGGTTTGTAATCTTTTCCTCGCACTGGCCGTCCGGGGTTCCATAACGCTTCGGAGTTTTTCATCAAGGGTTGTTATTGATATGTAAACATGAACCAGATTATCTTTTGCCAAATCAGAAAGCAGGTCAAGATCTCTGAGCACCAGGCTGTTTTTGGTAATCATTCCTAGCGGGTGGCGATATTTTAAAAAGACTTTAAGCAGGCTCCGCGTAATCTCAAGTTTTCGCTCAATGGGTTGGTAACAGTCTGTGTTGCCTGAAACAGCAATGGGTATGGCATTCCATTGGGGATTAAGGATAAATCTTTCGAGCAATTCAGCCGCATTTTTTTTCACGATGATTTTGCTTTCAAAATCCAGACCTGCGTTAAATCCCCAATATTCATGTGTATTTCGGGCGTAACAATAAATGCAACCATGTTCACATCCCTGATACGGATTGAGAGAGTACATCATCCCAAGATCAGGACTGGTAACCTTGTTGACTACCTTCTTAGGAGTTTCGTAAAATATCTGCGTAGAAGGGGAACTGAAGAGGGGTTCATCCAGTCCTTCGACATGATCGGTTACATACTGATTCTTAAGAAATTTGTTTGCTGATTTAACCTGAGCACCTCGTCCTTTGAAATATTCATCCGCTTCCATAATTCCTTTCGTTTTGGTCTTTCAAAATGAGTTGATCAAGTTAATGCCCCTTTGCCATGAATGGAAATAGAAATACCTTTCGCGTCACAGGTTGTCAAACAAAATGCTTGCATATAAGCCGACACCCATTCAGGAGATAAGAAACGAGATTCTTGACAGGTCTCGTGTAAGACTTTTAGTGAAGCGCGAAGATCTAAACCATCCATACGTCTCTGGGAATAAATGGTGGAAGCTCAAGTATAATTTGTCAGAAGCGAGACGAGAGGGCTACAAATCCATATTAACCTTTGGGGGTGCATATTCTAATCACATTTATGCAACGGCTGCAGCAGCCAGTGAGTATGGATTCGATAGCATCGGAGTTATCAGAGGAGAGGAGACTTTACCGCTAAATTCCACGCTATCATTTGCCAGGGATCGGGGAATGAAAGTCACATATATTACAAGACAGGAGTACAAGGACAAAACTGATGAAGCATTTCTGAGGACCCTGAAGAAAAGGTTTGGGGAATTCTATTTCATACCTGAGGGTGGAACAAATAAGTTAGCGGTGAGAGGTATTGGCGAATTTGGTGATCTCCTTCGGGAGACGTCCTTCGACTATTTGTGCGTGCCCGTCGGGACCGGCGGGACACTGGCGGGTTTGGTTGGAGGACTGGAGGGAAAGTCTACAGTGATTGGATATTCTGTATTAAAAGGAAGTGATTTCTTATTTGATGAAGTGCGCCAAATCTTAGCGCTATCGGATTTCAAAGACTATGGAAACTGGAAATTAGAAATCCGGTACCATCAGGGTGGCTATGGAAAAATTACAAAACAGCTTCTTGCGTTCATAAACGAATTTGAAACAGAACAGGGATTCTCCCTTGATCCCATTTATACAGGCAAGATGATGTGGGGAATTTTCGAAGACATTAAGAAAGGTCACTTTGCCGAAGGTTCAACAATCCTCGCTATTCACACAGGGGGTTTGCAAGGCTGGGGAGGTTTTAAGACGACGGGATGACTACATTAGCAGCATGTAGACAGCCGCAATCAAGGTCATCCCAATGATGAACCATCTGTAAACTTGCTCGGAGAGAACTTTTATGATTTTTATTCCCAGGAATGCCCCTAATAGTATAACAGGGGTCGTAAGCAGGTTCATTAGAAAAGTATGTACGGTAATTGTGTGCCAGGCAAACACATGAAAAGGTATCTTGAACCAGTTAATCACCATGAAGAACCATGCAGTGGTACCGATATAAACATTTTTTGGCAATCGCATCGACAACAGGTAAATGGCCATAACCGAACCTGCAAGATTTCCAACCATTGACGTGAAGCCTCCCGCTGTTCCCGACACACGACCAAACCATGGATAATCGGGGACGTCTTTCTTGTGTCCCTTTTCAAGCCAAATCATAATAGCAACACTGAACAAAATGATCACGGCCATAATAATTTTGAAAAGGTCATCATTGACATATTTCCCTATGATCGTACCCATGATAACACCAATGGCGGCCCAGGGGAATAGTTTTTTCAAATGCTTCCAGGAAGCGTGACGATGGTAGTAGATCACGCCGAAAATATCTGCGATGCACAACATAGGCAACATGATTCCGCTTGAAAGCTGCCCGCCAAATGCCGCCGCCAGCATAGGCACGGACATCATTCCTGCGCCATGCACACCTGTTTTTGCCATGCCCGTCAAAAGGGCTACGGATCCCAGGGCAAATAGCTCGAAATAGGAAAGATTAAAGGATAGAATCGTAATCAAATGAGATAATTTTAGCTATCGAATAAATTATGTAGTTCTAAATCAATCTTGTTTACAATGAATCCAAAGTCATCTACATTCTCGACGAAGTCAATTTGATTGACATCAATAATCAGCATCCTCCCGAGTTTGTAGTTTTTTATCCAGTCCTCGTAATGTTCGTTGAGGTTTTGCAAATAGTCGAGCCGCATAGCATATTCGTAATCACGGCCACGTTTTTGAATTTGCTTAACAAGTTTTGGAATATCAGCCCGAAGATAGATGAGTAGATCAGGGGGCGACACAAAATTTATCATTGAGTGGAATATATCTAAATAGCTTTGATAGTCTCGGTCGTTAATGTAATCACTTTTGTGAAGATTACTGGCGAAAATATAAGCGTCTTCGTAGATGGTCCTGTCCTGGATCGTTGGCTTATCGCTGCTTCTGATTTCCGTTATTTGCTTGAAACGACTGTTTAAGAAGTAGATCTGAAGATGGAAAGCCCATCTTGGCATGTCGTAGTAAAAATCGCGAAGGTAGGGGTTCTTTTCCACCGATTCGTAAAGGGCAAGCCATCCGTAGTGCCTGGAGAGTTTTTCTGTTAACACAGTTTTTCCCGATCCAATATTGCCGGAAATGGCTATATGCTTTAGTTTGTTCACCGAGAATTATTAACGTTGCATGTTAGTAACAAAAAGCAGGCATAGGTATTAATTTTTTTCCAAATACTCATTGCCGATGTTAGAAACCGGCATTTGCAGGACACTTTTGATTCTAAAATCTGATAACTTGGATTTAACGTCAACAATTTATAAGGATAATGAAAATAACACGCAAACAAGCTTTAAAGACAATGGCCGCGGGTGCAGTCAGTTCGCTTTCAATTCCGGCGTTTTCAAGTTCGCTAAAAAACCTTGAAGTCATGACCCTCGCCGGTAACGTAAACCAATCTGTATGTCGCTGGTGCTACAAAGACATTCCACTTGAACAGCTTTGCGAGGCCTCTAAGGCAATGGGCTTGAAGTCTGTTGAATTATTATATCCCGACGAATGGGGTGTGGCCATAAAATATGGTCTTACCTGTGCAATGTCATTTGGCAGCAGATTAGGGATTCCCAAAGGATTCAACGATCCACAGTATCATGAACAACTTTTGAAGGACTATACGGACCTGATCCCTAAGGCGGTTGATCATGGCCTGAAAAATATTATTTGTTTTTCGGGCAACAGAAATGGTATCTCTGATTCCGTGGGTTTGGAAAATTGTGCAAAGGGTCTTGCTCCAATAATGAAAGTCGCCGAGAAGTATAACATTAACATTGTAATGGAATTACTGAACAGTAAGGTCAATCATCCGGACTATCAGTGTGATCATACTCCATGGGGAGTTGAGCTTTGTAAGAAAGTTGGTTCCGAGAACTTCAAACTACTTTATGACATTTATCACATGCAAATTATGGAGGGTGACGTTATAGCAACAATTGAGAAGTATCACACTTACATTACCCATTATCATACTGGGGGCGTTCCGGGGCGTGCCGAAATAAACGAAACGCAGGAACTTTACTACCCCGCAATAATGAAGGCGATCTTGAAGACAGGTTATAAAGGATTCGTTGGGCAGGAATTTGTGCCCAAGGGGCCTGATCCCCTGACGTCTCTTAAAGAAGGAGTAAAGATATGCGATGTTTGATGGTTCGCTGAAGTGAATAAGGGCCGGAAGGAATGGATGCTCTTCCGGCCAGTTCGTCGACCCGTAAACGGGATCTTAATTTTCTTCGTCTTCAGTTTTCTCGAGCTCCTGATCAATAATTTTTTCTATCACTTCGCGTTGACGTTCATCGATAGTTTTATCAACCTTGGCCTGCTTTTTCATAAATCTGAACATGGCATTTTTCTTGATTTCATAAGCCATGAAGACCGTATACTCTTTGGTTGATTCGTTGAAATATTTTTGCTCTCCGATCTTTCGAAGGTCTGCCATATCGGTATTCATGACTTGCCTTACGAGACTCTGAAATTTGTCCGCAACATCTGCCGCGTTTGCATTTTCTGTTTGCCCAAGATATTGATCAGCGACTTGCTTCATCGTTGTATTGACTTGCCCGGCCAGTTGGCTTTTGGCATCGATGTCAGCTTTTCCACGGGCGATATTATCCTGCGTGCTCACACCTTTTCCGGTTCCTCTGAAAAAACGATTATTTGATTCATAAGCAGACCCTTTAAAGGGCTCCTTTACTTTTTTGCCCAATGGTCCATTGGAACACGACGAAAGAATTATCAAAATAAAAACGCTGGCTAGCGAAAAGAATGACTTTGAATTTTTCATATCCTTAAATTGCAATTGGTGTTGAAAATACGAAAAATTGTGCCAGAGTTTAGTAAACCTCTTAGGCCTTTATTATAACCTGCCACCTAAAGGCCCATCGCCATTTGATCGAAAACTCCTTAATTTCAGCTTTTGCGAGAATCTCTGTCAGCTCCTTTTTTGAAAACGCGCGTAGAACGGAAAGCGGCGCATCATATTTAACCATTGGCGACCGCGAAAAATATTTAGTAATCAATCTGATGGAATGGTATGAGAACCAGTGTCTATGAATATCATTAATCACGATTCCGATCCTTGCCTGGTTTTTCAATTCTTTGAGTAATGTTATAAGTTCAGAAGATGTGAAGTGATGAAAAAAAAGTGTTGCTGTCACGATATCAAATGTCATCGCTTTAAATTCGGTCGAAAGAATGTTTAAGGATATAAGATTAACGTTGTCTTGCCCTTTAAGATGTTGCTTTGCAAAACCGATGATGTTCGGATTTGCATCAATACCGGTTAATGAAATCCTAATGCATTTCTTACTTGCCCATTGGTTAATTAATCTTAACATTTCTCCACTTCCACAACCAAGATCAGCAACGGTAATAATAGACTGGGTAGCCGCCACAGGGTGGTGAATTAAATTTTCTATTCCTGCCATGGTCACCTGATTTCCCCCTAGCCACTTGTTGATAATGTCAATCTCGCTTAACGTGCTCTGTATCGTTTCTCCTCCGCACGAAAAATCATCCATTAATTCCGCCTGCCCGGACCGCTGACTGAAACGATTAATCATGGTTCGGATTGGATTTGAAACATCACGCTTCCTAACGTAAGCCCTGGCCCGAAGGCCAAACTTAGTATTTGTTGGCCGTTGTCCGCGGGAGCAATTTTTTCAAATATTTCTTTCAGTACAAATACGACTGTTGGGGACGACATGTTACCGTAATTTCTAAGTACGTGATGGGCTGGTCTATTTTGATCTTCACTGATATGGAGTATCTGCTCGACGGCCTTCAGGATTTTTTTTCCCCCGGGGTGAACTGCAAAGTATTTTATTTTTAATAAATCTTCTCCAATATCCCTTCGCAAAGATGACATCAATTTTTGAATACCTTTTTCTACCAAATCCGGTACGTACGAAGAAAGCCTCATTTCAAATCCGTGATCGCCAATATTCCACGCCATATCCTTTTCGCCTTCAAACATCAGCTCCATGTGGAATTTTTGGGGTATAAGAGTTTTCGACTTATTGGTTTCTCCTTCCATTAGAATTGCGGCAGAGCCATCACCAAATATCGCGTTCGAAAGGATGTTGTCATCCGTGGGCTCCCTTTGAAAATGCAAACTGCAAATTTCCGTGCAAACAATTAATACTTTGGCTGACGGATCGGCTTTACAAAAAGCATCTGCCGTTCTGAGTGCGTTCAAAGCTGCGTAACAGCCCATGAAATTAACGCAAACCCTGTTAATCTTAGATGAAAGATCCAGCGCTTTAATAATGTCGATGTCCAGTCCTGGGGCATACATACCCGTACAGCTGACAGTAATGATGTGAGAAATGCCGGTGAGGTCTGTGGGCCTTAAAGCGTTGTCGATCGCCGCCAGGCTAAGTGCCAATGCATTTTCACGGAATTTATCGGATCTTTTCTTTGTGGATGGGAACGGTTCCAAATTATTTCCGTTGTGGAAAAATTCAAAGTTATCGTTCATTTGAAAATCACGAAGGATTGAATACCTGAAGTCGATACCGCTCGACCGAAAGATTGCGCGAAGTCTTCTTTCCTGAGTGTAGTCGGGGTGCATAGCCTTAACCATAAAGTTAGCAATCTGGCTCTGTTCCACTTTGTATTTTGGATTTGCGGTTCCAATAGCTGTGATATAGCTCATTAACTATTTTGTCAAAAATTAATACCTTGTTTCATGCTCTCTCGTTCCACCTGGCTTCATCTCAGAATTACCTTTTCTTATTTTCTTTTGCCCGTATTTCTTTTCAGCCTTGCTATTTCACCTAACCTTGATGTTGCGCGATTGTTTTGGGTTTTCTTCATTCTTCATTTTTTATTGTACCCTGCAAGCAACGGTTACAACAGCTATTTTGATAAGGATGAGAAAAGCATTGGAGGCTTGAAGAACCCTCCTCCGGTAAGCAAGCAACTTTACTTCGTTGCTATTTCACTCGATGCTATTGCAATTATTGTTGGGTACCTGACAATTAATACAACTTTTGCAGCAATGTTGTTGCTTTACGGCCTGGTTTCAAAAGCCTACAGTCATCCATCTATTCGGTTAAAGAAATATCCAATCATTGGATGGCTCACAGCCGGCCTTTTCCAGGGTTATTTTACTTTGCTCATGAGTTATGTCGGAATAAATGACTTTTCCCTCGAAAGTTCATTAAACGAAAGAGTTTCTTTTGCCGGTCTTTTGGCTTCTTTCATGTTGTTGGGGAACTATCCCATGACCCAGGTTTATCAGCATGGGGAAGATTCAAGGCGAGGAGACTACACCTTTAGTATCATGTTGGGTATTCGCGGTACTTTCTTTTTTGTCGCGGCAGTTTTCTCCATCGTATCATGCGGATTTTGCCTTTATTTTATGAAGTATTTTTCGCTCCACCATGCAGTTATTTTTCTTGTGTCTTTATTCCCGGTGTTGGTTTATTTTTTTTTCTGGTTGAGCAAAATATTGAGAGATATTTCCATAGCTGACTTCTCACATACGATGTTGCTAAACTTCATTTCGGCTACTTGCCTTAACGCATTTTTTATCTACCTTTTTCTTTCATCAACTCACATCTTGAATGTCTTTTAAGGATCAAAAGATCAGAACGTTTTTCCGTGTGAATTTCTGACCAGAAGCGAAGCTATTGGACGAAAATGCAGCGCAAGATTGACTGACATGGTCGACATTATATGATTGCCGAAAAGTTGTTGCATTTGCCTTCCCAGCCAAATCCGGGAAGCAAATTTCCGCCTCCATTCTTCTCTATAATGAGCCTCAAGCTTGTCCCTCGTATAAGATGGGTCCTTACAATAGCGTATTATTGCTTCACTAAGAATCTTCGCGCTATGAATGGCCATTGCCATGCCATTGCCACAAAGAGGTGTTATCATACCAGCGGCGTCGCCCGCCATCAGGATGTGCTGCTCAACGGGCATTTTGGTCTCGAATGAAATCTCATTTATTACGAGAGGTTTCCTAAAAATGAATTCGGAATTCATGAAAATGTACTTAAGTAAAGGATTTTTAAACAGAATTTCCCGTTCAAAATCCTTTATCTCACCGACTTGGCGGAAGTCCTTCCGGTTGGCCAAATAACACAAGTTTGTAATGCCATTTTCAATATTGCTGATTCCGCAATATCCCCCCTTGAAATTATGGAGCGCTATCAGATCATTGGGGAAATCAGTTTTAATATGATACTTAATGGCCAGGAAGGGAGATCTCTTTTTAATAAAAGGCCTGCTCAATTGAGCATCAAGTTTAGACCGCTTGCCAAATGCGCCTACAATAAGATCAGCCTCAAGGGATTTTCCGTTTGCGTCGACCATGAACTTTTCCTCCTGGAAGGAAAGAGCATCGACGGAAGTATTTAGTAGGAATTTAACGCCGCGCGATAACGCGTATTGATATAAATGGTGATCAAAAAAAAATCGGCTCACACCGAACCCCCCCAAGTCGAGTTTGAGATCAGCATACCTGCCGTTGACAGAGGATAATCGGAATCTCGAAATTTGAGGAAGTAAAATTTGAGGCAGCAAGTTATTCGATTTAAGAAAAGGGATCACTTCGTTTGAAATATATTCTCCACAAACCCTATGAAATGGATATTCATTTTTTTCAATAACCAAACAAGGTATCCCATAATGCGAAAGTTGGATGGCCGTTACCAGTCCACCCAAGCCGCCACCGATAATGATTATTCTCTTCAATCAAATGCCTTTAGTTGACCCAATTACCTTATTAAGATGTCAAAAAAATTTCGGAATCAGGCTTCTAGGATGCGGCAACATTTTTGGGTATTTTTACGTTATTTCTTACACTGTTCTTACACAAAATTGTCTATTGGTCTGGCTTTATGGAAACACTATTAAGAAACATTGCTAATGAAAGCGAGGAGGTCAACTTGCTTTTAGTGGGTAACAACCCCATCGAATTGAGCGCGATACTTGGAAAAATTCAAAGCATCAGAGGAAAGAAGATCATTACTGAGATTGCTTTTGATTTAAAGAGTTTGTATGAACGATTAATGAATTTTAGACCTGATTACATTTTGATTGACGACAATATCGGCAAACTCGAATTGACTCAGGCTATCGCAGCGTTGTCTAATAACCGGAGAACCCGTGAGATCCCGGTAACCGTTCTAAAGAACTCAAATTATCAAGAATCCATGGGATCAGGCGTTTTGGATTACCTCCTCAAGCAAAATATTTCAGCTGAGTCCCTCTTTAACACCTTAAAGAATTCTTTAAAGTTGAGACGAACCCAATTGTTTTTATACAAGGCCTATAGCCTGCGAAAGAGACAATTGACCGGCGTTTAAATTTGGTCTTCCAGGAAAAAAGATCTTTTAACCGATTCGCCATTCCGATGAAGTTCGAGGCTTATTTTTTTTCCAGGTTTTGAATTGAAAAACCCTATGATTCGATTCAGGTCGAGTTCCTGCGCTGGTACTCCATTTACTGAAAGTATAATGTCTCCAACTTTGACATCGGCTAATTTGGCGGCTGATTGGTCCCGAACTTCGGTTATTTCAAAAGTATTTAAATCGGAACCTTTTGCTTTTACCGTTAACCCGCTGAGATTGTAATAGAATTTCTTGCGGAAGGCTGAGTTTCGTTTCAAGTAGACAATTTCTTTTGAAAAGTTAAATACAACTGTGAATCGACTCAACACCTCGCCGCCAATAGTGCCGTTGCGTTTAGTTCGGCCTATTTTCAAACTATCCATATAGCTATTTGGATCAGGGAAATTTACAATCGGATTTTCCAACTTGAACTTTCCTATTTTGAACGAATTTATTCGTCCCACCTTGCCGGTAATCACCCCTCCAATGCCTCTCCCAATCTGACTGCTCACAGTATGTTGCGGGACTTTTATTCGGGGATCTGAGGCTGGTTCAATTAACAGACCGTGGCTCGCTCCTGAATCCATTAAGAATTTTCCATCAATTTTTTCACCTGTCGATAGCTCAATCTCTGCCATGACATACGGCTTGGTATCTTGAACTTTCATCGGTATACTCTGAAATTTTCCCTTTGGTTTAAATTTTCCGGGTAAGGATACCGTTAGGATTTTCTTTTCGTAATTGACTTTCACAATGAATCTGCTGAATAACTCGTAGCCAAGAATTCCATGAACATCTGTTCCCAGATAGTTTCTTAGTTCCAGGTAATCTTCTTCTAAAACGAGGAGTGCATGGCCGGTGCCGTGGATTCCCGGAAGATCAAGGGAAACGTTATTTGTAACATATGCTTCCACCGTCTTCTCACTGCCTGGCGCCGCTATTGTATATTTTCTTGAGTATGAAAGATTGAGAATATCTGAAAAAGCTTTCTGTGTGAGTATCCCGGTTTGAACCCCTGTATCCACTACAAATCTCAAAGGCAGCATGCCGTTCAGTACGACGGGAACAACAATGAGGTTGTTGTACAATTCGAAAGGTATTTCAACTTTTTTCTTCCCCTCATCCAGAACGAATCCCAAAGGACGTTGTGCCGAGGATAGGTGTATACAAACAAAAAGTACAGCTAAAACACAAAAGAACTTTCTTTCCATGAGGCATTACACGTACCTCAAGTTAGATAATTTATAGACTAAATTGATTTGTCTTTAGATATTAAAAGCAAGATCAATTCATCTACAGTGCGTGCTACTTTAAGTGATTCATAATTCTCGCGTCGAAGGAATCCGCATTCGGACATTTTTCTCATCTGTTCGATCAAATGATCAAAAAAACTTTCAATGTTCAAGATGTAGACGGGTTTTTCGATAAGTCTCAATTGAGTCCATGTTAGAATTTCTGCTAGCTCATCAAGCGTTCCCCATCCACCAGGCAACGCAACAAATGCATCGGAGAGATCTGCCATTCGTTGTTTTCGCTCGTGCATGGAATGAACTACTTCGAGGGTTGTGATTCCCAGGTGACCAACTTCTTTCCGAACTAGAAATTCAGGAATAATTCCTATGACTTTGCCATTATGGGTTAGGACACTGTCGGCAATTACTCCCATTAGACCCACTTTTCCGCCCCCGTAAATAAGGGTATGATTTAACGCTGCTAACCTAGCCCCTAACGCTTCTGCAGCTTCGCGGTATGTAGGATCATTCCCAACGCTTGAGCCACAGAAGACACAGACATTCACATTCAGTCTGGTTAAAAGTCGTTATCGTGTTTGTTCTTGCTGACCATTTTATTGGGGAAGACCCAAGGGGAAATAATGGCCAAAACAAATAAAGTGATAACTACGTAAAAGGGAGTCCAAGATGCATCCATAGGATAATAGAAGTTTGGGTACAAAATTATTGTGATTAAACTAATTTTATAACAAAGAGTTGAAAAATACTTTTTATGTTAGGATAAAAGTAGATCGAATTACAGAATTAGAGCTAAAATGAAACGATTCCTGATATTTGCCGGCGTTGGCGTAGCGATTATAGCCGTTGTAATGATGGCTGCACTCTTTTTTATGCGAAAATACACCAAGTCATTCAGCCCGGAAGAAAATACTGTCTTTACCTATTCTGAACTGACGATAAAGGTGTTCTACAATCGCCCTTTTAAAAAGGGACGTGAAATCTTTGGAAAGTTAGTGCCTTACAACGTTGTATGGAGAACAGGGGCCAACGAGGCCACAACATTTGAAACGAACAAATCCCTAAATATTGAAGGTAAAATATTGCCTGCCGGGAAGTACAGTCTTTGGACAATACCCGGAGAAAATTCATGGACCATAATATTCAACTCGGAGTATGGTCAATGGGGCATCAATTCCGATGGGGAGGCGAATCGTGACCCCGCCCGCGACGTGTTAACCGTAGAAGTGGCTGCTGTTCATCAGGAGAATGTTATCGAACAATTTACTATTGCGTTTCATCAAACAGGTGATGAGGCCGAAATGGTGTTGATGTGGGATCAGACGATTGCAGCAATGCCATTTACCTACGATTAAGGAGTTCGACAGTCATTAATTTTCAGATCTTATAAGCCTTTACCCTCACCGTGATCTTCTTCTTTTCGTCAATTGCCTCAGGACGGCTGTTGATGAAACAACCCAACCTACCTGGGTCAATTCCCTGATCCATCAAATAATTGATAATGTTTTCAGCTTGTTTCTTTGTACGGTCATTATGATAGATTGATTGAACCAAAAGACTGTCGCGTTGATAGAGTTGGCCCAGAGAATCAATATCATCAATGCTGGTTATTACGGAATCCAATAGAACTTCCGTAAGATCAGGATCCGATTGAACGCTATCCTGAAGGTAGCCCGCTAGCAACACCTGTATTTCAAACTTGAAATTCGGATTACTTTTTATAACACGTGCTAATCGTTTCAGGTCATCACCCGACGAGTTAGTCAATTCATCTGAATATTGTTCGAATGCAACGAGATCAAGCCCAAATTCGTCACCATCTTCAATCGGTTTTAGCGTTGCTGAAATTCTTTCTACCTGCTGTATATCACCATTGGTTAAGTCGAATTCTTTTGAATAAAAATTAATATTGCTTTGCTCAGGATCAATGGCAAGATTGTACTCGCTCCCTTCGAGAAGAAATAGGGTAAAGGTTCCATCCTTCGCCGGCCTTCCATTAAACACCTTTTTGTCCTTGGTGAGGTCAACCACGGAAATATATGATGCGACCATGGCCCCATTGGGGTCGCTTACCTTTCCGTCCACTCGCGTGAGCCCTTTGGGGCGCAGATCCTCAGGGATCAGATATTCAACCAGCTCGTTTTTTTTTGCCCCTGGAGAATCCCGGAGCAGGTATCGGCCTACACCATTAACGCTCACGTATTGATCGTCTTTTTGTGTATTGACGAAATCCATAGGAACGGGTGTTGTCCATTCACCATTTTTAAACCGGGTAAGATAAAGGTCCATTCCTCCCTTACTTCCAGAAAATTTGTCCGACGAAAAGATAAGCGTTTCAGCATCAGCCAGAATCCTCGGTGCCTGAGAGTTGCCGCTGTTGATTGAGGCCGGGAGTTCCACAGGCTCGTCCCACTGGCCATTCGATTTTTTCTTTGATACAAAAATTTTACAACCAGATGATGATTGTTGATCCATTTTTTCGCACCGTTGGAAATACAGCATTGTGCCATCAGGTGTTAATGTTGCGCATGCTTCATGACCTCTCGAATTAATCGGTACTGCAAGATTTTTTGGTTCACTCCAGCTGGCCCCTTTCCGTTCTGTCATCCATATATCAAAGCCACCGACACCAGGTGACTTCAGAGTCGATAGAAACAAAGTCTTTCCGTCAGGACCGAGCGTATATCCTTTTAAATAATTCAGCCTTGTATAGACGTTCTTTGGCAATGGCATTGGGTCTTTCCAGTCTCCGCCATCACGATAACTAAAGAATGGGACGATGGCATAATCTTCCGCATTATCGGACAGATAGACTATTGCATCCCCATCAAAGCTCATATAAGGAGCATACTGATTGATGGCGGGGTGGTTGATGGTCGTTGGCAATTTCCTGATTTTTGCCTGAGCAAATACGTTCTGCGCCAAGCCCACAGCAAATACAAAAAAGAATAGCAAGTATTTCTTCATCTTAATAATGGGATTAATCAAAAATAGTTAAAAACTACCCACACATCAGCAATCAAAAGTCCGGCCTAAAATATTTTCGACAAGTGTAGGCATTTTTAAAATGTTTTGAATATTGGTGGTAATTTCGCTCAAAGCAAGAATATGATTCAGGTTATTCCATCAATAGCAATTCGGAAGGGTAAAGTTGTTAAGATGCGTAAGGGCGATCCAACAAGTGAAAAATCGTATGATGAGAATCCGCTTGATTTGGCTAAGCGGTTCGAGGATCACGGGATTGAAGTTGTTCACCTTGTCGATCTGGATGGAGCAGAAAAAGGATCTCCCGTGAATTATCACGTGTTAGAGGCGATCGCCGGCTATACTGAATTAAAGATAGATTTTACAGGTGGAATTTCAACTGATGGAGATGTGAGCAAAGCATTTGAGTTTGGTGCCGACTACATTACTGCAGCCAGCATTAGCGTGACGGACCCTGAGCTATTTGAATCTTGGATCATTTCGTTTGGACGCGAAAAAATGACGCTTGGAGCTGATGTAACCGACGTCAACTCCATGCAATTGCTTTATCGTGGTTGGAGAAGAAAATCCGAACTCACACTATTCGAACATCTCGAGCGATTTTATTCCCGCGGTTTAAAATATGTTAAGTCGACCGACGTCTCGAGGGATGGGGTTTTGGATGGCCCGGCTTTTGAGTTCTACCACTCGATTATTAACAAATTTCCCGACCTTTGTGTACTTGCGAGCGGTGGAGTTAGAGGCGTTGATGATATAAAACGCCTGAATGAGATGGGAATTTTCGCCGTAATTTTTGGCAAGGCCTATTACGAGGGTATTTTGAAACTCAAAGATTTGGAGCAGTTCCTGGTTAAGGAAAAGAGTTAATTAAGCTAAGGGTCGACAATATCCGACATCTTAAACTTTTGTATGATGTAGTAGAGGAAATTAAAGGAAAGAACATCATCATCCTCTTCCTTGGTACTAGAAGTTCCTGCAGCATTTTTTGATGAGTCGGAAGTTTTGGGCTGCGTGTTAGAAGGGCGGATGTAAGTGGAATCTTTTACATCGAACTTCTGACTCTCGCCGCTTGGCATAAAGGAACTCTTCATTTCAGGTTCCATTGGATCCGCACCATCTTGAGCAAACAAGGCGGGAGACAAAAGCAAGAATCCGGAGAGCAGAACAATATCGTAGAATTTAAACTTCATGAAGGGGTTTAGACGACAATCTACAAAACACCAATCGTTGAACTATTGTTTCTGAAAAGTACAAATTTTACAATAGGATTGCGATTAAAGTGATTATAAAAGAAAAAAATTTTGCTTTATGTACTATTAGCGTAAGTTTCTATTTGTAGGCCTAAATCGGCGTTTTAAGCTTTTTTGACCACCAAACATTTAAAGAGAAATAGTGATCTGGCAGATTAATTTCAGCGATCTACAGGAGATAACCCACGGGCGAATTCTCCAATTTATTGTCGAACGGCCTGTAATTGAATTGTTTACGGATAGCCGTAAAGTTATTCCAATGGGAACTGAATTGTTTTTCGCAATTCCCGGTGCGAGAAATGATGGACACGATTTTATCCGGGAATTGTATGACACGGGGGTCAGGCAATTTGTGGTGCAAAAAACTGTGGATCTCGGTGGATATCCAGAAGCAAATTTTATCCAGGTCTCAGATACTATTGACGCTCTTCAAAAAATCAGCGGTCATCATCGCAATCAATTTCAGATTCCAGTAATTGGAATAACGGGGAGCAATGGCAAGACGATTATTAAAGAATGGCTCTTTCAGTTGTTGTCCGGTGAGTATACTATTATCAAAAATCCGGGGAGCTACAATTCGCAAATTGGTGTTCCATTGTCTGTGTGGGGTATTCGACACTATCATCAACTAGGAATTTTTGAAGCTGGTATCTCCACCACTGGTGAAATGGAAAAATTAGAACCAATTATTCAGCCAACAATTGGCCTTTTCACCAACATTGGTTCGGCGCACGATGAAGGATTTAAGGATATCGAAGTTAAAATTGCCGAGAAGCTCAAGCTATTCCGAAATTCGAAAATTCTGATCTATTGTAAAGATCATCTGGATATTAGAAGACAAGTTCGCGAGTTAGACCTTCCTGCTTTTTCATGGGGCTTAAGCGATGGAGCAGATGTATCCATCCGAACGCTGGAAGATTCGTACGAGGTGACAACTGCAAATGAAAATTTCACGATATCACTTCCCTTTAGTGACAAGGCATCGGCCGAAAATTGCTTTCATTGTATAGCCACAATGCTATATCTGAAATATGATCCGGCGCTCATCAAAAAACGAATTCAGTCTCTGCGGTCGGTTCCAATGAGGTTGGAGATGAAGGAAGGAATAAATAATTGCCAGATAATTGATGACAGTTACAATAATGATCTTGCCGGACTGCAAATAAGTCTTGATTTCCTGAAGAGCCAGTATCAAAAAAAGAAGAAGAGCATCATCCTTTCCGATATGCAACAGACTGGACTGAATGATTTTGAAATGGCCAAAAAAGTTGCCGATGCTGCAAATCGCAGTGGATTGCAATCCATCATTTGCATCGGTGCTGGATTGTTTGACCATCAAAATCTTTTCAGTGCGAAGTCCTTGTTTTATCGATCTACTGACGATTTTCTAAAGTCTTTTAATGACGACTATTTTCGTGATGAAATTATCCTGATAAAGGGCGCCAGATCCTTTCATTTTGAAAAAATCGTTAATGTTCTCCAACGCAAGGTGCATGGCACGCTCATGGAGATTAACCTGGGGTCATTAATTGATAATTTGAATTTCTTTCGATCGAAGTTGTCGGGCACAAAAATTATGGTGATGGTTAAAGCCTTCGCATACGGCAGCGGCAGCATTGAAATTGCAAATGTCCTTCAATACCACAGAGTAGATTATTTGGGGGTCGCCTATGTGGACGAAGGAGTTGATTTAAGGAAAAATAATATCACTCTGCCCATCATGGTAATGAATCCTTCTGAGGGAAGTTATGATCAACTTCTGCAGTATGGTTTAGAGCCTGAAGTGTACAACTTCCGCATGATGAAATCCTTTCTCAATTTTCTGGAGAAAAGGACATGTCGCGTACATATTAAGCTGGATACTGGCATGCACCGCCTTGGTTTTAGCGACGCTGACCTGGATGATTTAATCGTTGCCTTAAAAGAAAATAAAAATATGGAGATAGCCTCAATTTTTAGCCATCTCGCAGGGGCTGATGAAGAAAGGCATGACAGTTTCTCAAGAGCTCAAGGTGAAAAATTTAAATCCTGGGCTAATAAGATTTCATCTTCACTTGGTTATAGGCCGTTATACCACGTTTTGAATTCACCCGGCATCCTGCGCTTCCCGGAGATGCACTTTGATATGGTGCGACTAGGCATCGGGTTGTATGGAATTGATCCTACTCCCATGAAATCCAGCCTCAGGCCTGTCGCTACTTTGAAAACAATTATTTCACAGATCAAATACATCCCTAAGGGGGAAACCATCGGCTATGGGAGGGCTGGCCTTGCAACAAGAGATTTAAAGGTTGCCACAATCGCCATTGGATATGCAGATGGATTTTCAAGGGCATTCAGCGGGGGAAAAGGGGAGGTATTAATTAATGGTAAAAGGTCGCCCGTAATTGGCAATGTTTGTATGGACATGACAATGGTTGATGTTACAGATGTGGAAGCAAAGGAAGGGGATGAAGTGATCATATTTGGCGAACAATTGCCAATCCAGGAGGTTGCGGAAAAAATAGGGACTATACCGTATGAAATATTAACCAGTACGAGCGAACGCGTAAAGCGAGTCTTTGTGGCCGAAAGCATTTAATCCTAACCACAACCAAGGCTTTTCTTTAGCTTCCGGTCTGGAATGCCGCCAAAATCCAGGGGATTTTCCTCCCGTGATTCATTTTCTTCTTTCAAATCCTTGGCACCCATCCTGGCCTTCTTGCCCGGCTTCTGTTCTCTTGACTTGCTTTTTTTCTTTGTCATCTTTTCCTCTTTGAAATCAACACAAACCTGATGTAAATCATTTGCTTGACAATAGGTTGGCATATATCTTTGCCTTGTTTTGATTTAATCTAAATAAGAATGGCGGGGAATTCCAAAAGTGTGGCAGAAATGAGACCTGGTGAAGAGGCGGTCATTTCGGGATTTACAGACCAATTGATATCACCGAAATTAATGGAAATGGGATGTCTGCCAGGAGCCCCGGTCCGATTTAACTTCACCGCACCACTTGGGGACCCTATTTGCATAAGTGTTTTGGGTTATGAGCTTTCCCTTCGCCTTGAGGAGGCATCAACTATTTCGATTATCAGCTAATGTCAGTTAATCGCAGGAGGAGAATTGCTCTTGTTGGAAATCCAAATTCTGGCAAGTCCTCGATTTTTAATCAACTTACGGGACTAAATCAAAAAATAGGAAACTTTCCGGGAGTTACTGTTGAAAAAAGACTGGGTTCGTGTGTCATGGAGGATGGCTCGGTAGTTGAAATAATCGATTTACCAGGTGTCTATAGCATTTACCCGCGGAGTCTCGACGAGAAAATTGTTTCTGAGGTTCTCCTTAATCATCATTCTGAGGACTCGCCCGACAAAGTTATTATCATTGCTGATACAACAAGCCTTAAGCGAAGTCTCCTATTGTTAACTCAGGTAGTTGATATGGGTCTTCCTGCGGTTCTTGCGCTGAACATGATGGACCTTGCAAACAAGGCCGGACTAAGTTATGATATCTTAAAATTGTCAAATAAACTTGGTGTTGACGTTATTCCGGTCAATGCAAGAAGAGGGACAGGCCTTGACGAATTAAAGAAAACTTTTCTGTCCCCGGTACCGAATTCTATTCAACCGTTTTTCCCTGTTTGGAATGAAGTGAGAGAACCTGTGAAGGAACTTCGCGAACGACTGGGTGTTGACAATGATTATGAGGCTTACTTATTTCTGGAGCAGCCACAGTCGTTAGGATTTCTTTCCGAAAATGATCAGGCGGTTGTTTCCGACGTCCGTCGTCGACATAACTTCTTTCCGGGAAAATTTCAGGGAGCCGAAACCATTCACCGATACACTGCAATTCAGGATTTGCTGAACGAAGTCACGCTTAAACCGGCAGATACAACCTGGAAGAAATATTCAAGGCATCTTGATAAAATACTTACGCACAAAGTCTTTGGGTACTTCATTTTCTTCGGTATTTTATTTCTGATCTTTCAGTCCATCTTCACCTGGGCAACTGTTCCGATGGATTGGATTGATTTGCTCTTTGCCAATTTAAGCGGCTTCGTAAAAAACAGCTTCCCGGAAGGTCCCCTGACGAGTCTTTTGTCTGAGGGGATAATTCCTGGTATCGGAGGCATCGTAATTTTTATCCCTCAAATTGCTATTCTCTTTGCTTTCATTTCGATTCTTGAAGAAACAGGATATATGGCGCGTGTCGTTTTTCTCATGGATAAGATCATGCGAAAATTCGGACTGAATGGAAAGAGTGTAGTGCCTCTAATGTCGGGAGTTGCTTGCGCTATTCCGGCTGTCATGTCCACCAGGACCATCGATAACTGGAAGGAGCGGATCATCACTATTTTCGTCACTCCACTCGTCAGTTGCTCGGCGCGTTTGCCGGTTTTTACAATTCTAATTGCCCTGATCGTCCCCAATGAATCTGTTCTTGGTGTTTTCAATCTTCAAGGCCTTGCCTTGATGGGTTTATATCTTCTGGGTTTCTTAGCCGCATTGGTATCTGCCGTTGTGCTAAGATTTCTCATTAATGCGCGGGAAAAAAGTTATCTGATCATGGAATTACCAACCTATCGCTGGCCAAAATGGACCAACGTTGGTTATACCATAATTGAAAAGACTAAAGCATTCGTTTTTGGGGCAGGAAAGATAATCCTTGCGATCTCTATTGTGCTATGGGTTCTGGCAAGTTATGGACCCGGTGATGAAATGGTCAACGCTCATAAAAATGTAATGAGGGAGACTGCCAACCTCCGGCTTAGTCAAAAAGGACTGGAGGACCGAGTGGCAGCATACAAACTCGAACACTCGTACGCTGGAGTCATAGGTAAGGCCATCGAACCTTTGATCAAACCACTAGGATATGATTGGAAGATTGGGATAGCACTAATTACATCTTTTGCCGCTCGCGAAGTATTTGTAGGGACAATGGCCACCATTTACAGTATTGGAAGTGTGGATGCGGATGATGATGCCACCATAAAGAGCCGCATGAAATCTGAGATAAATCCAGAAACAGGTGGGCCAAGGTTTACCCCCGCTGTGGGATTTTCCTTATTGATTTTTTACACATTTGCAATGCAATGCATGAGCACACTTGCCGTAGTGTATCGGGAGACCAAAGGATTCAAATGGCCCCTTCTCCAATTGGGCTACATGACTACGCTCGCCTACGTCTCTGCCTTTATCGTTTTTCAAATATTTTCCTGAGTTTAAACTAAAGGCCCACCGACGAGGACTTTCGCATAGTCTGCTCTTTTTCTATATTACGTAATGGACAAAAACTACCACCTTGGTTTATTATACCTTATTCACCTTTTGGCCGGAGCGGATGGTGACTTTAGTGAACACGAGCTGAACGCAATAAAAAGCGTTCGATTAAAAGAAAAAATTCCGAATGACGTCTTTCTGGAATTTGAAAATGACGTAAAAAGTTTTCGCGAACGAGAAATATATCAGAAAGGAATAGAGTGCATCAAGCAATGTACACAACATGAAAAACTAAAGGCATTTGCTACACTTTACAAAGTCTCGGAAATAGACGGTAGGGTTCACGTAAAAGAAGTGAAACTGCTGTTGTATTCTATCGAGCACGCAGGAATTGAGTTCGATGAGGTGGTGCAAGCGGCGACTTCGTCAAACGATATACTATAAGCGCATGCGGCAAATAATCTTCTGGTCCGCTTTGCTGCTTTTCTTCGCTTCATGCTGTTCACGAGGGAAACAGACGTCAAATAAATTCTCTGACGCAACGCTGGTAAAACTGTTTGAATTTCAGGACAGAAGGCAATCAGATAGTCTCTTAACGTTCCTCCACAATTCCAACGCCGAATATCGCCAAGCCGCGCTGATGGCACTTGCCTCTGTGCAGGACACGAGTTGTATTAAATATATTCGTGACGGATTAGGTGATAAAAATGCAGCTGTCCGTAGAAGTGCAGCTTTTGCTCTTGGTCAAACTAAAGAGAGTAGCGCAGAGAAGTGGCTACTCGATAGAATTGGGATCGAAAAAGACTCTCTCGTCCGTCGTGAGCTCTTTGAAGCGCTCGGTAAGGTGACAAGTCATCAAATCGTAAAATCGTGGAACAGTTCAAACGACATCGATATTCCGTGGCTTTATTATCGTTATGGGTTGCGTGAGAATTGTGACACCACTATTGTTCGACATGCCGCCAGGTTTCTATCGGAGAATTACCCTTTAACCAGTCGGATTGGCGCCGCGCATTTTTTTGCAAGAGCCAAAATGGATCCAACGGTGCTTGCAGAACAGTTATTGATAAAATCATCCTTGAGTGATGCCTCTTCAGAGGTTAGGATGGCCTCGGCAGCCGGATTAAAGAATAGCCCTACAGTATCAACGGCGGGTGCGATTGAAAAAATACTCAACAACGATAACGATTACAGGGTTCGTGTTAATGCAGTGCGATCGCTGAGTTCCTTCGGTTTTGCTGATGTGAAAGATCACCTTCTACTTGCTTTGAATGATAGTAACGTCAATGTTGGAATCGCGGCAGCGGAGACTATTCGTTCAACTCTGACGGCTCCATTTGGCAAAGAAATATTTGAAGTCGCGAAAAAGTCATCCAATTGGCGAATTCAGGCAGTGTTATTCGAAGCAGCGATGATTTTTTTGAAAGGAGATGAGACAAAAGAAATATTTCGGACTGTGATGGATGCTTATTCAACCAGCACTAATAACTACCAGAAAGCTGCGTTGCTCCAGGCCATGGCTCATACTCATCGATCGTTTGAGGCAATCCGAAACGCGCTTTTATTATCAGATGTGCCGGTGATTCAATCTTCTGCTGCGGCAGCGCTGGTTAGTTTAAACCGGGAAAGCGATCTTCCTTCCTCCCTTCAGGAATCAATTCTTCAGACCTATGTCGCAGCGATCAAACGTGGAGATCCAGCAGCGATCGGACTTATAACGGATGCATTAACTGATTCGACTCTGGGTTTCAAGAGTTCGATCTCTAACATTGATTTTCTACGTAAAGCAAAAGAAAGACTGTCTCTGCCGCGTGATTATGAATCCTATGAACCCCTGGAAAGAGCGATTGCGTTTTTTGAGGGAAGACAACCGACATTAATAGAAAAGAAATTCAATCACCCAATTGATTGGACTTTGGTAAGGTCAATCCCCCGGGATCAGCAGGCCATCATCAATACGACTAAAGGTGACATTACGATTCGGTTATTTGTTGAAGAAGCTCCTGGCACAGTTGGTAATTTCGTTGATTTGATAAACCGGAATTATTATAACGGTAAGGTCTTTCATCGCGTCGTTCCAAATTTTGTCATTCAGGGAGGATGCCCAAGAGGCGATGGCTGGGGAAGTGAAGATTACTCGATCCGTTCGGAATTTTCTGGAAGGAGGTATAAGGGGGGAAGCATGGGAATGGCCTCAGCCGGAAAGGACACAGAAGGAGTCCAGTGGTTCATTACGCATTCACCCACACCTCATCTTGACGGCCGGTATACAATATTTGCGGAGGTGACAGATGGCATGGATGTAGTTCACAAAATTGAAGTGGGAGACAGCATTATCGATATCAGGCTTATAAATGCTCAGCCTCAATAAATTCATTCGGTATTAGTCACTTTCGCAATCACTCTTTAAATTTCGGTTTACTTCCATTACTTGAAATCGTTCAGTCAAAATTTTAAACTTGGTGTGCTTGGGGGCGGTCAGTTAGGTCGTATGCTTATCCAGGCAGGAATTGATTTTAACATTCCTTTTAGCGTGCTGGATCCGGATCCCAATGCGCCGTGCTCATCCCTGGCGAAGTTTCATTGCGGCAAACTCACCGATTACGATACTGTGATGGAGTTCGGAGAAGCCTGCGATATAATCACCATCGAAATTGAAAATGTAAATACGAGCGCGCTTAAAGCGTTAGCTCAAAAGGGACGAAAGGTTTACCCTCAGCCATCGGTCATCGAACTTATACAGGACAAACGGACGCAAAAGACTTTTTACAAAGAGCATGGCATACCCACAGCCGATTTTATATTGACGGAAAATCGAGAAGATGTCCTCCGTCACAAAGATTTTCTTCCGGCTGTTAATAAGCTGGGACGCGAAGGTTACGACGGACGTGGTGTGCAAATCCTTCAAACTGCGAGTCAAATGGAACTGGCGTTCGATGCACCTGGACTTTTGGAGAAGTTGATTCCTTTTGAGAAAGAAATTGCCATCATCGTCGCAAGAAATGAAAGCGGACAGATCATTGCTTACCCGGCAGTTGAAATGATCTTTCATCCGGTTCAAAACCTTGTGGAGTATCTTTTTGCTCCCGCGCAGCTTTCAACAAAAATCCTTGAGAGAGCAGAGACAATCGCAAAGGATGTAATTGAAATGTTAGAAATGGTTGGACTGCTTGCGGTCGAAATGTTCGTAACGAAAGACGGAGATGTTCTTGTGAATGAAATTGCGCCACGCCCGCACAATAGTGGTCATCAGACTATCGAAGCAAACATTACCTCGCAGTATGAGCAGCATCTTCGTGCGATTTTAAATCTTCCATTGGGGGCCACTGACTTGATTCAGGCGAGTGCTATGGTCAATCTTCTGGGTGAACCAGGACATAATGGCCCCGCGAAGTATCAGGGATTTGAAGAGGTGATAAATATTGCTGGAGTCCATGTTCATTTGTACGGGAAGCAACTGACTAAACCTTTCCGAAAAATGGGGCATGTGACCATTGTTGATTCCGACATTAGTAGCTTGAAGAACAAAGCAAATTTCGTAAAGCAAACCTTAAAAGTAATAAGCTGATGAGCAAACCGCTGGTAGGTATAATCATGGGAAGTCAATCGGATTTGAAAGTAATGAAGGAAGCCGCTGAATTCCTTGCCGAAATGGAAATTCCTTGCGAGGTGACCATCGTGTCGGCACACCGCACACCTCACCGTATGATGGAGTATGCTTCGGCTGCACGGTCGAAAGGACTAAAAGTCATTGTGGCTGGTGCAGGCGGCGCGGCGCACCTTCCAGGTATGATTGCCTCTGTCACTTCGCTGCCCGTAATCGGAGTACCTGTAAAATCTTCTAACTCCATTGACGGGTGGGATTCAGTTCTCTCTATTCTGCAAATGCCGGCAGGTGTACCCGTTGCCACTGTCGCCCTTAATGGCGCGCGTAATGCTGGTATCCTCGCAGCTCAGATTCTTGGATCATCAGATCGATCGGTTGCAAAGAAGTTGGATAAGTTCAAGCGCTCATTGAAAACCAAGGTGGAAACTTCAGCTCGAAGGATTGAAACAAAAGGCTGGAAGGAAGAGGGCTAGATGCCGGGTCATTTCTCCATTGATCCAAATTGACTAACTTATCGATTGTATCCATAATATCCTGGAAAATAATCCTCATAAGAGATGGTTAATCTTATCTCTTTATTGCGAAGTAAAACGATCAGATCATGAGACCGCAGGGGAAAGGCTGGCTCAAGAACTACCTCGAGTTTAGGAAGGACCTTTTGAAGAACATCACTTCACGCAAAAGCTCACATCCTGAGCATTCATTGTATCGTGTTATTCAGCCGACTGGAATTATGTATGGTCAGTCAGTTGGCACTGCTGATATACCCGATATGGAAAGTTGGGATGGGAAAGACAAAATGAAAATCCTGTTGGCAGAAAGTCTGGTGTGCAGTTCCCTCCTGTTCAATGACACGTCCATTGATAATCCCACGGAACTCTCAGACCGGATCATGAAGGCGGTGGAGAATATTGGAAATTTTTATAACAATATTTTTCCTGAAATGGCTACACCACCGAAAACAATTTTTGGGCGAAAGAAAACGCCTATGGAATTGGCCGAAAAAATTCTGGAAAAGCGAATCGAACTGACCAGTGACCTTGAGGGAAACTTTTGGGCATATTTTTTTCATAATAGCCTTCTTTTCCTGGACATATACATTTTTGGCCAATGGATCCATACCAATGCAGATCGGATCGTTGCAGATTTTTTCAGATATGAAAGGGATGAGCTTCGATTCTCTGTCGTCAAAGTAATCGTGGCCGCGGCGCATTCAAATAAAGAAGTTGTTTATGAAGAGAAGCGCTTATTTGATCTCTTTCTCCAGAGCACCGAGTTGGCGGGGGAGAAAAAAAAGGAGGCGTTGAGAATTTTCGAAGAGGGCATTCAAATAGAGGAGATCAATCTCCCGGCAGAGAATTCATGGATACTGAAAAAATTTTTTCTTGAAATGGCTATTCTTACTTTATGGGCAGATAAAAAGATTGAAAAACCAGAACTCGACTTTTTGCAGTCGTTTATTAAGTATCTCAATTTTTCCGAGGAAGATCTTGAAAATAGCATGATTGCAGTGGAGGGATTTGTACTCGAACATTGGGAACATCTCGATCGATTACAAAACAAGCAGGATTTTCAAGAAGTCAGCGACCAATTTATTAAACGCGTAGCCAAAGTTGCCGAGAAGAACAAAGGGAGGCTGTTACGGGAAATCCAGGCCAGCGACGAGGTGTTAAATCTCGTTAGAAAGGCAAGGGCAAATGAATTGAGTCCACAGGAAAAGGATCGAATGCGTGTTGAACTAATCCACATTCTTAAAACTATACCGACGTTTGTAATTGTGTCGTTGCCACAGAGATTTTTAACATTACCCATTCTCCTTCAAATACTCCCTAAAAATTTATTCACCGAGGGATTGAACTAATCTTAGCGCGTATAACGAATGCCCTGTCCTGATGACTACTCATCAGCGGTCTTTTCCTTGGCTGCTTTTTGTGGAACAATAACTGAAAAGATAATCGACAATGTTAGGGTAGCAATGATGACGGAAAATGAAAGGTAGACATTGACCTGGATATCAAATATCTCCAGCATCATCTTCGCGCCAATAAAAAAGAGAATAATTGATAATCCTTTTTGCAGAAGATAAAATTTGTCAATTACACCAGCCAAAAGGAAGAACATTGCCCGAAGCCCCATTACCGCGAAAATGTTGGACGTGTAGATGAGAAACTCGTTTTGCGTTATTGCAAAGGCCGCGGGAATTGAATCAACAGCAAACAGAAGATCCGTGGTCTCGATCAGGACGATTACGAGAAACAGGGGAGTAAACATAAATTTTCCATATCTCCGAATCACAAATTTCCCCGCGTGATCTCCAGTTGTTACAGGTAAATACTTCCGGCACAATTTCAGGATCGGATTCTTCTCTGGCTCGATCTTGTCGTTACCATCTTCAAAATAGATACGGACGCCTGAGTAAATCAGGAAAACTCCAAAAATGTAAAGAATGGAGTGTATTTGATGAATGAGGTAGGCCCCCACGAAAATAAAAATAGCTCTGAATACAATTGCTCCAATTATTCCCCAGAAAAGTACTCTGTGGTAATAATCTTCCTTTACCTGGAAATATTTAAGAATAAGAAGAATAACAAAAATATTGTCAATTGAAAGCGCCTTTTCAGTGAGGTACGCGGAGAAATATTCTACTGCGGCGGTGGCACCACCTTCGTCATAAAAATATATTAGCAATCCAAAAAGGGTAGAAATTACAACCCAGAATATAGACTGATAAAGTGCTGACCGCGTAGAAATCTTATGGGCTGTTTTGTGAAATAATCCAAGGTCCAGCACCAGAAAGACAATGACCGTAATTCCAAAAACACCAAAAAGGACCGTTTCTTCTTCGCTTTCAAAAAGAGAAAATAAGTATATGTTCAGATTTGCTTGCAAGGAGCGGTTCTAAAGTTTACGGCCCGTTATTAATTTCAAAAAATGGTCTCAAAAGGGGTCTAATCGCAATCTCCAAAACTACAAATATAATTCAATCTCGAAAAACTATCTTTTTGATTATAAGCCTCCTTTAATCATTGAGAGCATTGATCACAAATTCCATGAATAAGCAGATTTATTTCCCGGATCTTAAACTTTTTGGGCAATGTTACGACCGGTACATCGACATCAAGGCAGCTTGTCTGTCCGCAATTCGTACACTTGAAATGTACGTGGTCGTGATGATGTAGCGTCGAGGAGCAATGCGTATTGCACAGGGCGTATTTTAGACTCCCCTCGTCATTGAGTACTTTGTGAATCAATCCCCTGTCAAGGAAAGTCTTGAGTGTGCGGTAGACGGTTACGCGATCTAAATTTTCGTTAATCTCATTTTCAATATCGGCATAAGAAAGCGCACGCTCCATTTTCAAAAAAAGATGAAGAATGGTCAGACGGCTCGGAGTTGAACGAAGGTCATGAATTTTCAACAATCGATCCGAAGCTGCATAGTTCATAGTATGAAGTTAGATCATTCCAGTTGGAGTTTCAACAGGTCGTTGTATATTCCATTGTGGAGGGACGAGAGTTCATGATGAGATCCGGTTTCGGCGACTTGTCCTTCTTTTATAACAAATATCCGATCGACTTTTCTGATTGTACTTAACCGGTGTGCAATGATAATCGTCGTGCGTCCCTCCATTAGTTTTTCCAATGCTTCCTGGACCAGCGTTTCTGATTTCGAATCCAACGAACTTGTTGCCTCGTCAAGGATGAGGACAGCC
Source organism: Cyclobacteriaceae bacterium (assembly GCA_036273935.1). Lineage (GTDB taxonomy): Bacteria > Bacteroidota > Bacteroidia > Cytophagales > Cyclobacteriaceae > ZC4RG29. The sequence continues at coordinate 8,558 of DASUGQ010000349.1, read as the reverse complement.
GGGTTCTTCAGGATCGCGCGGGCGATTGCGATGCGTTGACGTTGCCCGCCAGAAAGTTTAACACCACGTTCACCAACCTTGGTTTGTAACTGTTCAGGGAATTTCGAAATGAACTCCATCGCGTTGGCTTTTTCGGCTGCGTCTTGTATCTCAGTGCTCGACGCATTTGGCTTGCCATAGGCAATATTCTCTTCAATGGTTCCACCAAACAATATCACTTCCTGTGGGACAATCCCAAAGTTATGACGATAGGCTGATAGGTTGAACGTATTAATATCAACATTGTCTACTGTGATGGATCCGCGATCAACGGGATAAAAACGTAAAAGCAAGTTGATGATTGTTGATTTTCCGGATCCGCTCGGACCAACCAGCGCGATTTTTTCACCGGCTTTAATTTGCAAGTTGAGATTCTTCAGCACCTCCACTTCAGTCCTTGTCGGATATGTAAAATGGATGTGGTCAAAGTCAATTTCACCTTGAAGTTTAATGGCAACAGCATCCGTATCAACTGATTCATCCTCGCATTCAAGAATCTCTTGCATACGTTCGGACGCGCCAATAGCCCTTTGAAGTTGGGTGTAAATATCGCCCAGCCCTGCCATTGATCCCCCTATGAAGGTTGTGTATAAAATAAAAGCCAATAATTCACCGACAGTCAGGTCTCCGGACTGCACGAGTTTTGCTCCATACCGGGTTATTGAAATGATCGCACCGAAAATAGCAAAAATGATAAAGGAGATGAAAAGGCCGCGATAACGGGAAGAACGTATGGCAACACGCACCGTTTCATTTAATGATTTCGCATAACGCATTACTTCAAAGACCTCATTTGTGAATGCCTTTACAACGGCAATGGAATGCAAGGACTCCTCAGCGACCACATTGGCCTCTGCAAGTTTATCTTGTGTCTTACGTGATAAATTCCGAATAAATTTTCCAAAGAGCATTGCAATCAGCACAATAAAAGGAACGGTGAGAAACATGAACGCCGACAGCTTCGGGGTGAGGTAAAAAATTAAGGCTGTGCCAAAGAGCAATGTTATAACCTGTCTAAGCAATTCAGCCAATGACGTAGTGAAGGTTTCCTGTAATGTGCTTACGTCAGCCGTTAAGCGGCTCATCAAATCACCGACACGATTATTGTCGAAAAAACTCATTGGAGACCAGATGATCTTTTCATATAGCGTTCTTCGAACATCAGCCAGCGTTCTTTCACTTACAATTGAAAAAGTGTAGACACGCACGAAGGAAAATATTCCCTGAATAAATAATATCAAGACCAGAATGAGAGCTGCTTCATTAATGGAAGAAAGAAAAGGAATCGTTTTTCCAGACGCAATGTCCAGCAACTTACCGGCAAAGTATGGGAATGAAAGGAGTGTTACGCTTGATAAGCTGAGGGCGACGAGGCCGCTGATAAAGATCCATTTATAGCGCGCTGCAAAGCGAAATATTCCTAATACCTTTCTGAGATTCTTTTTGTTTACCTTTCTCTTCTCCTGATCGGTAATTGTCTCCTTGTTTCGCTTCGCCATGTCTTTCCCAAAAGATTTAATTAGTGGGTCACGATTCCGGTAATTTCAAATTCAACAGAGTCACCCAAAATCATTTTTTGTCCTCCCGTTATTGTGTAGCGAGTAACAAGAGTTTTATTGTGGATGTTATTTAATTCCATCAGCATATAGCGTGTGCTCTTATAAAGACCGTTTTGCTCGGAAAAATCACCCTCGATTCTTCGCGGATTTGTCAGCCTTTGCTGGTAATAAATCTTAACGCGTTTCACAGGGAGATCTGATTTCGCTGTGTATTCACAAATCAAAAGATTGCTATATGGATCGCGAATATTTTTGCGAATGGTGTAATTCTCCTTGTTGACAGATTTCTTATTCAGATCCAGTTGACGAAAAATTTCAAATTCAGTTGACCAGGCTGTCGTGTCCAAACCACTGACCTTTATTGAGTCTAATTGGTCGCCTAAGTTTGCCCGTTTGAAGAGTATTGGTTTGCTTTCGGCCAGATATTTTTCCTGAACGGTAAGTAAACTGTCTATATCGTAGAATACTTTTTCCCCTGCGATGTCATTTTGTTTACATGAGAACAATGCCGTGAGTAAAAGAAAGAAATAACTACTTCTCAATAAGGACATGGCCAGTCATTTCAGAAGGTATGGATATTCCCATTAGGGTTAGAATTGTTGGCGCAAGATCTCCAAGTTTGCCGTCCTTGATTTTTCCTTTATAATCTTTATCAACAAGGATGCAGGGGACAAGGTTGGTTGTATGTGCTGTGTTGGGCGTACCGTCATCATTGATCATGCAGTCTGCATTGCCGTGATCAGCGATGATAATCGTCGAATAGTTATTCTTAAAAGCTGCTTCAGTCACTTTGCCCGCACAATAATCGACTGTTTCGCAGGCTTTGACAGCGGCCTCAAAGACACCCGTGTGACCCACCATATCCGGGTTCGCAAAATTCAAGCAGATGAAATCTGCCTCTTTCTTGTCGAGCTCAGGAATGATTTTGTCTTTAATATCATTCGCGCTCATTTCAGGCTTAAGATCATAGGTTGCAACTTTGGGAGACGGACAAAGTATTCTTTTTTCTCCTTCAAAAGGTTCTTCTCTGCCACCGGAGAAAAAGAAGGTGACGTGTGGATATTTTTCGGTTTCAGCAATGCGAATTTGTTTCATGCCCGCCTTTGCTATGATTTCTCCTAAGGTGTTGCTGAGATTGTCTTTTTCAAAAATGACTTTCACATTCTTAAATGTCTCGTCGTAGCTCGTCAACGTTATATAGTAAAGGGAAAGTGCTTTCATTCCTTGCTCGGGAAAATCCTTTTGCGTCAGTACTTCCGTGATCTGACGCCCACGGTCCGTCCGAAAGTTAAAACACAAGACAACATCACCTTCCTGGATGGTTGCCACAGGCTCATTATCTTCATTTACAGCCACGATAGGTTTGATGAACTCATCGGTAACTCCGTTTTCATAAGATCGCTCAACGCCTTTAATGATATCCTGCGTTTTTTCACCTTCACCTTTCACCAACAAGTCATAAGCAAGCTTGACACGCTCCCATCGCTTATCCCGGTCCATCGCATAATATCGGCCTATTACGCTGGCGATCTTTCCACCGAACTTTTTCAAATGATTTGAAAGGTCAGTCAGGTATTGAATGCCTCCTTTTGGATCAGTATCGCGCCCGTCTGTGAATGCATGAACGTAGAGGTCTTTAACGCCATTCTTTTTCGCAATAGTGATAATTCCCTTTAAATGGTTGAGATGAGAGTGAACCCCACCATCAGAAACCAGTCCGATCAGATGGACCTTTTTGTTTTTCTCTTTAGCGTACAGAAACGCATTAATCAGGACATCATTGTTATCGAGTTCATGGTCTTCAATCGCTTTATTAACCCGAACAAGGTCCTGATAAACTACCCTTCCGGCGCCTATATTCATGTGTCCTACCTCTGAATTCCCCATTTGTCCTTCAGGAAGGCCAACCGCGAGTCCGGAGGCTTGAAGTTTGCTGTTGGCGTACCGGCTGTAAAGGGAGCTGACAAATGGAGTTTTTGCATTATCAATTGCGGAAACGGCTTTGTTCGTAGCAATTCCCCATCCATCGAGGATCATAAGGAGGACTTTCTTGTTCATATCGATCTTAACATAAAGGGGCTGAATATTTTAAAACCGGCGCAAATATAGACATGCCACCATTAAATAAGTTTTTGATTTTGAATGAATAGCAAAAAGAACTTACTTCGAACGATTGCAGCATCAAACTGGCTCTGGGATTTTTCATATCTTTCATTGTGGCATAGTTTTAGCCAATTTTTTAAACATGTTGCTCATGAACTTGAACAAATCATTTTTTGCGTTAGTTTTTGTGTTTTTACCATTCTTTGCCATTTATGCCCAGGCACAGAAAGATGTTATTTCGCAGGTGAGGGAGACCATTAAAGCCGGGAGCGCTAAAGAACTTTCAAAGTTCATGAATCAAAGCGTGGATGTTATGATTGATGAACAATTGCAGACCTATAGCAAGCCCCAGGCAGAGTTCGTTTTGCGTGATTTCTTTAAGGCCCATCCTGCCTCGGAATTTAACATTATTCATCAGGGGTCCTCGAAAGGCGGTCAGCCATTTGCAATAGGGTTATACAAAAGCGGAAGTGATACCTATCGGGTCTTTATGAAGATCAAGAATGACGGCGGGCAACAACTCGTCCACGAAATAAGGTTTTCAAAAGAATAATCTCGTCAGATATTTCAGGAATCACCGTCTGGTCTATTTTTGCACGGTGAAACCCGGATATATTACCGATCAATTTCTTTATCAATTCATTCAGCAAGCGATCTTGGAAGACGTCGGAGAAGGAGATCATTCTACCTTAGCTGCTATTCCCAAAGATAAATTAAGCAGGGCTCATCTGCTTGTAAAGGAAACCGGAATCATAGCAGGGGTCGAGCTGACCGGAAGAATACTCCATCACTTTGATCCTTCACTTAGGTTTGACGAAATGATTGCCGACGGCAGGACTGTCACCAAAGGGGATGTCGCTTTTACAATTGAAGGGCGGGCGCAATCTATCCTTACCATTGAACGCCTGGTGTTGAATTGCATGCAGCGGATGAGCGGGATTGCCACCAGGACTTCTAAGTTGTCTAAACTCATTGAGGGAACTGGAGTTCAGTTAGTTGATACCCGGAAAACTACTCCGAACTTTCGAAGACTGGAAAAATGGGCAGTGGTGATTGGAGGAGGAAAGAACCATAGGCTCGGTCTTTATGACATGGTCATGTTAAAAGACAATCACATTGAGATCGCGGGGGGCATTCGGCAAGCAATCAATCGAACAAAAGATTATCTTCGCGCGGGCAAAATGGATTTGACCGTTGAAATTGAGACGCGAACGCTTGCTGAGGTTAACGAAGTGCTGGCAGTTGGTGGTGTTGATATTATCATGTTAGATAATATGCCTGTCGATGAAATGAGAAGCGCTGTACAAATGATTAACGGCCGGTTTAAAACTGAAGCCAGCGGAATGATCACTGAAGAAACTATTATGAGTGTTGCTCAATGCGGAGTAGATTATATCTCAGTTGGTGCGCTGACCCATTCGGTTAAAAGCATGGATTTGAGTTTAAAAGTTTATTAGAAAAAATAAAGGGACGCGGCTATTATGATTGTTAAGACGAAGAACTACAAGTTGGAGAAAAAGACTTACGTGAGAATTGCATTCAGAAACATTATTAAACAGCAAGGTTGGATAGCCGGATTGGTAGCACTGGCCATTTGTCTTTGTTATTTATGGATTCCAAGTGTCTGGTGGTTCATTGGTGCGGCGATAGGTGTTGGGTTGTTTCTTTTGTTTTGGTGGATTCAATTCTACGGTGTGACTCATTTGGAACAGGGGAAAATGCTGTTCGAAAAATTCTCCTATGAAATCAGCAGTCAACAAATGCTGATGAAGATCAATCCACGTGAAGGAATGCCATTAAAATGGGATCAATTTAAGAAAGCACAAATCCATAAAGATGCATTTGTTCTCTTTGTGAACAAGGCCCAGATTGTTCACCTTCCCTTTAGAATTTTCAACACAGAGAACGAGCGAAAGTTTGTTACCAGTATTTTAAAGACGAAAGGACTTGTTAAGTAAGTTGGTCATTTAAAAAAAATCTACCTGTAATTGACGATTAAAAACAAAGTACAGACGCTTCAGGAAGCAAAGCAAAAAATTCAGGGCTATTGTGCTTATCAGGAGCGCTGCCATCAGGAGGTTAGGAACAGGCTTTATGAAATGGGCCTCGGTTCCAATCAAATAGATGAGTTGATGGTCAATCTAATTTCGGAAGGTTTTCTTAACGAAGAGCGTTTCGCTAAAGCGTTTGCTGGGGGCAAATTCCGGATGAAAAACTGGGGAAAAATTAAGATTACCCATTCCCTGGAAAGCAAAGGTCTTGGCGCTAACTGCATAAGAACTGGTCTTGAGGCCATTGATGATAACGACTACCTCAACACTCTGACCAGGTTACTGACACGTAAAGCGGAGGAGATTAGCGGGGAAAATGCGTTCGAAAGAAGAAATCTTATAGCCAAATATGCAATCCAAAAAGGCTTTGAGCCTGACCTTGTCTGGAAAGTGTTAAAGGACCTGTTACCCGATTAAATGCGGAAAATCAGGGCAAATGTAAATTCCCTGACAAACGCGTCCTTTAAGGAAATCCAAATTTGCTCGTTAAACGTTCTATCACTTAAACCGAAATCGATGAAATGGATTTGGATTAGCATTTTTATTTTTTCGTTATCAACAGCTTTCGGACAAGCTGAAGACGCTCGAAAGAATAATTACAACCTTAAAAAAGGGGTAGCATTAGAGGGGTATGATCCGGTTAGTTATTTTAATGGAGAGCCCCTTGAGGGGAAATCCGATATCAAGTACGCCTACAAAGGAGTTACTTACCTGTTTGAAAATCCGTCTAACCTCAGCAAGTTCAAGGCCACTCCGGATAAATACGAACCAGCTTATGGAGGATGGTGTGCATATGCTATGGGTGATTCAGGGGAGAAGGTTAAAATAGATCCAGAGACCTACAAGATTTTGGACGGCAGGCTTTATCTGTTTTATAATTTTTGGGGGAATAATACCCTAACGGACTGGAATAAGGATGAGAGGAAATTGAAACAAACGGCGGACTCCAATTGGAGTAAAATTGTCCATTAGTCTTATAAAAAAATAATCGGTCGAAATACGCTCTAATAAATTAATATTATCTTGAATATTGTTTTTAATTTACCTTGGCAGGTTCGCCTTTCTACTTATGCATTTGAATCACGCATGTATTAACATACTTGACCAGCTTAATAATCTGGTTACCCAAATCCGGGAGGAAGATTATTCAAGACCGATTGATACGTTAAGCAACTCGACCATAGGTCAACACCTCCGGCATACTTTGGAATTTTTCATTTGCCTGGAGCAAGGCTATAGTAACGGCACAGTCAATTACGATAAGCGCAGCCACGATAAACTGATTGAAACGGACAAGTTTCTTGGCCTCAACGCCATTGCAAGAATAAAAGAGTTTGTTATCAAAAATGATGAAGACAAACGGCTGGAGTTGGAAGTCGGTTATGACCTTGCCAAAGATGAGTTCGTCACCATAAGCACCAACTATCTTCGAGAATTAGTCTATAACATTGAACATGCCGTGCATCACATGGCCCTTATCAAGATAGGAGTGCGCGAGGCTGCTTCCTACGTCAGGCTGCCAGCCGAATTTGGGATAGCCGCTTCAACAATACGGTATAAGGAATCAGTAGAGGCTTCCCGACAATAAGGAAAGATGTTGATCTTGTGAGTAGCTTAGGAAACCGGATTACAAAAAGTCATTTTTTTATAAAACTTACAAATTGGGAACACTGGCCGTTCGGCATAGTTCAGCTTCCTTCTTTTGGCCATTGGATATGGCTGTCACTCAAGGCACGTTCTCCCGTTTTCTTTTCCGCCTCCAATCCCGGTATCCCTATGGGAGGTATGTTTGGCGAATCGAAATTTGACATTCTAAAGCGAATACCGGGGGAATTTATTGCGCGATCATCCCTGGTCACCTTACCTGCCACCACCCGTGAGGTAATGCGGCGAATTCATGATATGGGCCTGGTCTTTCCAGTTATCTTTAAACCCGATCTAGGGGAACGCGGATGGATGGTGGAAAGAATTCACAATGAAACAGAAGTTGATCGTTACCTGCAAAAAATAAAAATTGATTTTCTCATTCAGGAATGCATAGACAAACCGTTGGAATTCGGTGTATACTATCGTCGTTTCCCAACTGAAAATTCCGGGGTGGTAACATCAATCGTTGCGAAAGAAATGTTAAATGTAACCGGTAATGGAAGGTCATCGCTTCAAGAGTTGATTCAAGGCAAAGATCGTGCGCGACTGCAATGGGAGAAATTGAAAATCAAATTTGAGAGTCGCCTTGATGAGATCCCTCAGGAAGGAGAGGTGATTGAACTCGTATCTATAGGAAATCATTGCCTTGGGACAAAATTTTTGGATGGCGGTCATTTGATCAATCACGAACTCACGGAATCGTTTGATCGAATCAGCAAACAGGTTGAAGGATTTTACTATGGAAGGTTCGATCTTCGGGTTGACTCCATTCAGGATCTAAATAAGGGTAATGTAAAAATCATGGAACTCAACGGATGCGGAGCCGAGCCAGCACATATCTATCAGCCAGGGTATTCGCTGAGAACCGCGCTGGTTGTGCTTTATCGACATTGGGAAGATATCTTTCGTATTAGTATGGAAAATAACAAACGAGGTGTAAATTTCACATCTTTAAAAGACGGCATCCAGATGTACAGAAAATTCAGAGAAGCAGTTAAGGGATCATGATGGTGCAGGCCTTTTTGGTTGCTTTTGCATTTAGCTTCATTGGATCAATACCTCCCGGTACGATCAATCTCACTATTCTTCAACTCGGACTCGAGAAGAAAATCAATATCGCGTGGAAGTTTGCTTTTGCAGCTTCCATCGTGGAGTACCC
>DASUGQ010000348.1:0-4166 GCA_036273935.1 Cyclobacteriaceae bacterium | reverse complement strand
CACTTTCGTTTGTATCTGTATTGACTCGTTGTGAATAAGCTTCAGCAGCTCGGTCGTAAATTCGGGATTAAGCCCCATCGCTCTGCCCAATGTAATACGCGTTTGAATGATCTCCTCCCAGCGCGTTACCTGAAGGATGGTGACATTGTTCTCTTTTTTAAATTGACCGATCTTTTCTGAAATTTTCATCCGCGAAGCGAGCTTCTGCATAATCTCATCGTCAAGGTGATCGATTTGTTCACGAAGGATAGTCAGTGTGTCTTTAAAGGATTTATTATCGGACGAAACTGTACGAACAACAAGATTATCAATGATGGATCCCAGGGCAGCCGGTGTTACCTGTTGTTTTGCGTCACTCCATGCAGCGTCGGGATGAATATGGCTTTCAATCATCAATCCTGCCATGTCGAGGTCAAGCGCTTTTTGCGCAATAAGGGGGATGAGCTCACGTGTACCCGAGATGTGACTTGGATCGCAGATGATATCAAGTTCAGGTATCCTGGTTTTCAAATCGATGGCCATGTTCCACATCGGCGCATTACGGAATGGACCTTTGTCAGAAGAGGAGAAACCCCTATGAATCGCCGCAAGTTTTTTAATGCCCGCCTTATTTAATCTTTCCAATGCCCCCAACCACAATTGAAGATCGGGATTGACAGGGTTCTTCACCATCACCGGAATGTCAACACCTTTCAGGGCATCGGCAATTTCCTGAACAGAAAAGGGATTGACGGTTGTGCGCGCACCGACCCAAAGGATATCCACACCATATTTCAGACAAAGTTCAACGTGCGCAGCGGTGGCGACTTCCGTTGTCACAGGAAGGCCTGTTTCCTTCTTCGCTTGTATCAGCCACTTGAGCCCTTCCTCTCCGGCACCTTCAAATTGTCCCGGTCGCGTCCGTGGTTTCCATATCCCGGCCCGCAATGCATGCACCTTTCCGGTTGCTGCGAGTTGTTTGGCAGTTGTCACCATTTGATTTTCTGTTTCGGCGCTGCAGGGACCGCTGATGATCAACGGTCGTTCGATGCCCGGCATCCAGGTTTTAATCGATTCGAGTTCCAGTTCCTTTTTCATTGCATTCGTATTTAATATCTGTTGTTCTGAATTTTGTTCTTTATGTTTCTTATTCCTGTTTTACAGGTGTCGCCTGATTTAACTCAATGCCACTTAACACCCTTCTGATCTCATTCGCCTGTACCATGATTTCATACAATTTCTCCGTTTCATGATTGACAAGATGACTGTGAAATCTTTGCAGATGTGCGATGTATTCTTCCAACGCCTTCTTCAGGTACTTTGAATTCTGTTCAAAGATTGGCGCCCACATATCGGGAGAACTTTTTGCGAGACGAACCGTCGATGCAAAACCACTACCTGCCAATGCAAAAATATTCTTTTCGTCTTTCTCAATATCCAATACAGTTTGTCCCAACAGAAACGAACTCACGTGTGAGAGGTGCGACACATACGCAACATGTTTGTCGTGTTCTTTCGCCTCCATAAAAATCGTCTTCATTCCGAGCGTCTGGAACACTCTTTCAGCTACGCTCAAAGCCGCTTCACCGGATAGCTCACGATCACAAATGATGTTCATCTTGTTTTTGAACAATCCGTCCAGCGCTGCTGTTGGTCCCGAATTCTCTGTACCCGCAATGGGATGGGCCGCGACGAACTGTTTCCTGCGCGGGTGTTCACGTACGATGTCACAAATTTGTGATTTTGTCGACCCGGCATCGATCACTGTAGTCTTGTCGTCGATGAGCGATAGAATGGCAAGAATGGTTTGCTGAATGGCATTCACGGGAATAGAGACAATCACGAGGTCGGATGTTGGGAGAGCTTCTTCCAGCGTCAGAACTTCATCCACAAGTTTCAGTTCCAAAGCCTTTTCAGCATGAATTGGATCCCTGTCAACTCCAATCAAATGCGTAGCCACACCTGCTTTTCTCAGGTCTCTGGCCATCGAGCCGCCAATCAGTCCGGGTCCAATTATTGTTACTTTCATTTCGTGCTTGTTGATTTGATGGATGCCGGATGAGACTTCTCATGGAACCTCTCAATCCTGATAAGTGCTTCTTTCAATACCGCCGCTGTGCTGCAAAGGGAAATGCGAATAAATCTTCTTCCGGCCTCGCCAAAAATAAAGCCTGGCGTAATGAAGACTTTCGTACTATACAAGATTTCATTAATCCATTTTTCGACATCGGCAACCTGATCCGGCGCTTTCGCCCAAACGAAGAGACCGGATTGCTTTTGGGAGTATGTACAATCCAGGGCATCAAGAATTTTTCTGGCTTGCTCTCGTCGCTCGCGGTAAACATTATTTAATTGGGTGAACCATTCCTTTCCATTTTTTAATGATTCAACCGCCGCATGCTGCAGTCCAAGAAACATCCCCGAATCCATATTGCTTTTTACGCGAAGGACAGCGTCGATATAGTCTTTATTTCCTGTCACCCATCCCAATCGCCACCCAGCCATGTTGTGCGATTTACTGAGCGAATTCAACTCCAATGCGACTTCCTCAGCGCCGTCAACGGACAGAATGCTTAAAGGATTATCGTTGAGAATTAAACTGTACGGATTGTCATTGACGATGAGAAACTGATTCTTTCGGGCAAGATCAACAAGTTCTTTTAATTCATCTTTGGACGCCACTCTACCGGTAGGCATGTGCGGGAAATTCACCCACATGATCTTCACCTTAGAAAGATCACTCTTCTTCAGGGCCTCTACATCGATACCCCAGTCCGATTCCTCCTGGAGTTTGTAATTCTTGATTTTTCCTCCCACCAGATTTGTGACCGATGAATACGTGGGGTAACCCGGATCGGGTACCAACACTTCGTCACCTTCGTTCACAAAAGCCATCGAGATGTGCATGATGCCTTCTTTCGATCCCATCAGGGGAAGGATCATGGTCTCTGTATTGAGTTCTACACCGTAAATGTTCTTGTAAAAATCAGCGATCGCTTTCCTGAACGCAGGAATGCCCTTGTAATTCTGGTACCCGTGGTTTGCAGGGTTATGTGCGGATGTGCCCAATGCTTCAATCGCATTCGGTGACGGCGCCTGATCGGGGCTTCCAATCCCCAGGTTGATCACCCTCAATTCGGGCGTGTCCAATGCGCGCACCTCTGCCAGCTTCTTGCTGAAGTAGTACTCTTCCACGTTTGCGATCCTGTTTGCAGTCTTAATCATACGTTTCGTTCATCCGTTGCGTCACGCACCCTGGACTTTATTTATACTCAATCTTTGCCTTCTTGTATTCTCCTAAAACATTAAGATTCTTCACCTGCCGTAATACCTCGCGCATGGCATCATCGTAGTTTTTACGCTTCTTCCATTCAACGTCAATATGAATAGAGTATTCACTTGGCTTACCAACGATGGGTATGGATTGAATCTTGGTAAGGTTAATCTCGTGATCTTTAAAGGTCATCAATGCATCGGCGAGGCTGCCGACCGAGTTGGCTACTTCAAAACACAGGGACGCCTTGTTGCTTTCGACTTTTCCATTGCTCCTCTTTTTAAGGATAAGAAAACGGGTAAAGTTTTTTTTATGTGTTTCAATCCTTCGCTCAAGTATGTTCAACCCGAACTTCTTTGCAGCGGACTCATTTGCAATAGCACCGGTTTCTTTCAATTTCTTCTCTTTAATCTTCTTTGCTGAGAGCGCAGTGTCATCGCTTTCGCGGATTTCAATACCGTTCAATGTCTGCAAGAACTCCGCACATTGCCGAATAGCCATCGGATGCGACTCAATTGACTTAAGGTTTTCAATTTTGACCCCGGGCAGAGCCAGCAAATGCATGTGGATAGGAATGTAAAGCTCACCTACTATTGTGAAATGATATTCCTGCAAGAGGAAGTAATTAGGAAGAATACTCCCGGCAATGGAATTCTCAATGGCCATGACGGCATAATCAGCATCATCATTCTTCAGTGCTTCGCACAACCTGTGAAAGGTGAGGCACTCCACCGTTTCAATGGGTTCTTCGAAATAGGTGAGGGCAGCCACCTCATGAAAGCTGGCGGCGATACCTTGAATTGCTACTCTTGTTTTCTTTTTCTTTGCCATTTCAAATGTCCACTAAAAAGAAAAGTCCCGCTTTTCGCGGGACTTTCCTTGAGTTCTTGTTATCGTTCATCAACAACATATT
>DASUGQ010000347.1:0-2742 GCA_036273935.1 Cyclobacteriaceae bacterium | reverse complement strand
GATGCGCTATCAGCCAGCTTCGCCAGAATGAGTTTGTCTCGCTATCCGGGCTTTTCACCCAGCATCGAAAGTACTCATCCATCACAAAATCATTAGTAGAGAAATGAATATAGTCCTTCACGGGTTTAGATAAGGTTATGTCTCTAAAAGAGAGCATCGCAAACGATTTCTCATCATTATTTCAGAAAAAAGATTTCAGCTAACTATAAGAATTCTCAGAAAAGCAGGCAGAATGCAACGCAGAAAAGGGTCGGAAGTGTGCTCTTGAGCTTTCGCCGAAGAATATCAATTGCCTTCGAGATCAGGTTATATACCGAATCTACCCTTAAGTCCATGATTGAAGCCACTTCATGATAGCTCAATTCATTAAAGAATTTGAGGAATAAGGCTTCGCGCTGCCTCTTCGAAAGGGATTTTATTGATGCCCGAAGACGATCCGTCTGTTGAACTTTCAGCTCGTCTTCAATAAGGGATTCCTCAACCGAGGGAATAAATTCAAAATATGCTTGTGCTGCTAAAGGATTGGGGATTGAAAACTTCTTTCCGGCAACGATTTTGTTTATGAGGAGTCTTCTGAAGGATTTGAAAAGATAAAAATTTACCGACCCTACAGAGCTTACGGTTTCCCTTCTTTCCCAAAGCTTGGCGAAGAGCTCTTGCAGACAATCCAGCACAAGGTCTTTGTTTTTGCAGGTGTGCATTCCATAATTATAAAGCCGCTGAATATGTCGCTTATATATTATAGAGAATGCAAGCTCATTACCTTTTTTGAAATTCTCCCACAAAATTGCTTCGTCGACCGAACTTCCAACATTTACGGGTTTAGATAATCGTTCCGATAAAGATTCATCAGGCCGAACAAACATAGGGTTAGGGATATGTTAACCCCAAGTTAAGATTAATTCCGCGATTTCAATCGTTTGAACAACCTAAAATTTTTGCCTATCTGTAGGTTTGAAAACCAGTTTAGATTTAATTATGGCCCATAAGAAAAGAATCCGCTGAATCAATATTTAATGGTCTTACCATCTCACACTTTTTTGGCGCCTCTTATTATTGCTACGGTTCCCGGAATAGGCTTTTGATGAAGATGAACGGGCACTTTTCCTCCCGGAGGGACTCGGCTTATTGTCAGTAATCTCAACTCTCACAATTCTACCTCTGTACTCCACTCCCTCAAAACCCTTTATGACGGTCGCCACTTTATCACTCTCTACTTCAAAAAACGAGTATGCGCCTTTAAGATCAATTTGTCCGATATCTTTTTTGCCGATTCCGCAGCTTTCATCAATTAGTTCGAGCATTTTAGATTTATCAAGACCGTCCATCTTTCCAAGGTTGATAAAAATTCGGGAACCTGTAAGGTAACGTTCATCACCACGATGAGCATGCTCATATTCGACGATAAGGTCGCCCGCATTTCTGTAGTAATCGAGAAAACGATTGAATTCAATAGAGGCAAATCGCTTAATCAATTCCTCCTTTGACAATTCCTTTAACTCTTCGTATACAGCCGGAAGAAATTCCTCAATCTCTTCCTCATTGACTTTTACATCATGAACGCGATGCATCAACGCCAGCAATTGCTTCTGACAAATTTCAGTGCCGGTTGGAACAGGTGTCTGTATAAAATTAGCTTTTAGGATTTTTTCAATCTGCTTGATTTTTCCCAGTTCTTTCCTTGTCACCAGGGCAATTGAAACTCCCTTCTTACCAGCGCGGGCTGTACGTCCGCTACGATGAGTATAGAATTCAATTTCATCGGGAATGTTAAGATGAATGACGTGCGTAATGTCGTCCACGTCAATTCCTCTTGCGGCCACATCCGTTGCCACCAGTATACGAATGGATTTTTGCCGGAAGCTCTTCATCACTTTGTCACGCTGTTGCTGCGTAAGGTCTCCGTGTAATGAATCCGCATTGTAACCATCTTTCATGAGATGGTCGGCGACGCGTTGAGTATCCACTTTCGTCCGACAAAAAATCAAACCAAAAATATCAGGATTAAAATCAAGCACCCTCTTCAATGCAGCATAGCGATCCTTTTCCTGGACGACAACGTACTGATGGTCAATATTCTTGTTCCCTACGTTCTTCTCGCCAACGGTTAACTCAAAAGGATCGGCCATGTAATTTTTCATGATCCGTTTCACTTCATTAGGCATGGTTGCCGAGAAAAGCCAGGTATTTTTTCCTTCTGGTGTATGCGAAAGAATTTCGTCAAGGTCTTCTTTGAAACCCATATTCAGCATCTCATCCGCCTCATCCAGCACAACATACTGGATTGTACTCAGCTTAATAACTTTACGTGTTATCAGGTCGATAAGACGCCCCGGGGTTGCTACGATGATTTGTGCTCCACGCTTAACTTTTTTGATCTGTTCAACAATACTTGACCCGCCGTAGACAGAGACGATGTTGAATTTCTTGAAGTGTGCAGAGAAATTTCCCAGGTCACTGGTAATTTGAAGACAAAGTTCCCGGGTAGGTGCAAGAATCAACGCTTGTGTATCTGTTATCTCATCGTCAACCAATTCGAGCAATGGTAGTCCAAAAGCGGCAGTTTTTCCGGTACCTGTCTGAGCGAGCCCTACAAAGTCACGATTTCCTTCAAGTAAAACAGGTATTGCTTTTTCCTGTATTGGAGTGGGTGTTTCGAAGCCGATCTTACTAACCGATTCGACCAGTCCCCTGGACAGGCCCAGGGATTCAAATGAATTCATTAAGATTTTTTAAAGTATA
>DASUGQ010000346.1:0-2616 GCA_036273935.1 Cyclobacteriaceae bacterium | reverse complement strand
GCAAAACTGGATCCCCATTCGGCTTACATCAAGGCCTCCGATCGGGAACGCGCCAACGAGGATCTCAGGGGGAATTTTGATGGCATTGGCATCGAGTTTAAGATTTTTAATGATACCATCGTTGTTGTGTCGCCATTGAGTGGCGGTCCTGCAGAAGCAGTAGGCATTCTTTCCGGGGACAAGATTATAAAAGTTGATAGTACGGTTGTTGCCGGAATCGGTGTTACTTCAGAGGACGTGATGCATTACCTCAAAGGTCCTAAAGGCACCGAAGTCAAAGTCGGCATTCTTCGCCAAGGCCGCAAACAAATTGATTTTAACATTATACGAGACAAGATTCCTCAATATTCAGTTGATGTTTCTTATATGCTGGATAATGGGATCGGCTATATCAAGGTAAGTCGGTTTGCAGCGACGACTTATACCGAATTTACCGAGGCGTTAAAAAAACTCAAGGACCAGGGAATGGAAAAGCTCGTCCTTGACTTACAAGGTAATCCAGGCGGCTATATGAACATAGCTATCGACATGGCGGATGAATTTTTGCCGGCAGGGAAAAAAATTGTTTATACGAAAGGACAAAACAGCAAATTCGATCAATCGGCAAACGCTACATCGCGGGGCAGCTTTGAGAAAGGTGATTTAATCGTGCTTGTAAACGAGGGCAGCGCGTCGGCATCTGAAATTGTATCGGGCGCACTTCAGGATAATGACCGGGCCCTTGTTGTGGGCCGCAGAAGTTTCGGAAAAGGATTGGTTCAGAGTCCTTTCGACCTGAGTGATGGGTCGGAAATCAGGCTGACCATCTCGAGGTACTACACACCCAGTGGGCGCTCCATTCAAAAGCCGTACGAGGATTCTGAGGAATACGCGCGGGACATCATAAGCCGTTACAACCATGGCGAATTTTTTCATTCCGACAGCATCCATTTCAATGATTCATTAAAATACCTCACCCTGAATGGCCGATCGGTTTATGGCGGCGGCGGGATAATGCCCGATTACTTTGTGCCGCTAGACACCTTGGCCAACAGCCATTATATGAATGAGCTCTATTCAAGCTATGCTATTTTTGAATATGCATTTTATTACAGCGAGAAGCACAAACACGAGCTTGAAAAGATGGGCTTCGAAAATTTTTATAAAAACTTTGTGGTAACAGATCAAATGCTGGATGAATTGATGAACGTTGGTGAACGTAACAAAGTCAAGCCCGACAAGATTGAATTAAATTCCAAAAAGAAAATTTTCCAGGTACATCTGAAAGCCCAAATAGCAAAGGGCGTTTGGGGTAATGATGGCTTCTATCCGATCTTCAACCAAACCAATGAAACGCTGCAACAAGCGATAAAGTTATTTGACAAGGTGCCTGAGATCAGTAAGCTAAAAATGTAGACTCGGATCTCTCTCATCAGAAAACCAGGTAAGCGGCAACCGGGGCACCGACATTGACTATCTTTATTTGCACATCTCTACATCGACAGTTAATTTGATATTGTAAACCTTTAGCGTCATGTATTATCAGAGAAGAGGAGAAATTCCAGCTAAACGACATACTCAGTTCCGTCAGCCAGACGGAAGCTTGTACAAGGAGGAACTTGTAACATCAAAAGGTTTTTCGGGAATCTATTCAATTCTTTATCACATTAATCCCCCGACACGAATAAAGGCAGTGCAGGACCCGGTTCCCTATTCCGTCAAGCCATTGCAAAATTATTCTCTTAAACAGACTCATCTGAACACTTCGGGAGTTGGCATAACCGGAAACGATTTCCTAAGTGCACGTCGCGTATTGTTGACCAACAATGATTGCTCGATTTCAATTTGTTCTCCGAAAGAACGGAAAATGAATTTCTTTTATAAGAATGCCGAAGGAGATGAGGTAATATTTGTTCATGATGGAAGCGGTGCATTGATCTCCCCCTTTGGAAAGCTCCCGTTTCAAAAGGGAGACTATATTGTAGTCCCACGTACAGTTATTTACAAATTCGAATTCGATGATGGACCCCTCCGCCTTTTGATAGTCGAGTCCGCCTCTCCGGTGGAAACCGTAAAACGGTATCGCAATGAACTTGGCCAACTTCTTGAACATTCTCCCTATTGCGAACGCGATATTCGCCCGCCGCAGGAATTGGCTGCAGAATCTTCACGAGGAGAGTTCCTTATGAAGATAAAAAAACAGGGCTACCTCCACCAATACCTTTATGATTACAGCCCTTTGGATGTAGTAGGGTGGGATGGTTTTCTATGGCCATATGCTTTTTCCATTCATGACTTTGAGCCAATCACCGGAAGAATTCATCAACCACCTCCAGTACACCAGACTTTCCAGGGCCATAATTACGTTATCTGCTCTTTTGTCCCCAGATTATTCGATTATCATCCGCTTGCTATACCGGCGCCGTACAATCACAGCAACATCGACAGCGATGAGGTGCTCTATTACGCCGAAGGAAACTTTATGAGCCGAAAAGGGATCGAACGCGGGTCATTTACCTTACACCCCGGTGGACTACCCCATGGCCCGCATCCAGGTACTGTAGAAAAAAGTATTGGAGCAAAAGCTACTGAAGAACTTGCGGTGATGATTGATACCTTTCACCCCCTTCACCTTAC
>DASUGQ010000345.1:0-6139 GCA_036273935.1 Cyclobacteriaceae bacterium | reverse complement strand
TCTAGTAAATTGCTGTAGTAAGAGATCGCATAGTCAACGAGGTTACGCAGGTGATGCTGGGTTTCCTTCAGCTCTTTTTCGAGATCTTTTAACAATTCATCGGCCTTGAATGAGTCAAACCGGGAAATTCGTTTGATTTTTATTTCCGTCAATTTCACAATATCATCGGTGGTGATCTCCCGGTAGAATTTCTTTTTATGAGGTTTTAAACCTTTGTCGATTGTCTGGATGACTTCCTCCCATGATTCACACTCCTCGATGTTCCGGTAGATGCGATTTTCAATGAATATCTTTTCCAGTGAGGAGAACAGAATTTTCTCCATCAGTTCCGCCTTCCTGATCTGGAGTTCCTGCTTCAGGAGTTCAAGGGTCTGGCTGGTGTTATATTTCAGGATATCATTCACCGTCATGAACTGCGGTTTATCCTTCACGATGACACAAGCATTCGGTGAAATTGATATCTCACAGTCAGTAAACGCGTACAAGGCATCGATGGCGATCTCGGGCAACTGTCCCGGCTGAAGGTGGATCATAATTTCAACATCCCTGGCGGTATTGTCGATCACCTGTTTCACTTTTATCTTTCCCTTCTCGCTGGCCTTTACAATGGATTCAATTAAAGAGGTCGTTGTCGTGGAGAACGGGATTTCCCTGATCACCAAAGTTTTCTTATCGACAATGTCGATGCGCGCCCGTACTTTGATCTTTCCGCCCCTTTTACCCTGGTTGTATTCTTCAAAGTCCGCGATGCCACCAGTTGGAAAGTCCGGGTATATCTTCGGGTTCTTTCCCTTGAGTATATCGATTGAAGCCTTTATGAGTTCGTTGAAGTTGTGGGGAAGGATTTTGGTTGAAAGACCGACAGCAATCCCCTCAACACCCTGTGCGAGAAGCAGGGGAAACTTGACTGGTAATGTAATCGGTTCCTTTTTTCTTCCGTCGTAGGAGAGTTGCCATTGGGTAGTCTGGGGATTGTAAACAACGTCAAGTGCAAATTTTGAAAGGCGTGCCTCAATATAGCGCGGTGCAGCTGCGCCGTCGCCCGTGCGCACATCACCCCAGTTACCTTGGGTTTCAATGAGTATATCTTTTTGCCCAATGTTGACCATTGCCTCTCCTATCGCAGCGTCTCCGTGAGGATGATACTGCATGGTATTACCAATGACATTCGCCACCTTGTTGAAGCGGCCATCATCCATTTCTTTTAGCGAATGCATGATCCTGCGTTGCACAGGCTTCAGTCCGTCTTCGATGCGCGGCACAGCGCGTTCCAGGATTACATAAGAAGCGTAATCCAAAAACCAGTTTTCATACAATCCTTCGATGGCGATAACATCATGAATGGCATCTGGATGTTGTCCCGCCCCATTGCCCTTTTCGGCTTCCGTTTTTTCTTTTGCTGGCGGCTTGATTGGTTTCTTTTTGCTCATGATCTTTTGCTACTTGATCTTTATTCTCCTGTTATCTGCGCGAGATGATGCCTCGTGTGCTGGAGGTAATCATCCGCTAAAAAACTGAGCGTATGCAACTCAGTGCCCGGTTTGCCGGTATCACATTGCTTTTCATAGTTGGCTGGATCCATCGCCGATAAGGTTCTGCAAAGGTGCAGGTTCAGCGATACCCATAACTGAATCAATTCCTCCCTCTCATAGTCTTTGTAGTGCTGAAGCTTCACCCATTCGTCCTGGTGATAGATAATCCTGGGTATATTCTCATATTGTGCGCGGACAAATCGTTGAAGGTTATTCTGGGCCGAATCGACGAGGTGGCCCAGAATCTCTTTCTTACTCCATTTTGTCGGCGAAGGTTTGTTATCAAATTCCATCAGCGAGATGGAACGAATAATTTCTGCGCTCTCGATTACGGTTTGCCGTATGTCTTCTGCCAGTACCTTCATGCTTCAACTTCCACTTTGTCTTCTGTGACGACATCCAATTCAATTCGCAGGTTATCAATAATGAAATCCTGGCGGTTGGGTGTATTCTTGCCCATGTAAAATTCCAACAATTTCAGGAGATGACTGTCTTTTGTGAGAATAACAGGCTGAAGGCGAATGTTGTCGCCGATGAATTTTCCAAACTCATCTGGTGAAATTTCACCCAATCCCTTGAAGCGCGTTATCTCGGGCTTCCCGCCCAACGTCGCGATTGCATTTTGCTTTTCTTCCTCGCTGTAACAATAGAACGTCTCTTTCTTGTTGCGCACTCTGAACAACGGTGTCTCCAGTATAAACACATGACCGGCTTTTACCAGGTCGGGGAAGAACTGCAGAAAGAACGTAAGCAACAACAGCCGGATGTGCATACCATCAACATCTGCGTCAGTGGCAATGATCACTTTGTTGTAGCGGAGTCCGTCAAGGCCGTCTTCAATGTTCAACGCATGTTGAAGTAAATTGAACTCTTCATTTTCGTAGACGACCTTCTTCGTGAGGCCAAAACAATTAAGGGGTTTTCCGCGAAGACTGAAGACCGCCTGGGTTTCTACGTCCCTTGACTTGGTAATTGAACCACTGGCGGAATCACCCTCGGTAATAAAGATGACCGATTCATGATTGCGCGTGCCCTTCTCATCATCAAAATGAAAACGACAGTCACGAAGTTTTCGATTATGCAGATTTGCTTTCTTCGCCCTTTCGTTTGCGAGCTTCTTGATGCCGGCAATCTCCTTACGCTCCCGCTCGGATTGAATGATTCGTTTTTCGATGGCGTCCCTTGTGGAAGGGTTTTTATGGAGGTATATCTCCAACTCCTTTGCAACAAAATCACCCACATAATTCTTGACACTCGGCCCATCTGGAGCCATGTTGAGAGAGCCAAGTTTTGTTTTGGTTTGTGACTCAAAGACAGGCTCCTGAACTCTTACTGCAATGGCGCCGATGATGGAAGCGCGAATATCTGACGCGTCATAATCTTTTTTGAATATTTCGCGCACGGCTTTGACAACACCTTCGCGAAATGCGGCCAAGTGTGTCCCACCCTGGGTTGTATTTTGTCCGTTGACAAATGAATAATATTCCTCGCCATACTGGTTGCCATGTGTAAGGGCAAATTCAATATCTTTTCCACTGATGTGAATAATCGGGTACCGCAATTCATCTGCATCAGTCTTTTGCTTTAACAAATCAAGAAGTCCATCTTTCGAAAAGAATTTCCTTCCGTTATAGTTGATGGTAAGACCGGCATTAAGAAATGCATAGTTCCACATCAAATCATCCAGGTACTCCGGAATGAAATGATAATGCTTGAACATGGAGTTGTCGGGCTCGAACTCGACAAGGGTGCCGTTCTTTTCATTCGTCTTTCCGATTCGCGGATCGTTTGCAAGAATGCCCTTTTTAAATTCGGCGAGCTTTACCTGTCCATCGCGAAAGGCCTGAACCTTGAAATGGTTGGAAAGCGCATTGACCGCTTTTGTTCCAACGCCATTCAGACCGACGGACTTTTGAAAAGCACCCGAATCGTATTTGGCTCCCGTGTTGATCTTGGAGACCACATCCACAACTTTTCCCAACGGGATTCCTCTGCCGTAATCGCGAACCACTACACGTGAGTCGGTGATCGTCACATCGATTACTTTGCCATACCCCATCATATGTTCGTCAATAGAGTTGTCCATCACTTCTTTCACGAGAACGTAAATACCGTCATCCTTTGAGGAACCATCGCCAAGTTTTCCGATGTACATACCGGGACGCAACCGGATATGCTCACGCCAGTCAAGTGATTTGATACTGGCCTCTGTATAACCCAGAAGTTCCGGGCTTTTCTCCGCTGGTTTTGCCATAAAAAGTAAACGTAAACGAGTTGAAAAAATGCGAATTACGTTAATAACGCGAAATTCAAATGATTTTCCATCGATTTGCCCTGAAGGCTACCTACAAAAATTTATTAAGTGGTTAGATTTAACGTTCTGATTATCAAACAATGGTAAGATCGGAACAGAACTTTAAGATTTACTCAAAAATCTTTTATATCCCATATAAAATGGCCACCCCACAGTCCAGATTGAGAACAAAGCTATGCTCCCGTAAATAATCGCCTCGAGTCTCCGGTAATCATAAACTTCTCCACTATTATAGAGTGCAACAAAACTCACCCCCACGATCACAAAAATATTGAACGTAACGATCAGTCCGAAGAACCAAATCCTGAAGTCGAGATTTTGTGCAACAATTTTTGCCATGACAAAAACCAAAACGTTTATCATTGCTATAAACCCCAGAACGATATAGAAGAACGCGTCCCTGGTGATCTGGAGGATTTCTGTGCCATTCTCATACACGCCAACCTGCTCGTGCAGGGAAGCATATCCATACAACAACACCGCAGCGGTGGCGATCAGCGATAAAAACCATACGGTCTTGAAAATTCTAAGAACTACCATATACCTTCGTGTAAAGAGGTAAAGTTAAATACTAAAAAATTAAATACTAATTGGGTTTTGCGAACGGAACTTCCAACAGGAAATCCGGGAGCAACAAAATAAAGCTTCGCTTGATCAGGTCGTCTTTATGGCTAACATCGATCAGGAGCATCTCAACATGCGACACCAACCTCAATTGAATGGCCTGTGCTTATAATTAGACCGACTTCACTAACTTTGCAAGCGTTGTATGTGATTTTATGAACCTGAATCCCATTGTCCTTTCGATTCCCATTTTCTTTATCCTCATAGGAGTGGAACTCATTGTTGAGCGCTTTACTCATCAGAGCCTTTACCGGTTCCCGGATGCTATCGCCAACCTGAGTTGTGGTATTACCTCCCAATTAAGCGGCCTGTTCCTGAAGATCTTCGCTATCGGTGTCTATCAATTCCTGTTCGAAAAGTTTTCCTTTTTCACCCTCGATAAGGGAGCATGGTGGTACTGGCTCAGCCTCTTTTTGTTGGTGGACCTGGCGTATTACTGGGGCCACCGGATGAGTCATGAGATAAATTTATTCTGGGGAGGACACGTCGTTCATCATCAAAGCGAGGACTACAACCTATCCGTTGCGCTTCGTCAAAGTTCGTTGCAGGTAGTATGGACCTTTGCCTTTAATCTACCTATCGCGCTGCTCGGTTTTGAAACCTTTGACTTTGCCCTGATCTCGGCGTTCAATACCCTTTATCAGTTCTGGATTCATACAGAGACTATAAATAAAATGGGATGGTTCGAATATATCTTCAACACCCCTTCGCATCATCGCGTTCATCACGGCCGCAATCCTAAGTACATTGATAAAAATCATGCAGGCACATTGATTATCTGGGACAAATTGTTTGGCACCTTCCAGCCGGAAGAAGAACGTCCGACGTATGGGATTACGAAGCCCATTAACAGTTGGAACGCCGTGTGGGCGAACATGAGTCATTATGCAGAAATGGCAAAGGACCTGAAACGCATCCCTTACTTACAGGACAAAGTGAAATATCTTTTCAAGAAACCAGGGTGGCTGCCCGAGTACCTTGGTGGCTATCGGGCTGCACCGGATGTTGACAAAGCTTCATACAAGAAGTATAATACCCCCTCACCGATGCCGTTGAGTCTTTATGTTCTCTTTCAATATGTATTGTGTGTGGTCGGAACTGCACTATTTTTGTTTGACGCAAGCAAGTTCTCGCTGGGTGAGAAGGCAGTTTTTACTGTGCTGATCTCATGGGTTGTCGTGAACTGTGGTGTGCTGTTCGAGCACAGGCCGTGGGTCCGCTGGGCCGAGTGGATACGGATATTTGTCTATCCCGTATTACTTGCTGCCGCGGTATATTATTTAAGACTTGACAGTTCACTTTATATTCTGGCCTTCATTTACTTTGTCCTGTCAGCAGGATGGTTCTATGTGATTCAACGAAATGATCCGAAACTTCAGATGGCTTAATGTAATGATCCTGGTTGTCGCGATCAGTTGCGGCAAATCTCTTCCTGAAATTTCAGGAGTTGACCTGACTTCCTGGAAAAAAGATCACCAGGGATGTAACGGTGCGAGGAAGTCCATGGAGGATGCGTTGCAAGCCCAGAAAAACAAGTTACTTGGGTTATCGGAAATGGAGATCATTGAATTGCTCGGCCGGCCTGACGAAAATGAGCTCTTTAAACGAAATCAAAAATTTTATCATTATTTCCTTGAACCATCTGTTAACTGCGCAGAGCCGGCGCATG
>DASUGQ010000344.1:0-7980 GCA_036273935.1 Cyclobacteriaceae bacterium | reverse complement strand
CCTTTTCTACCCGGTCATTTTTCGTTTCAATTCTGAAATTTTGAATATTCGATTAATTGTCAGATCGATATGGAAATGAAAATTCTATATTCAGCCAATTGTTATTAATCACGCTCATATGGACCTAACCATTTTTTTTTCACCGATTGATGAAACAATCTACTCGGATATTGATTCACCTTCTTCATTTCTTAAAAACATCAGCATCTTCGGCGATAAGATGCCCGATCACCGTGGTGCTCACGTGGCCATTTTCGGAGTCAAGGACGGCCGGGGAACAATTACAAATGCCGGAACGGCCGGAGGGCCTGATGAAATCCGACGTAGGCTATATCAACTAAAAAAGGGAGTAGGCGGTCCCCGAATAATCGATCTCGGAAACCTTAATCCCGGCCATGATGTGGAGGAATCATATGTGCGAATAAGTGAGGTGTGCAGAGTATTACTCGAAGCCAATGTGCTGCCCGTTATTATTGGCGGCTCACAGGATCTTGACTATGGTCAATATACCGCTTATGAAACCATGGAGAAATTAATCAGCTTTCTGAATGTCGACGCGTACCTCGATCTGGAAGACAAACGAGATTCTATTGCCAGCCGGAAACATGTTCACAAAATATTACTACACGAACCCAATTACCTGTTCAGCTACACACACCTCGCTTATCAAACTTACCTGATTGATCCATCTTCAGTAGCAGTTCTTGAAAAGCTTTACTTCGAGGCATTCCGCATCGGACAGATCAGATCAAATATTAGCGAGATGGAGCCAACGATCCGAAATGCTGATATGCTATCCTTTGACATCACATCCATTCGGTCATCCGATGCCCCGGGAAATGCAAATGCACAACCGTTCGGTCTCACGGGAGAAGAGGCATGCCAGATATGCTGGTACGCTGGCCTTAACGAAAAACTGAGCTCAATTGGATTCTATGAATACAATCCAGACTTCGATGACAGTCACAAGAAAACAGCCAGCGTCGTTGCAACGATGATATGGTATTTCATTGAAGGCTTTTGCCATCGCAAAAACGAGCAAAATTTCCGTAGCAATGACTTTTTAAAATACGTCGTTTCCATGCCTGGTGAAACGGAGACGCTCAGCTTCTATAAGAGCAAGTTCAGTGAAAAATGGTGGATGGAAGTTCCTTATCCAAATGGTAAAGAGCGCTACTCCAGAAACAGTATCGTTCCTTGTAGTTACAGTGATTACCAAATTGCAGTCAAGGGAGAAATTCCTGAACGGTACATTAACACGATTGCTAAACTCATTTAGCGTATAATTCAAACTAAAATACTTTCGTGTAAATGTGGTAACCGCTCAAAGTGGCCACTGCAACAAAGGCGGTGATCAAGACAATATTATACATAACGCCTGGACGATTCTGTTCGGGAATGATTTTCTTGTCATTTACAATTAGGATCAATAAAAAAATAAGTATCGGAAGAATGATTCCGTTCAATGCCTGAACTATAATTATTAACCGAACAGGCTTAAAATCGCTGATGCCGAAAATCGCTCCAGTGATAATCACAAGAGCCCATACCAACACACCCTTCCATTTTTCCCAACCAAATACGCTCGATGCGATAATGGACGCAGCATACGGAGCCGTTACTGCCGACGAGAAACCGGCGCCAAACAGTCCGGCAGCAAGAGCAAAAACGCCTGCGAAGCCAGTTTCATCTCTGAAGCTTGTCATCAATTGACTGAACGAAGTAAACTCACTAACCAACGTTCCTGCAACTAGGATAAACGCTGTCACAATACCACCAAAAAGAACAGATACGATCAACCCGGTCCTCATTAAGGAAATACTTTGCTGGCTGCTTATTCCAGATCCCAGGAAAATATTATAGGGCACAATAGTGGTTCCGATTAAACCAAGAATTAAAAGCATGGAATTATTTGGAACTGTTGGGACCACCATTGCCTTCAGAATGGAACTAAACGGATAATGACTTCTAAAAGCCAGGACCACGAAAGCGGCTCCCATCAATGCAACCAAAGTCATCATCAAAGCCGGGATCCAGTAAGGTCTTTCCAGCCAGAGCAGGAGGGCAGCAACAGTTGATACGAGAAGTACCAGATACGTAGAGTTCGCATTTGTAATCATATTCAAGCCGTTGACTGCACCGACCATGTTCCCCGCTTCAAATGCAGCACAACCACCGATAACTATCCATCCGATAGAAAACTGCAGGGCTCTTCCCCACCGGTCACCAAATTTTAATCTAAAGGTTTGACCTAAGCTCAAACCACTTGAAATCGTTATCCGTGCGGCAGACTCCTGAACGATAATACAAGCCAATGTGGCAAAGCCAACTGCCCAAACCAAATCCAGATGAAATCTTGAGCCGGCCGATACTGCTGTTGTTATTGTACCCGGGCCGATGAATGCTGCTGATATGACGGACCAGAGAATAATACTTGAAAGCTTATTGTTCTTCATCACAATAAGTCGAAGAATGATTTACGTCAACTCCATCACAGAACATTATTTAACTGTTCCTTTATTTTCTCAAGTTCCTCTTTCATCTGAACCACATGTTTTTGAAGCTCGGCATCATTTGCCTTTGATCCAATTGTGTTAATTTCCCTGCCAATCTCCTGTGAAATAAAGGAAAGTTTTTTTCCATTCGATTGAGTCTCCCGCAAAGCATCAAGAAAATAGTCCAGATGAGATTTCAGTCTTACCTTCTCCTCATTGATATCAAGTTTTTCAATGTAAAAAATTATCTCCTGCTCCAACCGATTACTGTCAAATCCCTGTTCCCCAAAAAAAGAAACCACATTCCCCTTTAGCTTGTCCCTGATGCGCTGCACGCGCTGCGGATCCAGTTTTTCTATGGAGACAAGCCCAGTTCTTATCGCATCACAACAATTTATCAGCATGGATCCCAATACATCACCTTCCTTAATGCGAAACACGTCGCATTTTTTTATGGCTTCATTCAGGCACGCCTTAACCTTGGTCCATTCAACTTCTGAAACCTCTTCCCTGATCTTGTTTTGGATAACATCCGGCGACTCAAGGGCAAGCGAGAAAATGTTTGCCTGTAAATCACCTACAGCGTCGGCAAGCCTTCTTAGCTGATTGTAGTACGTCTTGAAAAGTTTTTCATTGTAAGTCTGCTTTGTGTCGCTTTCTCCCAGGGGCGTGTATTCAATGGTAATAGAAATTTTACCACGCTCAAGCTTTTCACTGATGAGGTTTCGAACCTCCATTTCTTTCTCTGAAAAAACTTTTGGGAGCCTGAGATTCAAATCAAGAAACTTCGAATTAAGGCATTTGATTTCCGCACTGACCTGCATTTGGGTATCATCCAAAACTGCTTGTCCAAATCCAGTCATGGATTTAATCATAATAATAGAATTCTTTAAAGTTTAATTTAGCGGTAAGATAAAGGTTTTTTGCCTTACAATCCGGAAGGTCCAGGCATGAATCAAAAGTCAAATCCAAGAGTCACAAAAAGTCTTGGATCACCCACTTTGTAATTTTCAACAGGCCATGCGACATCAAATTTCAGATAATAACCAAGCATAACGGATCTCATTCCGACACCATAACTATACAACCAGGGATTAAGATAATTCTTTAGCTGCGCTTCAAATGGACCACCTTTGATCACTTTATAGCTGACACTGTTCTGAGAATTAAAAGGTGGTTCGCCCGACCAACTGGTACCCATATCGTAGAAGGCAATGAACTGCATGTTTCTGAAGAAGTTTGATGATATGGGACTACCTGCGATTGCACGGGCTAGCGGCATTCTTAATTCGGCATTAAACAATAAAGCGTTGTTGCCAAATAACGTCGCATAATCGAACCCGCGCAAACCGGTTGCAAACTCCGTAAAAAGCAGATCCTGGTTGTCCGTATAAATACCAAGCGGATTTGGCTCGCCGTCACTTGTTGTACCACCTCGCTGACTATCGTTAAAAAACCAGTTGTCCATACCCCCCAACAAATACTTTTTGGGAGATCGGCCAAAGAACGAACCTCCGAAGCCGCGAACAGCAAAGACAATCTCTTTGTAGATCTTCTGATAGTGACGTACATCAACGGATACCTGACTAAAACTCAGATCTTCATTGTTGAGCCCCTGATGATGAACAAATGATATCTTTCCTCTCGTGCCTTCGATGATGTTCATTCCGGTTGTCACCGAATTGTCATAAACAAGCTCACTCCTCAATCCGCCGTAATAATTATTAACCGGTTCTTTGAACGGCGGAGCATTGGACAGATCACTCACAGGACCCTGGTTCACTGACCTGGCCATCTCAAACAAAGGCTTGAGCGTAAAGCGGGTACGGTCGCTGATCGGCATTGATCCACCAACCTCCAACCTTATCAACGAGTAATGATAGATATCTCCATCGTTTTCCTCGGGCTCCCATCGGATTGCTTTTCTATCAAGTCTTGCACTGAAGTCAATAAAGGCAGGAAGGTATTGGAACTCCGCGTACGCATCACTATTCCGAAGATCAATGGTCGTCATGATCCCTCCAAAGAATCGGTAGTTTTCCAGCATGTCGTTCATCTGCGTTTCAATGAGAATACCAAGCCCCCGCAGTGGATCGACAACCAATGAAGTTACCAGGTTATCAGCGCTAAATTTAGATTCGTAGGGGAAAGGGCCGGTTATCCGGTTTTTTTCTCGCGCCTTCATGTAGCGTGTTAAGAAAGATTCGCTCGGTTGAACATTTTTCGCAGGCTCCTCTTCAAATTGATAATCATCTGTATTAACCGTCTCTTCCTTTTTCTTATTGAGAATTGATTTAATGGTTAATGTATCCTCGGCTGTTTTAACCGAATCAACTGGCAGGTTCTGCACTTTAATTGAATCAGGCACAACAGTAGCGGTATCTGCTGGTATCCTTGCAGCGACAGAATCTGGTTTTATCTCCTTGATCTCGGGTGTTTGTTGTTCTTGCTGAGTTTGCTTTAGACGTTCATTCAGCAGGTCTTTTATACTCATGTTTTTATTCTGCTCAACTTCCCGGCGTTCGCGAATTATTCGCGCCTGTTGAATTTCTTTTCGCCGTGTGGCTGGTGTAAATATTTGCCTATCCAAATTAAATGCCGGGTCGATAAAAATGTTTTCCTTCCGGTCCTTGACAGTCACGACCGCAAGGTTACGGGTCGTCATATTTAAATCGTATTTCCTTATGCTGTAAGAATAATTGGAAATCTGTGAATAGATTCCCGTTTCACGGTTGTATCTGAAAAGATTTATAATGCCCCGCTGATCACTCAGGTAAACAAAGTTGTTCCCGTCAATTGACAGGGGAGCAAAATCCTTGCTTAATGTATTTGTTACCCTTGTGAGCTGCGTTTTTGTCGTGTCGAGATCGAAAATAAAAAGGTTGTAATTATCAGTTAAGTTTTCCATCGGAATTTTCTTTCCAACAATCAGGGAATCGGATGTACGATTTGAACTGAAGACGATTCCGTTACCCCCGGGGATGAAGTTAGGATCTAGATCATCGTAGATGTCATTGGTAAGCCGGCGCACCCGATCGCGCCGTGAGCTAATCAAAAACAAATCATTTTGTCCTTCAAAGTCAGCGCTTAAAATAACCAACCTTCCGTTGTTTGAAAAATCGAGACTCCTCACATTACTAAACCTGTCAAGCTCACGCGGGAGTTTGGTTTTAGTACTAAGGTCATAGAGCCAAAAGACATATTCGCCGTTTTTCAATCCAATTACTCCAAGGGTATGAGCATCCGCCCAACTAATCAATGGAAGGTTGTAGTCGACCCGCTGATTGATAACTTTTGACCCCCCGGAAATAATGACCATTTCCTTTTCACGTCCGAACTCTCTTACCTTGACGATATATCGCCCTCGGTCATTTTCTGCGTAAGCCACGTACTTACCATCTGGACTGATTTTTACCGTTGTGATTTGAGTAGTTTTGTTGTGATGGAAGGTGAATAAGGTTGAATCAGATGGTTCACTATATGACTTGTTTACCATGGCGCCCATTTCACTGTAGTACCGCTCCCATTCTATCATGAGTTGTTTGAAGCTAATGCCTAAGGTGATTAGAATGCTCTTCTCTTCATTGCGGGTAACTCGGGTATAGTTAAGAATATTGGCGATGTTGCTCTTGCCGTATTTCTCAGCAATAAAATTCCACATTGATTGTCCTGCCAACGCCGCTTCCGTGCTGGTAAGCTTACCTAATTTTCTAAGCCTCTTCTTTTGAAGAAACTGGCGAATGAAATCATCCATTTCTGCGGTCCATCCCTTTGCCACATAATAGGATGCACCGTCAACAAACCACTCGGGTAAATTCAACAACAATGCGCTCTGAAAAATGTCCTTCAGATTTCCTCCGAACATCATCTCATTAACCATAAGATCAGAAATCTTATACAGAAGCTCTTCTTTGAACTCCTGCATGTTGCCTAAATGAGCAATTTCTACATAGGGCTTAACAAATTCTGTTTCCCCTCCCACCGTAAAGATATTTCGATTCAATCCCACATTGCTTTGACGCAAGTCGGCAAGAGAATTATACAGGAAAACCTTTGTTTTAAAATAGGGCGGATAACCAATGATGTCCGTAATACGGTCAAACTCGCTTTCAAGAAATTCCAGAGCCTCCCGCGCTATTTCCTTACGGCTATCATAATAGTAGATGTCGAAATTTTCCCCGCTGAGATACTGCCAGTCAAATGTCCGGTACTGTATTCGGTTCTTTCCAAATTTCTCATTGGCCATTTGCCCCCGGCAGTTGCTGGAAAACAAAACAAACAACGCAATCAATCCAAATATTCCTCTTCTCAAATCCATAAAATCTAGCGAGAATTCCAATATAATGATTTGTACCGATTAATGTCCACCTCTTTATTAATTCTAATAGAATTGTCAATTGAATGGATTAACATCTCTGAAAAATACGGAGCCAAACTTACTCCTTTTGTGCCCATACCATTAAAAATTAAAACAGTTGGGTGTTCCGGATGTTTACCCAGGATTGGCCTTCTATCGGGCGTGACTGGTCGAATACCGGCGTCATGGCCTATGATTTCATAATCAATTTTGACCAGGGATTCCAGGTTTTTAACCAATTCTTCCCTTCCTTCATCAGTAATGCCCCCGTGATTAAAATCACGCTGATAAGTAGACCCGACCCGCCACTGATCCATTCCGTTCGGAACCAGATAAACTCCTCTGTTAACGATCACATCTTTCAAAAATTTTGCCTTAATACAAAGGGTTTCCCCTTTTAAAGACAACAGGGGTAACCAGCTGAATAGTTTGCCGGAAGCGGATTTAACGCCATCGCAGCAAATGATACGAGAAGCGCAACTGTCTTTATAATTGACGTCGCTAGCGGTGATATTCAACTCATTAAAATCGAGAAACTCATCCCGGTAAGACCCTTCTTTGATCAGCCAGGAACGAACTGAAGAAATGTAAGTCTTTGTATCAAGGTATCCACTTTGTTCCAACAATATTCCACCCAGGTCGTCATAGATAAATTCACCATGCTGCGATGAAGTGAAGACTTTTTTTACGAATCCCGATAAAGAATTTTCTGAACTTCCTGCCATCCATTCATTTTGTTCAACAACTGATAAAAATGGTCTGTAAATTGGGCTGGAGTAAAAAAAATGGGAATGGGTCAAATTTTCCACCTGCTGGTAGAATTTTTTCAGATAGGGAAATAACTCATCCGCCAGCCAGGTTTTTATCATTCTTTTGCCGGAGATCGGATTAAATAATCCTGCAGCGATGGTTGAAGAGTTGTTCTCTGAGGGCTGATCGAATACCAATATCTTCTTCTTCCGCAAAAGAAATTGAACAGCGAGGGCGGACCCCGCCAAACCCAGGCCAACAATAATACAGTCAAAACGATTTTTGCCCAATCCTAGAAATTCAATCTTGAATGATTTCGCCCAAAGTTAAAAATCCCAGTATTTTTGAATCAATATGGTCGAAATAAAGTCTTTTGTT
>DASUGQ010000343.1:0-12908 GCA_036273935.1 Cyclobacteriaceae bacterium | reverse complement strand
GTTAAGCCTGCCACCTCACGATTTCAGTATTTTGTCTATTGCTTTTTCTTCTTCCGCCGTGATGTGAAGGTTCGATTGAATACCAACCGCATCCTCTATTTGCGATACCTTGCTGGCGCCAATGATAACAGAAGTGACTCGTTTGTCCCTTAACACCCAGGCTAGTGCAAGCTGCGACATCTTTTGCCCCCTCCCTTCAGCTATGGTATTCAATTTTTTTACTTTATCGACCTTTTCTGCTGTGATGTCGGAGGACTTGAAATAAATTGATTTGGAAGCCCTTGAATCTTCCGGGATACCCTTCAGGTATTTTTCCGTGAGCAATCCCTGGTACAAAGGACTAAACGCTACGCAACCGACGCCATTTTGATCAAGCGCGTCCAGCAGAGCATCTTCCACCCAGCGGTTGAACATGCTGTAGGCTGGCTGATGCACGAGGCATGGCGTTCCCAACGATTTCAAGATACTGATGGCCTGGCGCGATTGGTCGGGGTTATAGGAAGAAATACCAACGTACAGCGCTTTGCCCGACCGAACAATCTGGTCCAGGGCCATCATCGTTTCTTCCATCGGTGTTTCAGGATCAGGGCGGTGACTGTAAAATATATCAACATACTCAATGCCCATGCGCTTTAGACTTTGATCACAACTTGCAATCAGATACTTCCTGGAACCAAATTCTCCGTAAGGGCCGGGCCACATATCCCATCCAGCCTTTGACGTGATGATCAATTCATCCCGGTAGTCCTTCAGGTCTTCGCTTAAAATTTTACCAAATGTCTTTTCTGCTGAACCGTATGGTGGTCCATAGTTGTTTGCGAGATCAAAATGGGTTATGCCGAGGTCAAAGGCACGCAACACCATTTTTCGTGCGTTCTCGTAAACATCAACTCCACCGAAGTTATGCCACAAGCCCAGTGATACGATGGGGAGTTTTAACCCGCTCCTTCCACATCGGTTGTATTGCATTTGATCGTATCGCTTTTCGTCTGCCATGTATTTCATATTCTTTATACTTTATTTTTTGCCATGGTTAAGATTTGAAAAAATCATTATTAACGGCCGTCCAATTTTCAATACCGCACCTTGAACTGGTTTCATCCGGGCCGTAAAGTAACATTTATTTCGCCTCGTCTTCAAACCCGCTGATCAAAACCGACAACGGCCAACGTCCCGGTATGCTTCGAAAAGTTTACGCCCACCGGTGGATAAATTGCTGAACTTGTTTAGCTTCATGATCAGCATGAAACGCCCCCTTTCGGTCACCCTCATCAGTTCGCTTTTCATCCTTGCCGGGATATCCGGCATTGTCTATCACGCATCCGAATGGAGGGACCTGGCAGAGCAACCAGAGGTGATCCTGACGTTCATCGTGAGGCTGCTGGCAATTGTGGGTGGCGTATTTGCCTTGCGCGGCAACAACTGGGCGCGTTGGTTGTTAACGGCCTGGATCGCGTATCACGTCGTCCTCAGCTTTTATCACGCTACTTCCGAACTGGCTATGCACGCGGTGCTCATGGCAGTGACGATCGTTGCCCTGTTCAACCGAAAGGCTGGCCTCTATTTCAACCCTTGATATTTCTGAGCCTGGTAACGAATGGAAAAAGGTCGCGAGGTCCTATCCTTTTTGGATATGATGCAGGGGATTGGTATTTCTCATTTTCACGAGATGATAAAATATCGTAGCCAGCACCAGGAGGCAAACCAGGAGAATGGATTCAGCAATCTCCGTCATCGATATCTGAACGCTGTACTCAAATCCGCGTAGCCAGATTTTGAGTATGTAATACCCGGCCGGCACCGCCAAAACAAAAACGGCGGCAAGGAAGGTGAACTCCTTTCGAAGCATTTCCAACGAAATATTGTCCGCATGTGCGCCCAATACCTTCTTGATGGCAATGGCTTTGTACTGCTTCACAATGGCCAATGAATTCATCCCGAATAAACCTACAAGCGAGATCGTTATAGCCAGCATGCTGAGGATCATGGTGAGATAGAAAAGTTTGTTTTCGTTTTGGTATAGCCGCGTGAGCTCATTGTCAAGCAGCTTGTATTCGAAAGGCCATTCATTTTCAAATTTGCTCCAGGCCGTTTTGAGTGCAGCGATAACGTCTGCATTGCTCCCCTCCGTGCGAATCAGGAAGGAACCCGGATTCGTGAATGTGTGCCGGAGGGCAAGTATCATAGGTTTCTCAGGAAAATGCAGGGACTCCATGTGGAAATCATAGAAGCTTCCGATTACTTTGCCAGAGTAGCCAATGTACTTCTCTCCAGGCTTGTACATTTTTAACTCCTTGCCGATGTAATGATCGGTCCATCCAACCGATTCAAGGAAAGCCTGGTTAACGATGTAAGACTTGCCTGAGTCGCCGGGAATGGATGGATCAAATTCACGCCCATCCTTCATCTTTATCCCCATGGTCTCTACAAAGTCATAATCAATTTGTACGAAGGGAATGAATAATGGGTCGTCAATTCGAAAACCTTCCGGAACAAACCGGTAATTCGTAACGCCCCCTAACCCGGGAGCATTCGCTCCCCAGGCAACGTTCACCACGCCATCAATTTCTTTCACTTCAGATTTAAACGCTTCGAAATGATCCATGACCGACTGGCGAAAAGGTAGCATGATTACATTTTCCTTCCTGAATCCCAAATCAAAACTATTTAGAAAAGTCATTTGCTTGAAAATGATGAGGGTTCCAAAAACCAAAACAAACGAACAGGCAATTTGCAGGCCGACGGCTATTTTCCGCACAGATGCGCTCACCCCTTTCTTGTCGTTGATGGTGTTGAGATAATTTGCTGCTGCAATGACAATAAACGGCTGGAGACTGCTGATCAATGAGAGGGTTATAACGGCCATCAAAGCATATGACATCACGAGCCAGTCATTCGCAATGGACAGCGATGGTACGTGCACTTCCATGAGAAAATTGAGGTACGGCTGAAGTACAACGACCAATGCAAGGGCAAGGATCAGTGAGAACAGGGTTATGCGGAACGTCGAAACAAAGATCTCGCGAAACAGGTCAATTTTGGAAGAGCCTAATATTCCCTTGACGGAGAATTCTTTCGCTCTCGTCAGCACGATCGATGTATTCAGGTTCAGAAAATTGATTGAACTGAACACCAGTATCGTTACAATTATGAGGAAGAAGATGTTGAGATAGGCATCAGAAGTATTCGGTTCGATTTCCGTAGCATAATTTGAGCTCGTATGTATTTTGGTCACAGGCTGCAGCTCGAGCGTTACCTGGGATTTGAATTCAATGGGAATGTGCTTGTCGACAAAGGAGTTCAGGTTGCCATCGACAATCTCCTTGCTTTCCTTATTTTTAAATTTCACGTAGGCCCACGGCCGGGTATTGAACCAACTTTCAATCTGATCGCCATCGCCCCGCTCCTTCAGCAAACCAAAATAGAACTCCATAGGCATGAGCATATCGAACTTCACATGGGAAAGTATTTTTGTATCATCAACAACGCCCGTGACCACCAATGAATACTTTCCCTGGTAGCGGAGCGATCTGCCTAAAACATCGTCCGTTCCAAAATATCGCTCTGCGGACCTTTTCGTCAACACGATACTGTTGGGTTGACCTAATGCCGTCTTTGAATCCCCACTGATCAGCGGAAAAGCAAAAAATGAAAAGAAGTTGGGATCAACGAATAACAGACGGCTCTCAGTGAACTTGATATCATTAAATTGAACAAGGGGGAAATCAGGTTCCCGGTAAATCCTAAGCACTGACTCAATGCCGGCATAGTCACTTTGCAACTGAGGCGCCATGGGAAATTGAACGACGGCATCCCCGAGATCAACGCCATCCGGACTGTTGTGAAGGATCACCCGGTACAAATTCTCTGAATGATCGTGGGCGACGTCGTACTGGCTTTCGGATTGAATAAAGCGATAAACAAGAATGCAGACAGCAAAACCGAGGGTTAGCGAAAAAATGCCAATGGAATATGCCAGCGAATTCTTGATCGCCGATCGAAGTTGTAGGATTAATGAATTCATAAGAGGTTAGGGGATCAGGTCGTTAAATAGTGTACTTATACGAGTGCACCCTCTGATTTTGTTGTGGTGAACGTCAGCTTCTTCAATCTTACTTTGAATCCGGACACCGGTCTGACAGGCTGGAATGACCCCGCACCCCATCGGAACGCCACTAAAGGAATTAGGTGACATCCCAAAAGCGTGGGATTTGTTTAGCCCCAGGCACAATCTAAAGCTTTTGCAGCTTTATAAAATTCAAAGTGTTCCCAGTTGCTTATCAGTGATTTAAAGTCAGAAAGGTGAACCGTTAATGAAGTCAGTCGATAAATTTCTGTTTAAACAAAATATAAATTCTTTAAACAAGATAGAGGGGGTACTGTTAATCGGCTAAACAATAAACTGACTGACATATGATGAAAATTTCAAGAATCCTTTTTCTGATCGTTACGGCGCTAGTCGTCGTAACCACTTCCTGCTCGGATGACGACGAATCGGCTAAACCCAAAGATATCGTTTCCATTGCCAGCAGTGATCCGCAGTTCTCGACCCTGGTTGCCGCTTTGACAAAAGCTAATCTCGCAGGCGTCTTGCAGGGCAATGGGCCGTTCACCGTATTTGCCCCGACCAACACGGCATTTAACACGTTGCTTTCGGACCTTGGGGTCTCCAGTTTGAATGATCTGTCGGCTGAAGCGCTCACCCCTATTTTACTCAATCATGTTGTGTCCGGATCTTTCCGGTCTACCGACCTGACTACGGGCTATGTGAAGACGGCAAACACAGGCGGACCGAATGACACTGCGATAGACCTATATGTTGAAGCGGGAAGCGGCGTGAAATTAAACAAGACCATCAATGTGACTACCGCGAACATTGAAGCATCGAATGGCATTATTCACGTGATCGACAAAGTCATTCTTCCAACCGACGTGGTTGACATCGCCGTTAACAACGACAACTTCACTTCACTGGTGGGCGCTCTGGGCGCAGCATCCGGCGATCTTGTGACCGCGCTGAAGGGTAACGGACCGTTCACTGTATTTGCCCCGGTCAACGCGGCGTTTACTGATATTGCCGACGTAACAGCCGAGTTGACCGATGATCAATTGGCGGATGTGCTGAAGTATCATGTTGTGGCCGGAGCAAATGTTTTGTCTGCCGATCTGACCAACGGCATGGAAGTAACGACCTTGTCTGGAACCTTCACCGTGAACATCTCA
Organism: Cyclobacteriaceae bacterium; assembly: GCA_036273935.1. Taxonomy (GTDB): domain Bacteria; phylum Bacteroidota; class Bacteroidia; order Cytophagales; family Cyclobacteriaceae; genus ZC4RG29. Next base: position 7,685 of record DASUGQ010000343.1, on the reverse strand, counting down.
GGGTCGACAGTAACGATTACTGATCAATCAGGGGCAACTGCCCAGGTTATTGCCACCAATGTGCAAGGAACAAATGGCGTTGTTCACGTAATTGACAAAGTACTTTTAAAGTAGTGGGTTGAGCGGGTGTTTGGTTAAGGGCAGACGGAAAGTCTGCCCTTTGTTTTTTTATGGCAGTCACGCGCTGTGTTCGAATATAACGATAGGTCTAATCATTAATTAAGATCACGTTAAGCAATACACACATTAAAGCATGCCGTTATTTTTCTTTCATCACAAGATTGCCCTTCGTTTTTGTTGGTATTCCCTTCGTGGCGGGTTAACTTGTCTTCCAAAAGCGTCTTTTTGGAATGGAGTGGAACAGGCTTTCATCGATTCGTAAGGAATTTGATTTCCGTGTAGCAGGCAGGTGGCTTTTCTACGGACTCATCGTGGGTGTGATCAGCGGCCTCGGTGCTATTCTGTTTCAAACGTTGCTTGAACTTGTGAAGGAACTCGCAATGGTGCACTGGATGGGACTTGAACCCGGCGGCCCTGGCGGTGAGCGGCCGTTCATCAAATTAGTGCCTGGTAATTACAATCCCCTCTATATTGTTCTCATTCCAGCGCTCGGCGGATTGGTCGCGGGCTTCATCATCTATACTTTCGCTCCCGAGGCAGAAGGGCATGGCACAGATGAAGCCATTAAGGCCTTCCATCAAAAGCGCGGCGTAATTCGCCCTTCCGTTCCGATTGTAAAATTAATCGCCTCGATCATTACCATCGGCTCTGGCGGCTCCGGAGGACGAGAAGGTCCCATCGCCCAAATCGGGGCAGGGTTCGGAAGCTTTCTGTCCATGCGGCTTGGACTCGACGTGCGTACCCGGCGCTGGCTGCTGGCTGCTGGCATGGGAGCAGGGATCGGCAGCATTTTCCGCGCGCCACTTGCAGGGGCCATCTTTGCAGCCGAAGTTTTGTATTCCTCTGCCGAGGTAGAGGCGGAAGTGCTCCTGCCCGCCGTCGTCTCCTCCATCATCGCTTATTCTGTATATTCATTTCGGTTCGGATGGGATCATATCTTCACTAACGTGGGCCAGACAGGATTTTCCAATCCGCTCGAGTTGATCCCCTACTCCATAGAAGCGCTTGTGCTGGCGTTGGCGGCCTTGCTCTTTGTAAAATCATTTTATGGAATACGCGGAGTATTTTCAAGGTGGAACATCCCACGAATGTTAAAACCCGCTATTGGTGGAGTGCTTACCGGCATCGTTACACTGGTGCTGATTTCATTGACCCGCGACCACACATATGTTATTGCTGTCATGGGCGGCGGGTATGGTATCCTCCAGGAAATTTTTCAGAACGGCATCAGCCACATCAGCCTGATAATCCTCCTGCTGGTAGCGGCAGGGAAAATCGCCACGACCTCCTTCTCCATCGGATCCGGTGGAAGTGCTGGTGTATTCGGACCCTCTATGGTGATCGGCGGCACGCTGGGTGCTGCAACAGGGTATATCATGCAATTGGTGTTTCCGGGAATCCCGCTTGATCCCCCCACATTTGCCATTGTTGGGATGGCCGGATTTTTCGCAGCAGCAGCCAACACGCCCCTCTCCACGATTATTATGGTAAGTGAACTCACGGGAAACTATGAACTGCTGCTGCCCAGTATGTGGGTGTGCGCAATTTCTTACATGGTAGCCCGTAAGTGGAGCATCTACAAAGGACAAGTGCCGGGTAAAATGTACTCGCAGGCCCACTTCGGAGAATATGCACATGATCTTTTTGAAACAACCTTTGTGCAGGAAGCCTACAAGGCCGGGAGAAGCATCGAAACGTTGTCACCGGATGTGAGCGGTGAAACGATCATCAAGCTAATGACCGAAAAACGTCAGCGGATCTTTCCGGTGACCGACGAAGCACTCAATATCATTGGCGTCTTTACGTCAAGTGATATAACTAAAATGCTATTGGAGGGAAGGGAATCAACAACGACGGCCAAAGATCTCATGCAATCCGTTTTGCTGGAAGTTGGACCGGGTGAATCCATTCGAAAGGCTCAGCAAATAATGATGGACAACCAGGTGGAGGAACTGTTGGTTGTTGATAATCATCAGCAGCCGGCGAAAATTATGGGTGTAATTACTGCTGCTGATATTATTCGCACTTACAACCGAAAACTTTCTGAAAAGAAGTTTGGCAGCGACAAGTCCGAAGCTCTTCCCAACGACGAAGCTGTACTGGGCAACCTGATGCTGAAGAGCGTGATTGAAAAGGGCGTGATGACAATCCCACCAGATGCAACATTGCGTGATCTGGTTCATGTGATCACACAATCCAAACGCAATATCTTCCCGGTAGTGGATGAAAAACGAAAATATTGTGGAATCATTTTACTGAATGATGTGCGCAAACTCATGTTCGACGTGAACCAATATGATCAGTTGAAAGTGAGCGCCATCATGACCTCTTCACCTGCCGTGGTTTATGTCGATGACAAAATGATCGACGTGCTGGATAAATTCGAACAAACCAATTCGTGGAACCTTCCGGTGATCGACCGCTATCAACGCTATCGTGGATTGGTTTCCAAATCCACGATTTTTTCGGTTTACCGAAATCAGCTTTTATTGAGAACGGGGCCGTAATCTGTCCAAACACTGAGGCTTATTTTCTTTTCAGGCGAGAGGGCAAGTGATCTCACAAAATCTGAAACAGACCGGACGGGATGGGAATCTAAAATTGCAAAATTCAACGCACAAGCCCGTCCCATCACCTGTCTCACACTTCATGGGCCTGCGCGTCGATTTCATAAACCGTTAATTCAATCTTTTCTGAACAGACATCTCGGCAAAGAATGGTAAAATAGGATTGGCTTTGAAGTCCTGACCGAAATGCTTTCCTATGGTAAAGAACGTATTCCATGTTCCAAAACCATATTGCAACCGCGCGCCAAACTTAAAATTACCACCGGAAGGAATATACCAGCCGTCGCGAATTTCGGGATAATATTCCTTCAACAGTTTGTTATGGATATTCGTGACGATCGCCTTATCAAAACTGGCAATTCCTACAACACTCCATTTCTGCTTAACAAAGCCAACGTTTATGGCGAAGTCGCTGCCAATGTTATACATTCGCGCCATAGACGATTCATACCTTCTGAAGACCGCGGAAGGTTTGAACACCAGCGAAAAATCTCCACTTCTTAAGAGCTCGAGCTGAACCCCGGTTTTCCATTGCCAGTCATCCAGAACATCAGCGCCAAAAGGAATGATGAATTCCGTCCCAGCCACGATAGGTCTATGCTTTGTATTGAAGACATATCCGTAAGACAGACCGTAATACGAACCGTAGTCAGCCCCAAAGTGTGCCGCTACAAGGTGCCTTGTATTTTCCAACGTCCGGAAATTTACATCCTGCGAAAATAACGCATGCGTTGTGATCCAGGACAGGAATCCAATTAAGAAGATTTTCTTTTTCATCTCAGTTGACTTAAATAGTTTAACGCCTTCGGATATAAATCTGCCCACCCAAAGTAGAGCATCTCATGGCCACAATTCTCGACCATCATCACTTCAACATTCGGAAAAGGAGCTGAAACATTTTCGGCCCAGCTTGCTCCATAGGCGCGGTTATTTTCGCTATACAGAAACAACACTTTCACGCGGTACTGCTGCAAATGTGTCGTGAAATCAAAACCATATTGATCAGCATTTTCATTCAGTGTAAGAAATGAAACGGCACCATTGCGCCAGAAGGGATACGATCCCGGATTTCCCAACACGTTTCCCGGCGCATTCTCATACGATGTGAAGAATGACGCCTTGTAATCCAGCACTTCATCTTCAGATCTTCCGTCAAGAATATGTTCCGGGAACAGGGCATCATTGAGGGTCTCATTGAAAAGCTTCACTTTATTCGACCGCGATAAGTAATCTTTGGTCTGCGGCCATGTAAGCCCGCCAGGTTCTGCCAAAATAACGCCGTCTATCTTCTCGGGGTGCTGATTAATGTAAGCCGTTGCCAGCATTGCTCCCCATGAGTGCCCAAACAGGAAGACTTTTTGACCTGGACCAAACCGGAAGAGCGTCACCAGAGCATCCAGGTCATCAATGAAAAGTTGAACTGCCTCCCGGCTTTCGTACTGGCTTTTGTCTTCCCGCCTGGAAAGCCCGGTGCCGCGCTGATCATAAAACACGACGTAAAAGCCGTCATCAGCAAGTTGTTTTGCATTTAGCAAAGATCTAAAATCACCTCCCGGTCCCCCGTGAATGACAATCAACAAGGGGTCGGTCGGTTTTCCAAACGCCTCTACATGGAGAAGCGTGCCATTAATCGCTTGTGATGGAATGCTGGTGTCCTGATCAGCTGTAAGTGGAACAAGCGCCCCGGGCTTCGACATATCTTCCGTCTCGCAGGCTGCTGCGAGGAGGAAGAAAAAGAGATAAATATTTCGGTACATGACATTTGATTTTTGCCCTATTCACGAAAAATCAAATGCCCGGTCGTGCGTACCTATAGGGCTGTACACGAAATTGATGTTATTTCGTACAACCCTGACGCAGTCGAGAGCCTGTGATGCCGTTTACCCAGAGTTCAATGGCCGGTCAATGGATTCCGACAAATAATCAGATGGCGTTTTACCCATCTGAAGCTTAAAGTATTTGTTGAATGTTGTTTTTGAACTGAATCCGCATTGGTGCGCCAACGCCCAATAGGTGAACTTCCTGTTTTGCGGCAGCGCCATGAGTTTCAGAAATTCATCGATCCTGTATGCATTGACGTAGTGGTAAAATGATTTGCCAGCCAACGTGTTGATGACCTGGGAAAGGTGATTGGGAGAAACATTGATGGAACTGGCCAGATCATTCAGGGTTAGATTGGGATTGGCAAATGGTTTTCTCGTTTTCATTGCGGTCTCGAGAAGGGTCATCACGTGCGAGGCGTCATGTTCACTCAGGCCGCTCCTGGAATATTTTTCTCCATCAACCTGAAGTGTTTCCTGCCATTCACCAGTTAATGCAGGCCCGGGTTTTTCGGATGCTGACGGCAATGAATAGAACGCAGGATATTGGCTGATCCCAAAAAATCCAATAAAAAAAACAAAGAGCACAACTCCAATGAAGATAATCTGATCATTAAAAAACGCAGAAAGAAGCCAGATAAACCCCAATCCAATGGCCAGGTATTCAAGCCATCGAAGCATCTTTCTGTCAACATTCGAGAAATTGTTTAATACCTTCCGGCGGTATTTTCTGATCTCCCAAATCACAACCACGGAGTAGGTAAAACCCGCTACGAGAAAAGCAATCATTTGTATTTGAGAATACCATTCATATCCCCTGCCCTGGTTTTTATACACTTCAATTTTTTCAGCGCCCGTCAAACGATAGAATGGAATCGCCAATATCACCAAAAGTACAAATGGAATAAGGTGCAGAAGAATTGATTGAGTCCGCACCGGTGTTTTTCTTATTAACGCGAGTGTATAAAAATATAAAAAACCTCCGTGCAATATGGGTACCGCCAACGAAAGGCCAAGCAGATGTGGGTATCGGTAACTGATTCCCTTATAGTCGAAAAAGAAAAGCGTCAGGTGAATGACCAGCACACTCATCCAGGCAGCCAGAATATAATCGGCGTGCGTTTTGTCTTTCTTCAGGAGAATCAGGACAAGCAGGAAACTTGCTATGGATAATCCAAAGAGATAGATCATAGTCTTCGCGCAGGGTTGTCACAAATTACCAATAAAATGCGAACCCGGTTTAAGTTTATAAAGCAACGTGGTTTATGTTATCTTGTCCATGCAAACTGTTGAATGGAATTATGAAACCACAGTTAAACCTGGTCGTTCATTCCGCCCTGATCTACATCCTGTGCTTCATGGTCAACACAGGCGTGCATGAAGGAGCGCACGCTGTCGCCGCCAAACTTACGGGACTACACCCTATACTCCATCATAATTATGTCTCCACGTCCGGCGAGGATTCCGCATCACTTTTTGTAAAAGTGCTAACCCCAGCGGCGGGACCATTAATGTCACTCCTTCAAGGCATTTTGTTTTTACTGCTGCTAAGGACATCTCCGCGAAAGTCATTGACGACTCTATTTTATCTCTGGATGAGTGTTATGGGATTCATTAACATAGGAGGCTATCTCATGCTAACACCATTGGTTGACTACGGAGATACCGGCAGAGTGTTTACCCTTTTTGGCAGCCCCCAATGGCTGAAATGGATCATTGCTTTTGCCGGGCTATTTGGATTGATCAAGTTGGTCTTGCAATTCACCAGGGATTTTGAAAATCAGATTCCCGCAGCTTTTCTTCATCAAAGCTTCAAGCCGGGAAGACTTGCCAACTTGCTTATTGCCTATCCCGTTCTTATTGGTATTCCACTGACAACTTTAATCTCGTTGCCGGCACCCACTTTTATAAGCATCCTGTATCCGACGACCAGTCCATTCATCATTTTCATGGTTTATGGGAGGTTAAGAAGAAAAAAGGAACACCTCGTTGGGCATGCCGACTATCCGGAAAATATTTCAATCATATTGGCCGTATTTACGATTGGCATATTTGTTATCACCCGACTTCTCGTAAAGGGTATCCCGCTATAAACTGAGGTTCGAAAGAAAATCAGAAAGTGTAATATTCTATGGTTCAATTTTTTTAAACAAAGGGTCAATCGTCATCCAGGCGATGACCGGAAAAAAAACCATGGGGACGGTGAGGCCAGGAAATAATTCAGGATAAGGTGTTGAGAGCGGAAGAGTGATGGCAATTGGAATGATGACGCAGGCAAATGAACCAACACTGTAAACAAAATTGAAGATAATCGCACCCCGGGTTTTGAAAAGTGTTCTCAGCAGGAAGTAAAGAAGTCCTGCAAAAAGCGACACAACCAGATTACCTCCGATCAAACTACCGGGGTTTATAATGGCAGAATAGTCAACTTCAGTGGCAAAGAAATAAATCTGGTTGTAGATATTGGCTGCAATAGCAGCCAATATCCCCGCGACCAGCGATTGCATGAAAATGGTTTTAGTCAAAACTATTGCGTGACCGGAACATTGATATCGACTTTCAGCGTCGGCGCCATTTTAGGATGTTTACCATCATCAAGACCAAAGTCCATGCGACTAACCTCGATGTTACCGCTAAATGTATTGTTCGTAAATGTGAAAGGTATGGTGATTTCTTTCTGCATGCCGTGCATTGCGAGTATTCCCTTGGCCTCATATCCATCACCTGCCTTGGTAATAGCCGAAGATGTAAAAGTAATGTTGGGATATTTTTCTGCATCAAACCAGTTTGCACTCTTCGCATGAGTATTTTTCATGCCGTTCCCCGTGTTGATGGAAGCTACCTCTATGGACATATCAAATTTGGAAGCGGCCAGGTTTTGCTCATCGAATTGGATAGTTCCTGTTAGTGCCGTAAACTCTCCGGATGGATCTCCGCCATCAAATTTTATGGAATAGCCGTCGGCAACCATCCAGTCCTGTGACCGAATAAATGTAAAGGCGGATGCAACGATCAGGACGAGCGTCACCGCGAGGTAGTTTAATTTTTTCATAGATTTTCTTTGGTTGTATTTGGTGAAAGTAACGCCTGAACCAGGTTCAGGTTTTTGAATTTCGACAAAAGCCATGCTTTTTAGGATGGATAAGTACAACTATTATACCCGTTTGTTTTCTTTTGA
>DASUGQ010000342.1:0-7030 GCA_036273935.1 Cyclobacteriaceae bacterium | reverse complement strand
GTCTTAACCGGGCAATATTCCTTTATGAACCGCTCCAGCTCAAGGAGCGGGAGCGACTGAATAAACTGCCGGTTGACAGTGCAATATTAAGGTCACTGCGTCGGGAAATCGACAGCACTGCATTTGCTCGCGCCCAGGGCCTTGACACAGAAGAGGCCTACAATTTTTTTCTCAAGCACTTCCCCTCTTCCCTGGATTACGGAGACGCAATGTTGCTTTTGCATGACGCAGCCTACCGATCGGCCCTGGAGGAGGGAACTTATCAGGCTTTTGATCTTTTTCTTAAAAAATACCCTGACTCCCGGCACCGCGAGGAGGCGAGAGAAAATTATGATCGCCATCTGTTTGAGACCAAAACCAGTGATAAGCGGCTGGCGACATATCGCGCTTACTTACGCGAGAATCCCCGATCTCCCTATCGGCGGGTCGTTGAGGAACAAATCCTTGAAATATCATGTGCTTCGGGCGAGCCTGATAGCCTGATTCAGTTCATTCGCGATTATCCGGATGGCCCACCGGCCAGGAAGGCTCGCAACATTCTCTATTATGTTTTGAAGGACATGGAAGGGAAAACATTTCCAGAATTTTTAATGACTGATTCGCTTAATATCATTCAGCAACTAAACAGAAAATATCTCGTCCCTGTTCTTTCGTCGGGACATTTTGGTTTTATGAACAATGAAGGGACCGAAATTATTCATGGAACGTCCGATGAGGTTTACGAACAATATTTATGTGGGAATATTACCGAAGATGTCATTGCTGATGGCGACAGGTTGATGGCAAGAAATGAAGCCGTAATTTATAGAGGAGATATTGAGGGACTTGATGACCTCGGCGTGGGATTTTTGTTGATAACGCTAAGCGACGGGAAGAGGATTGTTCTTCATAAGAGCGGTTTTATTATCTCCGGCGACAACCAGATTGAGGATGCCTACATTCCCAACGGCCGGATCATTGCTTTGAAATTGGGGGACGGGTGGTTGTTGTTCACATTGGCCGGAAAGCAACTCATAGATACGGTCTGGCAAGATGTGAAAGATGTCAATGGCGCCCTGGCATTGAAAAAGGATGACCGCTGGTACTTGCTCAGCGGCAAACAAATTGGATTAATTGCTGATCGACACCCATTTGATTTTTCAGAAAGCTTCGATGAGGTTAAAGAATGGCCTAACAACTTCATTTGGGTAAAACGGAACGGGGAAGAAGCAATATTTGACCAGCATTTAAATGTCAGGGTTCCTCTTGAAGCGCAGGTGTTGAAGTTTTATACGCAGGGATTTGAGTCTCGCTTTCCATCAGGCGTCAGGTTTCTTGATACCAGCTTCAATGATGCAGGTGTGTTTGAAGATATTATTGTTGGCCAGCAATGGATCGGCACAAGAGTTGGCGATAAGTGGAAGTTTCTGGATCCAATACAGAAAAATTTTTTGGTGCAGAATTTTGACAGCATCTCATTTGTGGGAACTTTTCCGATTGGATACAGACAAGACTCATTACGTGTCTATTTCAATAGCCGGAAATTTCTTGATTTCGAAAAAACTGAAGTTAATTATATCGCCGGAAAAGATTCATCCGCCTATCTATTGATTACCGTGGGAAAGAAACGAATACTTTACAGCCATCATGGAGATCAATTATGTGAGGTTGGTTATGACAACGTCCAGCTTGTGGATAAGGGAATATTTGCGGTTTCCAAAAGGGAAAAAAAAGGACTGATGGCTGAGAATGGGAAGATGCTATTGCCCCCGACTTATGATGCTATTGGCGACGGTGACGGAACAAATATTCCGTTACTGAGAAGTATGAAATTTGGTCTGTATAATTTAAAGACTAAAAAGGAAATTGTTCCGCAGTATGACAAGAACCTAAAACGATATGGTGAGAACCGGATTATCGCTTTTAAAAATGGCAATCTTGGAATCGTCGATTCCAAAAACAAAACCATTCTTCCTTTTGAATATGAAGACATTGTCTACTGGAATGACTCTTCTGCTTTCGTAAAGAAAAATGCTTTGTGGCAACTCATTGACATAGGGAGTAAAAAAGTCATCCTTGACCAGGTCAGGGCATTCAAGTTTGTCAACGATTCGAAAAAAGAGAAAGTTATTATTGCTCAGCAAGGCGACGCTTTCGGCGTCATGAGCAATGTCAGCGGAATTGTGTTACCGTTATCGTATACAGATATCATCAACATTGGCTCGCAGGAAGATCCCCTGTATTTTACGGAAAAAAATGTTCAGGAGGCCAATATTTTTGTAGTGATTTACTATGATAAACACGGTAAATTGATCCGACGCCAGGCCTTTGAACCGGATGAATACGAAATGATCTACTGTTCAAATAATTAATGTTTAATTAAAATGCGGAATAGTATATTGGGACGTTAAAACCTGTTTTATGACTAAAAAAATTGCAGCATTCTTCTTTACCATGTTTGTTGTTGTGTGTTATGCACAAGAGCAGCGGCCAAAACTTGTCGTGGGAATAATGGTGGACCAGATGCGCTATGAATACCTGGAAAGATTTTATTCAAAATATAGTAATGATGGATTTAAGCGCTTGATGAACGACGGATTTAATCTGAAGAATGCTCATTATAACTATGTACCTACCTATACGGGGCCGGGTCATTCTTCGGTCTATACAGGTACGACACCGGCCATTCATGGAATAATTGGTAACGATTGGTATGACAAGAACTTAAAGAAAGGAGTGAATTGCGTCAACGATCCGACGCGCGAATCCGTGGGAGTGCAGAGTGAAGAGGGGCATGTATCTCCGTGGAGACTTTTATCCTCGACAATTACGGATGAGTTGAAGTTGGCTACGCAAAAGAGATCGAAGGTAATCGGTATATCCATTAAAGACCGGGGCGCTGTGCTTCCAGCGGGGCACATGGCTGACGCAGCATACTGGTATGAAGACGCCTCGGGTACATTTATTTCCAGTACATTTTATCTCACCAAGCTTCCCCAATGGGTGGACGTCTTCAACAAGAAGGGGCTACCTGCTAAGTATTTATCTCAACCATGGAACACACTTTATCCAATTGAGCAGTACGTGGAGAGTAGTCCGGACGATAGTCCATACGAGCAGCGACTTGGCGGAAACAAAAAGCCAGTCTTTCCTTATAAATACGAGGTGAATGCAAAGACAGGTTACGGTGCATTAACGGCCACACCGTTTTGTAATGACTTTCTTACTGAGTTTGCACTGGCTGCCGTTGATGGAGAAAAGTTGGGCCAGGGTGATTACACTGATTTTCTAGCTATTTCATATTCAACGACCGATCGCATTGGCCACGCTATGGGACCAAATTCGGTTGAAGTTGAAGATGTTTACCTCCGCCTTGATAAGAATATTGAAAATCTGCTCAACCAACTGGATGCTAAGATCGGAAAAGGTAATTACCTGGTTTTTCTTTCGGCCGATCATGCAGTCGCTGATGTTGCCCAATATTTAAAAGACAGCAAGATGCCCGCTGGTTACTTCAACGATTCCGCAGTTGAAAGCAACCTGAGAGAGTTTCTCAAGAAATACTTTCCTGAACGAGACCTTATTCAAAACATCAGCAATGGGCAGGTATTTTTTAACAACGACCTGTTCCAGACCAACCCAAGAAATTCCGGTGTGGACTTTTTGATTGCCTCCGAATTGATTTCAAAATTTCTTCTCGCCGTTGATGGGGTGGCGAACGTCTATACGGAAAATGTTTTACGTCAGGCGCGATATGATGAAGAGGGATTAAAAGGAATGGTTATACGCGGATATAATGCCAAACGGTCGGGCGATATTGCTTTTGTTCTGGAGCCCGGGTGGTACTCTTCTTCACAAATCGCAGGCGCGACGCACGGTTCACCCTACGCCTACGACACACATGTGCCCATGTTGTTTTATGGGGCTGGAGTCAGAAAGGGGTCATCGGTACGTTATCATCCGGTCACAGACATCGCGCCGACCCTTTCCATGTTGTTAAGAATAAAGTTTCCAAGCGGATGTACCGGACAGCCTGTAGCCGAGTTGTTTGAGTGAGGCGATATTATCAGTAGTTGTTGATATTGATAATTACCGATAACTTAATAACTTATATCCGATAACCTATGCTTAATGGAGGAGAAGAACTTTAAGCCAGTGCTCGGCTTGTGGGACGGTACTATGCTGGTCGCTGGTTCCATGATTGGTTCCGGTATTTTTATCGTCAGCGCCGACATTGTCCGAAATGTTGGAAGTTCAGGATGGTTGATTGCTGTCTGGGCCATTACAGGCTTCATGACCATTACAGCGGCCGTTAGTTATGGAGAACTCAGCGGCATGTTTCCAAAAGCTGGTGGCCAATATGTCTATCTCCGCGAAGCTTATAATCCCCTCGTTGCATTTCTGTACGGCTGGAGTTTTTTTGCCGTGATTCAAACAGGAACTATTGCTGCCGTGGGCGTGGCCTTTGCGAAATTCATGGCCTACCTAATACCGTCCGTTAGCGAAGATATTGTCCTTCTTGATGTGGGCCTTGTCAAAATTTCGCCTGCGCAGCTGGTTTCAATTTTCATCATTGTTTTGCTCACGTACATCAATTCGAGAGGAGTGAGAGAAGGAAAGGTGATTCAGACAACATTCACGGTTACCAAGATTGTAAGCTTATTTGGCCTGATTGCCTTTGGACTGTTTTTTTTCAAAGGAGATGTATGGCGTGCAAACTGGACGGATGCATGGAATCTTCATCGATTAACGGAGGGCGGAATCGAACCGTACCTTACCGCCGCTGCCTTCGGTGCCATCGCCTCGGCAATGGTAGGATCAGTATTTAGCAGTGATGCATGGAACAGCGTAACCTTCATTGCAGGCGAGATGAAGAATCCCCAGCGAAACATTGGATTGAGTTTATTTCTTGGAACCTTGCTCGTTTCAATTGTCTACATCTCAGCGAATGTTATGTATACGGCTGTCCTTCCGCTCCATGAAATCGCCTTCGCAGAAAAGGACAGGGTTGGTGTTGCCGCTTCAAATGCAATCTTCGGCGACATTGGCACTGTTATTATCGCCCTGATGATTATGGTGTCAACCTTTGGCTGCAATAACGGCCTGATCCTGTCAGGTGCAAGGGTCTATTACACGATGGCGCGAGATGGTTTGTTCTTCAGGACTGTAGGAGAATTAAACCGGTTTGCTGTTCCTCAGAGGGCGCTGTGGATTCAGTGCCTTCTTGCCTCCGTATGGAGCATCAGCGGAAAGTACGGTGATCTGCTTGACATGATCTCATGTGTGGTGGTGATGTTTTACATTCTCACCATCATCGGAATTTTTATTCTTCGGAACAGAAGACCAGATGCGGCGAGACCTTATCGCGCGTTTGGTTACCCGATGCTTCCAATTATATACATGGGAATGGGTCTTGCCTTTTGTGTACTTCTGGTGATCTATAAGCCGGCCTACACCTGGCCCGGATTGATCATTGTGATGTTAGGCATACCACTTTATTATATTGCTATTCACCAAAAGAAAAATCAAGCCAGTTGAGCGGCTACAATGGCCAGGCCCTCTTCGAATGAATGTGGTTCGTAGCCGAGCTGGTGGACTGCTTTGTCGATGATAAATCCGGTAGTCAATGGCCTGCGCGCCGGCTGTTTAAACGTATCCGAATCAACTTCTTCAATCAGGGATTTATCGAGGCTGAAAAATTCGGCGGTTTTGATTGCCATCTGGTATGGGCTGAGAAAATCTTTGCCAGATATGTGAAATACACCCGTCGCGTTTTTAATGGCGGCGAGATAACAACCCATTGCCAGGTCCTCCGCTAATGTTGGTGTTCGCCACTGATCATTAACAACGCGAATTTTTTTTCCTTCCTCGAGGTTTTTTTTCACCCATAGTACGATGTTGCTCCTGCTCATATCCTCTGTGATTCCATAAACCAAAACTGTGCGAATGATGCACCATGATATTGAACTTTCCATGATTAACTTTTCAGCTGCAAGTTTGCTCGAGCCGTAGTAGCTTATAGGATTTGGTTTTTCATTTTCTTCAAGGGGTCCGTGACTTCCGTCGAAAATGAAATCGGTAGAAAGGTGAATCAGGCGTGCATTTATTTCCGAGCAGGCGTCGATAAGATATTTTACTGACAGTACATTTGCTTTCCAGCAAACGTCGTGATTCAATTCACATTCATCAACATGAGTCATTGCCGCCGTATTGATGATCACATCAGGGCGGGTGGTGGTAATTATTTTATTCATTTCATCGCGATTACTGATATCCAAAGGGCAGAACTCACCCCGGGTTAAGCTGGGTATTAGTTTGTTCCTGGCAGTTGCGATAAGATGGATCGACTGGTCTTTTTGAACAAGAGCAACAAGCTTCTGTCCGAGCAAGCCGTTTGCACCTGTTATAAGTATCTTCATTTAACAAGTGAAATGAACCGGCGAATGTGCAGCAAGTTGTTATTGTACATCAGGGTAGATATCGCCATACAGCTTTTCGATCTTCTTTTTTGGCAGTTCCTCAACGGTCACCATCATCCTGATATCATCTCTTGGCCGATCAGCTTCGTCAACCGGTTGTTCCGCGATCCAATCAATTACTTCCTGGCCCTTGATTACCTTCCCAAATACCGTGTACTGACCATCGAGGTGTGGAGCACCTCCAATAGTTGTATATACATCAAGCCTTTCCTGAGGGATGTCCTTCTCTGCTTTTATGCCTGTCTCCTTTTCTATTCTCGACTTCAGACTCATTACTTTTGACTGGTAGGCGTCCATGTCTCCCGATTGATACAAACGAGAAAGGGTATCAAACAAGGGTTCATTTCCGGGTATCATCAATATCTGTTGAAGGCCCTTGTTAAGCAGCGCCTGGTCAACTTTTAATTCATCCTCCGTAAATTTTCTTCCTCGTACGATGTAAAACTGACTTCCACTGGATGCCTTGGATGGATTTTGCTGATCACCCATTCGGGCCGCCGATAACGCTCCTCTCTCATGCAGGAACTTTGGATTGAACTCAGCGTCGATGGTATAATCAGGGCCACCATTGC
>DASUGQ010000341.1:0-10329 GCA_036273935.1 Cyclobacteriaceae bacterium | reverse complement strand
TTACGTGAGTGAATCAAACTGGTTTTTTTTGATCTATATTTTTTAAACGTGCATAATATTTGTAGTTCGGTCCTAACCTAAATAAACGTTTATGATGAAGTCATTTTTTGCGTTTACTCTTTTACTTTTTGCATTCCTTTCGGCCCGCCCGCAAGGTGGCAAGGCGCTTGCCGATGCAGAACGGTACTATGGAATAAAAAATTATGAGCAGGCCCTGCCGCTTTTTGTCCAGGCCGTCAACGCCGGTGAGAAAAACCCACTGGTGCATTACAAGACTGGCGTGTGTTTTCAAAAATCCCATATGGTGGATGAGCAGATCAAGGCCATCCCATATTTTGAATATGCATTGAAGAACTCGAAGGAAATTCCAGTCTCGGTTCATTATGATCTTGGCGAATTGTACCTGAAGGATGAGAATCTCCAAAAGGCCATCGAGACTTTTACCCGTTTCAAGGAATTATCAAACAAGGCAGACAAAGCCGCTATGGCCAAGGCAGAGCGTGCGCTGGATATGTGCAATAGTGCCGTCGTGTTTATGTCAATACCTCGGAACACTAAGGTGACGCCGATGAATACGATTATCAATACGAAGTACACTGAATACAATCCTGTGGTTTCGGCTGATGAAAGCGCCATGGCTTTTACTGCCCTGCGTCCCAACACAGGGAAGACCCGCTCAGGGGATAAGTTTATTGAAGAGGTATATATTTCGTACAACTCCTCCGGCGCATGGTCTGAGCCAAAGGTTATTCCTATTGCTTCCGAATACAATGTGGGTACGGCAGGTATTTCTGCCGACGGCCAGCGCATGATGATCTTCATGGGTGGTATTAACGATCCGGGTAGTCTTTTCATGATTGAACGAAGCGGGGAGACATGGTCAAAGCCGTCCTTGCTCGCCCCGACAATTAACACACCAAAATATCTGGAGTCAACGGCAAGCATTACGCCCGATGGCAAGGTGATTTATTTTGCCAGCGACCGAATCGGAGGACAGGGAGGAATGGACATCTATAGGGTGGAAAAAAATGCGGATGGCTCCTGGTCTAAGCCCGTTAACCTGGGGCCGGAGATAAATTCGAAGGACAATGAAGATGCACCATTCATACACCCCGACCAACGAACCCTTTTCTTTACATCCGATGGATATAACACCATGGGTGGACGCGATATATTTAAATCCACTTTTGTAAATGGCAAGTGGACCAAGCCGGAAAACATGGGGTACCCCATCAATACCACTGCAGATGATAACTACTTTACGTTGATCGCCGATGGAACGCGCGGATACTTTTCGTCCGACCGGAAAGGGGGACAAGGGGAGCAGGATATTTATTTTATCGACATGCCCGAGGAGTCGAGGAATATTCCGCTTACGATGTTGAAAGGAAAAATTCTGAATGCGGAAACAGGCAAACCGTTAAAGACCAAGATCTACGTGATCGACAATGAAACGGACAAGAAGCTCGACTTTGTTTATGACCCGGACCCTGAAACAGGAAACTATCTTGTCATTCTTCCGCCAGCGAAAGATTATGACATCGTCATCGAGTCAGAAGGATTTCTGCCCTATACGCTGAACATTCATATTCCGAACCAATCCTATTTTTACGAACTCTACCAGCAGATCAACCTTAAAACGATCAAGCAATTTGACGTAGTCGTAGGACAGCAAGTGCAGGTAAAAAATGCTTTTTATGATACGGACCAGGATGTCAAACTCGATTTGAGAAAAACCCACGAAGCTCAGCTTGTGCAGGGGGGCGATATCGACGTCTACGACATGATGATTGACCTGATGGCGTCAGGTGACCAGGAGGGAATTGATTATCTCGTTGATTTAATTCAGTTAAAAAATCCAATTGATGCCATCAACTTCAACGAGAAAGAGAATTCAAAGATCGAAGTCGCCACCCGTACCTATTATTATGATGAGAGCGATGAGAGCAAGTTTGAACAAAAGAAGGTGGATGGAAAAACCATTTTCTCCTTACCAACATTTGTTGTAATGGATGAAGCCAAAAAACAAAAAGAGGTAAAGAAGACCGCAACATTCGACAAGGCCGTTCTCAACAAATTTGTCAAGATCTACTTTGACGCGGGAAAGAGCGATCTTAAGGCACAGTACAATGCAGAACTGGACAAAATACTGGACGAGTTAAAGAAGCACGATGATCTTGGAATTGAAATTTCAGGGTTTGCTTCCGCAGAAGGTTCCGAAGAATTCAACAGAGAAATTTCCAACAAGCGTGCCATCACCGTATTGGACTACGTGAACCATCGGGGTATTGTGCGCAGAAGAATTGTTGCCAAGGGTTATGGGGCAACGAAAGATCAATCACAAAGTAAGGAAGAGGGAAGGCGCGTTGAGGTTCGCGTGGTTGACTTGAACGAGTTGGAGAAAGAATAGTCAATCATCGGAAGTTAATGAGATGACGGGATCAGCAATGAACTGTCGCCGTAACTCAAAAAACGGTAGTCGTGAAGCAGGGCTTCATCGTACACTTTTTTCCAGTCCCCGCCGATAAATGCAGCGACCAATAAAAGCAAAGTAGAACCTGGCTGATGAAAATTGGTAATCAGTCCATTGCAAACCCTGAACGAATAACCGGGCCGGATATAGATGGAGGTATTACCATGGACCAATTTTAAATTGTTTCGCTCCATGAAACCGATGACCGCCTTAATCGCGTTGTGACGTGTGGGGAGGGAGTCGGTTTCCAGGTAAGGATCATGTTGGCTTACGACAAATTCACTTTCCGGATTGCCGAGCAATTTAACGCCATACCAATAAAGGCTTTCTAAGGTACGCATCGACGTGGTGCCTACGGGAACAATGAAATTTGTTTCATTCAGCAAAGGGTCAAGATTTTTTCGCGTAACGACAATTCTTTCCTCGTGCATCACGTGTTCTTCGGCTCGCTCAACTTTCAGGGGCTGAAATGTTCCGGCGCTTACATGAAGAGTAAGAAAGTCGTAACCAAATCCTCGTGCCACGAGTGCATCCATTGTTCGGTTTGTGAAATGCAATCCTGCCGTCGGGGCTGCCACAGCGCCTTCATACCGGGAATAAACTGTTTGATATCGTTCGCGATCTGAGGACTCTGCCTTTCTATGCAAGTAGGGGGGGAGTGGAGTGTCCCCGAATCGCATGATCAGTTCACTGAAGGTCAGATGTGAGTTCCAGGAGAACTGAACATATCCTTTGTTTCGGTCTTTTAGCCGCGCCTCCATCCGGATGCCGTCGACCTCTCTCAGCAATACCACATCATTCTTCCATCGCTTCATGTTTCCGACGGTACATTCCCAGACACATGATTCACGGGCAACCATTGCTTTCGTCAGCAACGGCGACGGCGCTAGTGGATTAAGCAGGAATATCTCTATTTCCGCCCCGGTCTCTTTTTGGAAAATCAGGCGGGCGGGAATGACTTTGGTGTCATTGAAAAACAAGAAGCTGTTCGGAGGCAACAAATCAGGAAGTCGATCAAATATGTAATGGCTGATCTGACCATCACGATAAAATAAAAGCTTCGATTGATCTCTTTCCTTTAATGGGTAAAGAGCGATACGATCGGGAGGGAGTTCGTAGGTATAGTCGTTGAGAAAAATTGACATGACGGCAAAGTTAATGGAGTATCGCTTTCTTGCTACATTGCGTCATGTCGCTTCAGGCAGTTTTTTTTAAACGCACATTCAACTTTCGGTTTGATGCGCGCACATCACGCGGTCCCATGAAGGAAAAAACTTCATGGTTCATAAAAGTGTGGGAGGCAGCAGATGAATCAAAGTATGGTATAGGTGAATGTGGACCATTGCCAGGGCTGAGCATGGATGACCTCCCAACGCTTGAGAATATCCTGAGAGATGTAATCATCCGCCTGGGTGCCGTGCACGATATTCATCAGGAGAATATTTTTGCCATCGTATCGGAAATTGTACCTCGCGGGTTTCCGGCAGTTGTCTTTGCACTCGAGACCGCCTTGCTTGATCTTTCAAACGGGGGGAAAAGAATCGTCTTTGACAATGGCTTTGTAAAGGGAGAGCCGATCCCTATCAACGGACTGGTATGGATGGGTGACGAGGAATTTATGATGAAGCAGGTCCATGAAAAAATCAGCGAAGGGTTTCAGTGTATAAAACTGAAGGTGGGGGCGATCGACTTTGACCGTGAGTGCCGGATACTGGAGTCCATTCGAAAAACGTATGAGCCGGCACACATTACATTAAGGCTGGATGCGAATGGTGCTTTTTCCGCTGAAGATGCGTTGGCAAAGTTGAAGGCTTTATCCAGATTTGATATTCATTCTATCGAACAACCGATCAAACCAGGCAGGGATGCAATGGAAAAGATCTGTAGCGAATCCCCGATACCAATAGCCCTTGATGAAGAGCTGATCGGCAGAGAAGGTAATAAGGACGCATTACTGAAAAAAATTCACCCACAGTTCATCATCCTGAAGCCAACAATTCACGGCGGATTCAATCATTGTCGCCTGTGGATTGAAGAGGCGGTAAAAATGAACATCGGCTGGTGGATTACATCTGCTTTGGAGTCGAACGTTGGGTTAAACGCGATCTGCCAGTTCACAGCGAACTATCATGTTGATATTCCGCAGGGATTGGGTACGGGTTCAATATACACCAACAACATACCCTCTCCACTCAGTGTTGAACGTGGCTTCATCCGTTCGCATGCAATTCAAAACTGGCCGGAGTTATGATCCAGAATGTTTTAATCGCACATAGACCAGCTTAACATTTTTCTTGTCCGTCTCCCGTTTATCAAGTTCAAATCTTCCAATGCTTTTAATCAGGGGAGCCAGCTTATCAAAGCCGAAATTGCGTGGGTCAAAATCTGGTTTCTTTTTTAGGATCAGATTCCCAACGTCACCCAGGAATGCCCAGCCGCTGTCGTCCGCTATGTCGGAAATGGAGGCCGCGATTAAATTGACAATTTCCGGATTCACTTTGGTCAGTATTTTTGTTTCCACGGCCTGGACATCTTTAGCTCTCTTTCTGGAATGTATTACTTCGACAGGAGGCGCAAGTATTTCCAGATAAATAAATTTGTCGCAGGCAACGATGAAGGGATTCGGCGTCTTCTTCTCGCCCAATCCAAGCACCAACATTCCCGATTCACGCAAGCGCGTGGCCAGGCGGGTAAAATCGCTATCGCTTGAGACAATGCAAAAGCCATCGACCTTTTCAGTATAGAGGATGTCCATAGCATCAATGATCATGGCCGAGTCAGTGGCATTCTTACCAGTGGTATAGCTGTATTGTTGTACTGGTGTTATAGCATTTTCAAGTAACGCACCTTTCCAGCCCGTCAGCGTTGGCTTGGTCCAGTCGCCATAAATTCTCTTGAACGTCGGTGTTCCGTATTTCGCAATTTCTTCCATCATTCCCCTGATATTGGAATAAGGAATATTGTCGGCATCAATGAGTACTGCGAGTCGTATGTCTTGTGAGTCTTTCATTTTTTCTTTGATGAATGGTTAAGGTACTAATTGTTCGCCTGATACTTTGGACATCGGCGACATCTGTGTTTGCCGGATGGCAACTCAATCAAACAGCGTCAGGTTTCCATACTGATCAGCTGGTGGAGTGGGAATAATGAGCGAAGGCACATCGAGATTACTTGTGCTTATACTGGGCGAAACAGTGTAACAAGTGAGTCCAGCCAGGGGACTGGAGAGAAGTTGATTGCTGACTGCACCTTCATCTGCATTTTCGTCCAACCACACTTTTTCAGACTCCCTGTTCAACATCAGGGGCATGCGGTCTGTTACCGGATTGACAATGCCCTGCGCCGGGATGGTCAGCATCATGAACGTGTGATTTTCATCACCGGCTTGGTCTTCAAAATCTTCCCACACGCCGGCGAAAGAAAAGGGTTGTCCATTCTCCAAAACAAACCGGTGAGGGATCAGGGTTTTCTTTCCCAATTTCTTCCACGCATAAAATCCATCCGCCAGGATAATGCATCGTTTCCTGAACATCGCTTTGCGGAGGGAAGGTTTTTCGCGAAGCGATTCTACTTTAATATTAATGATCTTCTCACTTACGGCTTTGTTCTTTGCCCAGTCGGGAGGGATACCCCAATAAAACAGAGACACTCCTTTGGAGCCGGCTGTCACAACGGGGAGGAGTTGCGTTGGCGCAGCGTTGTAATGGGGCCTATAAAAGTCGGGTACATCCACCGAAAATCGTTCATGGATATCATTCATAGCACTTGTGATACTGTACCGTTCAATCATCGGCTGACATTATGATGCTGGAGTGGTGAGAAATTTCACCGCTCGTTCTTCTGACCAATATAGTCCATTTTTGGAGAATTGTGAGAATCCAACGTGTCCGCCGCGATCCGGATATTCTGTTCTTACGAAGGGATGCCCCTTGAGATCGGGATAACACTCCTTGCTGAGAAAGGGATCATTCCTCGCGCTGACGATCAATGTCGGGATGGAAACATGGTGAATAAAATGTATTGAGCTACAGGTTTCGTAGTAGTGAAGGGCATTCCTGAATCCATGTAACGGGGCGGTGAATCGATCGTCGAATGCATAAAGTGATTTTATTTCCTTGATTCCCGTAACATCAAGACCGGGTATAAGTTTTGATTTCCGGATCACCTTCTCCTGGAGGCTTTTCAGGAATCGTCGTGAGTAGATAAAATTGGACGGCTCTGATATTTTTTCGCAGCTGCGCCTGAGATCCATGGGAATAGAAAAGGCAACAGCACGGCTGATTATCGGGTTGCGCTTTTGTTCGCCAAGATACTTCAGGGTGATATTTCCACCGAGGCTAAAGCCGACGAGAAAAATTTCTTTGTAACCAGTGGTGGCTGCATGCCTAACAATGACATCAAGATCATCTGTAGCGCCGCTGTGATAGAAACGCAATTGTCGATTCATTTCGGTCCCGCATCCCCTGTAGTTCCAGGTCAGCACGTCAAACCCATTCAGCCAAAAGGCACGTGCCATTCCCCTAACATACTGCCGTTGTGCGTTTCCTTCAAGGCCATGCGAGATGATCACTACTTTTTCAGCAGATTGTTTCATCCAGAACAAGTCGAGAAAATCATCATCGGGTGTCACTATCCGCTCGGATGTTCGTGGCAGATGTTCCACACTGCGGAACACGCTTGGATAAATTGTTTCAAGGTGGTTGTTGAAAAGGAAAAGTGGTGGTGTGTAATTCAGCACCTTGGTTATTCTTTTTTATTGACGACAAGGCGAATGTGTCCTAAATGATGTTCCCCATGCCAGGCATAGATGGCTACCTGGCGGGCCAGCGTGACATACTTATTTGTTTCAGGATGCAGAAAACTCTTCTGAAAATCTTCAGGTTTAAGCTGACGCAAAACCGTAACCCACTTGATGTGCAGCGCCTTGAGCAGTTCAATTGAAAATCCGGGATCCAGTTTTGTCTCGGGCGTTTCAGCCCAGGCTTTCTCATCATACGCCTTAATGGTTGGCGTGTTCTCGGTGAGCGTCCATTTGAGCCTTATGTAGGCGTTCATATGACTATCGGAAATGTGATGCAGAACCTGGCGTACGGTCCAGCCTCCCGGACGATACGGTGTGTCCAATTGAGCTACCGTTAAGTTTTTTATTTCTGTTTCGATCTTATGCGGCGCCCCTTCTATCTGATTGATCAGTCGGCTAATGTCCTGGGGGGAATAGTTTTCCTTCGGACTGAATTTTCCGATCGGGTACCGGAGTTGTTCTTCGTTACTCATGCGATTCTTGTTTAACAGCTTTCTTTCTTCTTCTTATGCGAATGTTTATCATTTCAATTACCAATGAGAAGGCCACAGCGAAATAGATGTAGCCTTTCGGTATGTCATAATGTAACCCTTCCAGGAAAAGCATAAAGCCAATGAGGATGAGGAACCCCAGCGCCAATACCTCCATTGAAGGATGCTTATTAATGAAGTCGCTGATCCTGCCGGAGAAGGCAATCATGATGAAGATGGAAAGGATGACTGCCACAATCATAATCAACACATGATTGGTTAATCCTACAGCAGTCAAAATAGAATCGAAAGAAAAGATAATATCAAGCATAACAATCTGGACGATGATACCGGTTACATTAACCTTTTCTTTTGCTACTTCCTTATGATCATCTTCTTCTCCCTCCATTTCTGAGTTGATCTCACGGGTGCTTTTTGCAATAAGGAAAAGCCCGCCGAGACCAAGGATAATATCACGACCGCTAAAGGATTTTTCAAAAACAGTGAATAGTGGTTCTTTAAAACCTATCACCCAGGTAATCCCAAGTAACAAAACAATCCGAACTAACATGGCCAAAAGGAGCCCCATGGTTCTGGTTCTGGCTCGGATGTCAACCGGAAGTCGGTTAGAAACTATTGAAATAAAAATAATATTGTCGATGCCAAGGACAACTTCAAAAAAAGTAAGCGTAAGAAGTGCAAGCCATGTTTCAGGCTGAAGAAAGATTTCCATGTTAACGAGTTTTCCAGGCTTTCAGTGATGTTCGTAATAAGGGATAACGGCCGGAAATTAACGAAGAAATCGCAAGAGCAACAAGAACGAAGTTGGCAAAAGCTTTTTTGCTTTGGTAATATCGCTCACCAATGCTGTAATTTCGAAACCTGATTTGTCAGTTGAATGGACACGCGTTTCCGAGAACGCCCGTTGCGCCAATGAAAGGAATCATTTTCGTCTTCCGCTTAAAATTTTTTCACGAAGAAGACGAGATGGTTTGCTTCTGCTCACATGAAAGTTTTTGATGACATACGCTTGAATATAGTTATTTGCATCTTCGATGTCATCGGTCATCAGAACAAGATTAAGATCCTTATCGGATATCGTTCCGCTGTCTACCATATTTTTTAACAAGATATTGAGGGGCTCGAAATATTTTTTTCCAATGAGCACGACAGGGAAGTCTTTGATAATGCCAGTCTGTATCAGTGTCAGGGTTTCGAAGAATTCATCCATCGTTCCCATTCCTCCTGGCATAACGACAAATGCGAATGAGTATTTTACGAGGAGAACTTTCCTGACGAAGAAATATTTAATGGTTACCCATCGATGCATGTATGGGTTGGCCTCTTGTTCGAAAGGCAGCTCGATGTTACACCCCACGGATATTCCGCCATTCTCGAAAGCGCCACGGTTGGCAGCCTCCATAATTCCCGGCCCACCGCCGGTCAGTACCGTTACGCCTGCTTCTGCCAATTTCTTTCCAACTTCATACGCCATTTTATAGTACGAATGGTCTTCTTTGAAGCGCGCAGAGCCAAATACTGTAATGCAAGGTCCTACAAAATGAAGTGCGCGGAATCCTTTTATAAATTCCCAGAGCACTCTTATCGCAAAGAAGAACTCAAATGACCGGCTGCGCGGTCCTTCAAGAAATATTTCTTCGTCCTTTGGCTTTAATGATAAAGGTTTATAGTCCTTTCGAATAGGTTTCATAAAAAATAATCAATGCGAGGCTTAGTAGCCAATCTCTGTAAGGGCGATCTGGAGAGCTTCCTTTAGCTCTGTTTGTTCGGCGAGCGTGTTCTTAAGGCCGTCTACAACAAAGGCAGGTATTTTTTCACCACGTTGCAGGCGGTTTTTAATATCGGCAGTCATTTCAAGGGCAGTCTCCTTTCCTTCAAAGTCGGCATGCTGGTTAATTTTCTCTACCAGTACATCCCAGGAATTTGCTTTAGTGCCCTTTTCTTTCTCCTGTGAAATGGCCTGATTTGTTTGAGCAGTTTTTTTATCGATACAAAGATTGTATTCATCAACGATTTGCTCGAGGTCTCGCTTGTTATAAGTGTCCTGTTCAATTTTCAGGCTTACAGACTCACAATCCGATAAAAATCGCGACATCTGTTTTTTGAATCCAATATTAGGAACTTCGATGCCCTGGCCATCGGCGCGCATTAGATAGCGACCATCGTAGCTTGACGATTTATCAACCTGATAAGCCAGAATACTCAAATAGCCCGGCTTAATAACTTTCATGAATAGATATCCCTCTGGTCCTTTGGCCGGCCTGTAATATTCGCCTTCGTAGAAAAACGACTTTGTGTTTAAAATCGAATAGGTCGTTTTGTCTTTATCGGTTTTCACCTGAACTTTCTTCTCCGGTCCGTAAAACAACAATTTCAGTTCCCCTCTAACGGTATCACCACGGGTCGTGACAAGGTAGTCGCTCTGGGCGTGTGAACATTGATAGGCAAGCATGAAAAGGAGGAACAGGAGAATATGAATAATCGTGTAATTTTTCATAACGGAATAAATTAGAACATCTGTCAGCTTTTAAGAATTTGGGTGGTAAAGTAAACCATAAAATATA
>DASUGQ010000340.1:0-7143 GCA_036273935.1 Cyclobacteriaceae bacterium | reverse complement strand
CCATTGCGAATTTCAATTAATATCCTTAGTAGCTCCTTTCCCTCCGGCGTTGTGTGTTCCAAAATTTTGGTGGAAACAATGCCATTTTTTGCCTTGGCTGTTTTTTTTGATCTTCCGATCGGTTTCGAAGATCCTGTCGGGAGTCCGTTCTTTGCGACCGCTGTTAGCTTTTTACTCATAGCTCAATTTCTTTTTAATTGAAGATTCATCCTGGTTTTCCAGGTATGGCAAAGTGATGGTAAAATTGGTGCCCTTGTTAACTTCAGAAGAAACGTCGATATCCCCTGAGTGAGCCTTTATAATATTGAGAGTCGACGCCAAACCAAGTCCCATGCCAGTTTTTTTTGAGGTAAAGTATGGCTCAAAAAGGTTCTTTAAATTTTCGGGTGAGATACCACATCCGTTATCGGAAATTAGTATGCGACATGCGTCCATGTCGTCGGTAAGGCGAAGGTTAATTGTACCATCCTGCGGTTGAACTGCATCAACCGCATTAACCAGAATATTTAATATGGCGATTCCCAGTTTTTCCGGGTTTGCGTTTATAAAAACCGGGTCTGCCGGAAAATCGACCTGTAATTGAATGCCCTTCAAGTCAATTTTATCTTTCACTAAGCCAACAGAGTCATGAATAACTTTTTGCAAATGAGTCTTTTCAACAGTGAGTTCAGTTTGCCTCGATGACTCTAATAGTTGCGTTATCAAACAATTAATTCGGTCGGAATTCCTTTTGATAATTTCGACAAAAATCCTGTCGCCTTCACGTTGGACGATGTCTTCGATTTGATCGAGCGACATTTGAATCGTTGATAATGGATTTCTGACTTCGTGTGCAAGGGTCCTTGCAATTCTCCATGTAGCGGATAACTTTTCGGCCTGAAGGGTTGCTTTTTCTATTTTCTTAAGACCGGTGATATCATGAATGATCCCGTGTAAATTTATTTGATCATCGTCTGTCGTGTGACGACTTAGTGAAAGAATACAATTCTTGACTTCGCTATCGCCGTTGATGATCTCAGTCTCGAAATCATGAATGATGCCATATGTCAATAATGAGTGTGTTATTTTAGATTTAACCTGGTCGTCCTTTATGAAGGTAAAAAGATTCATTTCCACCAATTCTGCTTTCGGATGTCCGAGTAGTTTTGAAGCGGCAGGATTCAGATCCTTAAAATCAAAATTGATGTTGGCCAGAAACAAGGCGTCATACGAATTCTCAAAGATTGTGCGGTACTTTTTCTCGCTCGACCGAAGCGCTTTTAGAACATTGCAGCGGGTCAAGGCATAACGCATGGATCGCTCAAGGCTTTCGCTGCTGATTTCAGATTTGATCAGATAGTCTGCCGCGCCGACACGCATAGCTTCCTGATCGATCGCCGCGTTACCCTTGCCTGTCAGAAGAATAAGGGGTTCTTCGCAATGATTTTCTATCGCTAACTTCAGCAAATCTAATCCTGTTTTTACTCCCAAGCGATAGTCAATAAAATAGATATCGAATAACTTCTTCGGAATTAGTTCTTTTGCACTTGCATAACTCGCACATTGCTCTACTCTGAAGGTCTGATTGGCTATTCCTTTGATGTATTCACAAATGATGAAATAATCAGTTTCATCGTCCTCAACAATCAGTATGCGTAGAGGTTGTGCCTGATCAAGCATAGAGTTATTGCTGGTTTTTCGGTATGATTAAAGAAAACGTAGATCCGCCGCCAAGCTTGCTGCTCGCGAAAATCAGCCCGTTGTGACGTTCCGCGATCTTTTTGCAGACAGCTAATCCAATACCAAAACCCTGATATTCACTTTTTGAATTTAAACGCTGAAAAACACCAAAAATTAAATCTGCATATTCCTGTTCGAATCCAATCCCATTATCCCGCACATTTATTTGGTAAAAGGACTTTTTAATGGGGAGGCTATGCTCTCGCTTTGAATTTTCACTTAATTCGGTGAAATCAATTGTGACTGTAGGTCCCTCAGGGTTTTTAAACTTCAATGCATTACTTAAAATATTATTAAAGAGCAATCTGAGTTCCGTTTGAACGCCCTCCACATTTGGGAGGGAACTGCAAGAGACCTGGGCTGCGGTCTCTGTAATTTTCAGGTCCTGATCCTGCATAACGGATTGAAATACCCTGTTCAAATCAACATATTCGAACTGGGGAGGATTGACATTGATACTTGTAAAAGTCAGAAGACTGTCAATGATAGCACGCATATTCTCCACCGACGCGCCGATCATGTCGAGATAGTGACTGCCTTCATCGTCAAGGGCATTCTTATAGCGAATTCTAAGGAATTCACTTAAGGTTGAAATTTTCCTCAACGGCTCTAACAAGTCATGCGAGGCCAAATATGCAAACTCGTCAAGTTTCTTTCGCATCAGTTTAAGGATTCCTTTAAAGGTAAAAAATTAAGTAAACGATTTAATAAAAGGAATTCTGTGCCAACCCAATAATCGATCTTGTTTTAGGATAAACTGGTACTATTGCTTATCCCAGGTTGAAATTGTGGATTTATCTCCACAATAAACGAAAGGAATTACACACTTTTGTTGGAGAAGTACCCCTACTTTGAATCCTTTAAACTGGTCATTTCATTGACGCATTTTTTTATCGTTTCGCGAGCTTGATTCAAAATCTGTTCCTGTCTTGTGAGCATGTGGGATATTTCCTGAGGCCATCCATTTTGCCTGGTCAAGACTTGCTGGTATGTCTTTAGTATAGCGTCTTCTCCATATTCGCACAATTCGAGAATGGTTTTGGTGGTTGGCCCGGTAATCGTTGTCTTTAAATCCATCCACATTCGATATAATTTTCCACGAGGTGTTGTGTGATGATGAGGTTTGCCACCGAGCCGGAGAACCGCGCCTGACAATTCATTTATGAAAACCTGACTTTCATTAATTCTTTCTTCGATCGTTTTTAAAGTCCCTTTCCGAATCACATCTTCGCCACTAAGTTCTCGGGTCGCTTTTTTGTAGCCTTCAATACGGTCTTTGTTGATGGCAATAAGCTCATTCAACGTGTCAATTAATCCTTCGTGTTCCATTTTTATTTGTTTATAATTCCGAGTTTGCCATCGCATTGTATACTTGTGTGGTGACGCAAGAAGGTTTCATTGCGCCAAAGCGTATTGGGTCTTTTTTCTCAGGGATCTATCTGGTACGTGTGATGAAAGACGAACCGGGCTATAAATTTTTTCCCATGGATTTTTGCGACCTAGTATCAGATCCGGAATGAGAACTCCTGCGATTCCTGCGTACGTCATGCCATTGCCTGCATCTCCGGTTATAACATATATATTCGTATCCCGAACATTGCGTCCAATAAATCCTATCATATCTTCAGGTTCCAGGACGAGTCCCGACCAACGATAGGCGACATCTCTTGCCAATGGAAAATGATCAAAAAGCCAGGACTCAAGGTGCTCATATTGGGGCGACGCCTGTTCCTTGCCATCCCCGTCCTCGTCCCGAACAACGTGGTCTTGGCCCCCACATATGATCAGATCGTACTCTTCATCCATGGGTTGAATTCTTGCATAGTTATACGGAGCAATTCCTCCAGTGTCAGACTGTCGGCCGGTATCCCACCAAAGGCAGGGGGAGATAAGTCCCTTGTGAACAGTTGCGGCTATTATATACGATCGATATTGAATCTGTTTTGTCAACATCGTAAATCGGTCATTGAATGGCTGGTTTGTCGCGACAACGACATGATCAGCGTGAATCCGGTGATGACTGGTGTTCACTCCGCTTTCGTCAATGGATACTGCTCTGGTGTTCGTAAAAACGTGTCCACCGTTTTGTACAAAGGCCCTGCATAATCCCTGGAGATATTTTAGGGGATGAAATTGAGCCTGTCGGGGAAACTTTAATGCAATTTTATCCCTCAGACGCATATCCTCTGCAGTAGTTAGCAGCTCTGTTGCCAACCCCACGCGCCGTGTGGCTTCAAATTCACGCTGCAACGATTTCGCAGTGTCGCTCGGATGCGAAACAAGATATCCGTTCAACCTTTGAAAATCACAATTTATATTTTCTCTTTTGATAATGCGTTCGATGCGATTTATGGCAGCCGTGTGACTTTGTGCAATAAGGCTCGTATTTTTTATACCGTAGATTTGCTGTAAAGTGTAGTATCTCGAATCAAGCGCCTGGGTAAGATGGGCACTTGAATGTTGTGTTTCTCCACCGCCTATAGTTCCGCTCTCGATGACGATGCAACCTTTTCCTTCTTTAATTAAGCTATATGCCACCGAGAGCCCAGTAACGCCGCCGCCTATAACAACGACATCTGTTTTGAGATCGCTGGTCAGGGCGCGATGTTCCTCAAAATGGGTGGAATCTGTCCAGTAACTTCTAAACCACTGATCTGAAATATATTCTTTTCTCGAGTTCATTGATGTTTGATTTTGATTAGGATTCCTGGATTACTTCCAGGGAAATTTCCTTCTCGCCTTCTTCCAATCTATCAATGATGGTTATGGGGTCGGAGATAATCTTTGCTTTTGCTTTCGATTTGTCGCAAACAACGGCAATGATATCACCTTTCTTAATACTGTCCGTTTTCTCCCTGGATATTGTTGCTCGCAACAAGAGGGGATCACCAGCAACGAGATTTTTAAATTGTATTGAGTCAACTGATATTAGCATCATTTCAAGAGTTGGTTAAAAGGGTTAAAACATAAGGGGCTCCCAAAGGAGCCCCGGTCAATACTAGCGTGTGGCAATTAGACCTTTGCAGGCCACTGTCATCCAGAACTTAAAACCCGATAAGGATCTTAACTTCTTGCGAGTATCAATCCACTTAAGAAAAGCCGAAAGATCATGCCAGCACTGATTTTTTGTTGTCATGTTGCTTTAGGTCACATGCATCGCATATCAAAATCCACACATGGGCAGTTATAAGGTAGTTTTTTCCACATATATCAAAAGGAATATTTCATAGCCTCGGTTTTTTTTGAATAAAGGGGGTGGTCCGCTCACCCGGGAACTCGCATGGAAATTGATCCGCTGAACTCCATGAACGATGAAGTGCATCTCAGGCTGGAGAATGATAAATACTATGTGCTGGCGTCGTCTTCATATACCGATGATCAAACCAAAGTGCTCAATAACGGTGATACCTTTGGCATATTTGACCGGTGGGGCGACGTGACTCAGATGGGACATGGTGTCCAGGGAATTTACCATGAGGGAACCCGATTCATCAGCACGCTGCAATTCTGTCTGAATGGCTTTCGACCGGTGTTATTAAGTTCCAATGTGAAGGATGAAAATGAGATATTATCCATTGACCTCATGAATCCAAGTGCGAGGGATGGAAAAATGGAAAAGGGAGTCCTGCACGTTTCGCGGAATAAATTTTTACTGACAGGCATTTGTTATGAGAAGATTCTCCTTCAAAACTTTGATATCGTTGACCATACGGTTGAATGCAGTCTTCAATTTTTATCTGACTTTAAAGACATCTTCGAGGTCAGGGGTCTGGATAGGCCCAAAAGAGGAACAATTTATTCACCAAAGATTGAAAATAGTGAATTGAGAGTTACTTATGACGGGCTTGATCGAATCAGACGCAGTGTTATCATTCACTTCTCCTGTAACGCTGAATGGATTAATACACACACCGCGATATGCAGATTAACCCTGCCTTCTTCCTATTATGCTGAAATAGGATATTCCATACAATGTCGTATTGAACCAAAAGACCCGGTTCTTATCAGCTACGAGGAAGCGTTTCAAAATATTCAGAAGAATATTGAATCGAAAAAAGAGTACATATCAGCAATTAGTACCAGTAATGAACAATTTACAGAATGGATATCCCGTTCTCGCAATGATCTCATTTCTCTCCTGACTGAGACTGAATCTGGTTTTTATCCTTATGCCGGTGTCCCCTGGTATAATACGACTTTCGGGCGGGATGGAATTATTACTTCGCTGGCATCTCTGTGGGTGGCTCCAAATATTGCAAAGGGCGTTCTTCTTCATCTTGCCGCTACCCAGGCAAAAGAACTTGATCCTTTTCGCGATGCAGAACCTGGAAAGATTCTTCACGAGGCAAGGGGAGGAGAGATGGCGTCACTTGATGAAATTCCTTTCAAGCAATATTATGGCACAGTGGACGCAACTCCTCTATTCATCATGCTGGCTGGCTATTATTTTAGACGAACGAATGATAACGCGACGATCAAGGAGATTTGGGACAACATTCAGCTTGGAATCAAGTGGATAGAAGAGTATGGAGACCGGGATCGCGATGGATTTGTCGAGTATGAACAACATCTGGAAAGTGGTTTATCCAATCAGGGATGGAAAGACTCTTTTGATAGTGTTTTCCACCAGGATGGGTCGTTGGCGAAATCTCCCATTACCTTGTGTGAAGTTCAGGGTTACGTCTATGACGCATATCGACAAGCCTCCTATTTAGCGAAATACTTGGGGAAGGATTCACTATCGAACCTCTGGCGTGAAAAATCATTATTGCTCAAAAAGAAGTTTAATGAAATCTTTTGGGATGAGGAATTGAAAACATTTGTCCTCGCGCTGGACAGAAATAAAAGTCCATGTCGTATAAAGACTTCAAATCCCGGTCACTGTCTTTTTACGGGAATTGCAGATAAGAGCAAGGCGCAGAAAATGATTCGAACGCTCATGCAGCACGATCTCTTTTGCGGTTGGGGCATCCGAACGCTTTCTTCAACTTCGGCGCGGTATAATCCAATGTCCTATCACAATGGTTCTGTGTGGCCGCATGATACGGCAATCATTGCTGCCGGCATGGCGAGATACGGATACGTTGATCAATCAATTGAACTCATGAGCGGACTTTTTTCTGCCTCTCTTTACATCGACTTACAACGTCTTCCGGAATTGTTTTGTGGATTCTCCATACGTCACGGTGAAGCACCCACGTCCTATCCGGTAGCCTGCACACCGCAAGCCTGGTCGGTCGCCGCCGTGTATCTGCTGTTGCAGGCTTGTCTGCAAATAAACATTGATTCTCAAAAGAAAATACTTTCGTTTGACAAGCCAAAATTACCAGACTATCTGAACAGGGTTCACGTTTTCAATTTAGAGGTTGAGGCCGGAAAATTCGAGTTGGATTTTTATCGAAATGAATGGGACGTCAGCATTTG
>DASUGQ010000339.1:0-31717 GCA_036273935.1 Cyclobacteriaceae bacterium | reverse complement strand
TCAATTTTCAATCATCCAAATGAAAAAAGTCTTCATGCCCTTAATGGTCTTCGGTCTGTCACTTGCCTTGATCAGCTGTGGTAAATCGGGTAAAGATGAGCATCATGACGCCACTAGTGATCAGGAAGAAGACAGCAATGGGGCCCTGTATGATGAAGTGATGAAACTTCATGATGAAGCCATGATGAAGATGGATGAGATTTATAAGCTGCAAAAGGAGTTAAAGGATCAAATTGCCGCCACGCCGGAACTTATCGAAGAAAAAAGAAAAGAGATCGAGGGTAAAATTTCCAAGCTTGATTCTGCACGAAGAGGTATGATGGACTGGATGCACGAGTTTCATCCTGAAACGGACAGCCTTAGTGAGCAGGAGTATCGTGAATACCTCGAGTCCGAAATGGAGAAAGTGAAAAAAGTGAAGGATGATATTTTCGACGCCATCGCACGAGCGAAAGAGGAGTGATTCTTCTGGTTGAAGCATTGTATCAAGGTAGAATATTACAATTGCTTAAGGCTCACTCCGAAATCTGTCCATCTATTCTACTATTCAATAATCAAAAAATTTAATAACCTTGCTCGTGTTTTCGTTAAGAAAACACCGGGATAAAATACATTCACATGCGTCAACTATTATTGAGCGAAGGTGCCAAAGAACTTAGCTACGAGATTCGCGAGATCGTAAAGAAAGCTGAACAGCTCAAAAAGCTTGGACTGAACATTAGCTGGGAAAACATTGGTGACCCCATCCAGAAGAACCATATCCTGCCCGAATGGATCAAGAACATTGTTTCAGACCTCGTAAAGCAAAATGATGTGTATAGCTACTGCCCCTCTAAGGGGATGCTGGCCACACGCGAGTTTCTTGCTGCACAAACCAATTCGTTGGGAGGGGTTCAAATTACTCCAGAAGACATTTGCTTCTTCAATGGATTGGGCGATGCTATTTCTAAAGTATATCAATACATCACGCCTACATCGCGCGTCATCGGGCCATCACCCGCCTACTCCACACATTCAAGCGCCGAGGCAGCACATGCCGGTCATGAGCCGTTAACTTACAAGCTGGACCCTAATAACCACTGGTACCCTGACCTCAATGATCTGTATCTGAAAATAAAATACAATCCGAACATTGTTGGTATTCTCATCATCAATCCTGACAATCCGACGGGTATGGTGTATCCTTTGGAAACCTTGAGACGCATTGTTGCTATTGCTAAAGAATTTAATCTTTTTCTCGTTGCTGACGAGATATACATTAATATCACCTACAACGGAATTCGGGCTTACTCTCTTGCGGAGATCATTGAAGATGTTCCGGGCATTTCCATGAAGGGAATTTCAAAGGAACTTCCCTGGCCGGGCGCGCGATGCGGTTGGATGGAATATTACAACCGCGACAAGGACGAAGATTTCAACCGCTTCTGTGCTGCCCTGGATAACGCCAAGATGATTGAAGTCTGCTCGACAAAACTCCCGCAGATGGCCATTCCAAAAATATTTGGGGATCCCCGTTTCAGAAAGTATCGCGATGAAACCAACGAAAACATCGGGAGACGAAGCAAGATAATTGCGGATATCCTGGGTACAGTCCCCGAGTTGACCTTTAATGAAACGTATGGAGCATTTTACAATACGATAATCTTTCGTGACGGAACATTGAAGCTCCATCAGAACTTAAAGATCGGAAACCCTCAAATACAATCCCTTGTTGAGCAATGGGTGAACCATCCCATTGAGCTGGATAAACGTTTCGTTTACTATTTGTTAGGAGCAAAAGGTGTTTGCGTTGTACCGATTTCATCTTTTTGTTCAGAGCTGCAGGGTTTTCGCGTTACGCTGCTGGAGGAGAATGAAGATGTTCTTGTTAAAACATTTACGGCGATAAGGGATGGGATCGTGGAGTATTTGGGTTCGTAGCGACATTAATCAGAGAATGACATTTCTTAGGCCACATGATCGCTTTACGGTCGAAGGGCAAAAGCCACCTTCTCTAATTTGACGAGAACCGCTCAACATCGCAGTTGAACTAACGAGTACATATGAATGACGTTGAACTCCTGAGCAAGCAAACTGAAAACGCTTACCACTGGGTGAATAAACTGATTGACCCGATTCCCTATGAGAAGTGGGACAACGCGCCGGAAGTTATCGAGACCAGCATAACCTGGCAGGTGGGACATTTGATCCTGAGTTTTTACTACCACACGATGGCAGTGATAACGGGACATCAAAAAGACATTCTTGAGAAAGTTCCACTAAAAGAATACAATGATCTGTTCGGAATTGGCTCATCATTAAAACGAGCAACAAAAACAGACCCGGAAACACTAAAAAATCGCCTGGTCCTGATGGAACAGCGGTCACTCGATACAATTCGATCATTATCATCGAAGGAACTTCAAAACGACCTTGAGTCCACCAGGATGCCTCATCCGGTCGCCAAAAACAAATTCGAGGCGTTGGATTGGAACATCAAACACACCATGTGGCACTGTGGACAAATCGCTATCTTGAAGAGAGTAGTCGATGAACGATTTGATTTCGGTTGGAAAATCGAATCTTAACACATGTGAATAATGACCGATGAATAAATTCTCAAGCCATGAAAAAATTAACGGTTGGACAGCGCGCAACCCGGACACTCACACTTACCCAGGAACATGTAAAAACTTTCGCCAGTCTAAGCGGCGACTATAATCCTTTGCATTTTGATGAATCCTTTGTGGCAAAAACAAAATTCAAACGACTGGTTGTTCAGGGAGGACTAACTACTGGGTTACTCCATGCCCTTGTTGCTATGGATATGCCGGGACCAGGAACTGTATTCTTAAGTCAAAATTGGAAATTCCCAGCCCCGGTATTCATTGGAGATACCATTACAGCAGAGGCTATAGTGTTAAGTGTCCACGAATCAAAACCTGTCACACAACTAAAAATAAAAATCACCCGACAGACCGGAGAAACTGTTTTAGAGGGAGAAGCATGGTGTTATACTTTCTCCCCGGAAGAAAATGCATAATTCAACCCTGCCGTTGGAAATTCACAGACGAATTCTTCCGATAATCGTTGTGTCGCAATTTTGCTGCACGTCATTGTGGTTTGCCGGCAATGGGGTTATGGCCGACCTCGCAGACAATTTCAATTTACCCGGTAAGGCACTCGGTCATTTAACCTCATCGGTTCAGTTTGGTTTTATTTCAGGCACACTGGTTTTTGCTCTGCTCACCATTGCGGATCGTTTCCCTCCTTCACGGGTATTTTTTCTCAGCGCAATAATGGGTGCATTTTTTAACGTACTAATTATTTTGGAAAGCAATCAGTTGATAAGCTTACTAGCGCTTCGTTTTCTAACTGGTTTTTTTCTGGCCGGCATTTATCCTATCGGGATGAAAATTGCAGCCGATTATTATGAACAGGGCCTGGGAAAGTCGCTAGGCTTTTTAGTGGGCGCATTGGTAGTCGGAACCTCTTTCCCTCACCTGCTCAAAACATTCACTCATGCCTTACCCTGGAAGTCAGTCATCATCATCACTTCATGTCTCGCTTTATTGGGAGGAATTTTGATGTTGGTGTTTGTTTCCAGCGGACCATTCAGGAAGCCCGGCCAAAAGATAGACCTGTCGGCTTTTTTCAAGGTATTCGGAAATCGCGCGTTCCGGTCTGCGGCATTTGGTTATTTCGGGCACATGTGGGAGTTGTATGCCTTTTGGGCATTTACACCCGTAATGCTAACGACCTATAGTCGTTTAAACCATGTAGAACTCAACATTCCATTGTTGTCTTTTTTGATTATCGGCATCGGGGGATTGGCCTGCATTCTGGGGGGCTACTTGTCACAACGAATTGGGGTTAAGAAAACTGCCTCCATTGCATTGCTTTTATCTGGCATTTGCTGTTTGAGTTCTCCTTTTTTCTTTAATACATCCGATCAGGTCTTCGTCGGATTCCTGACTTTTTGGGGTATTGTCGTGATTGCCGATTCACCGTTGTTTTCCACCTTGGTAGCCCGGAACGCGCAGGAAGAAGCAAGAGGAACTGCACTGACTATTGTCAATTGTATTGGATTTTCAATAACCATAGTAAGCATCCAACTTCTCAACATGATGCAGAATGTTATGGATCCAAAGTATTTATATACTGTGCTGGCCTTGGGACCGGCTTTGGGTTTACTTGCTTTGTGCAGGAAAAAATTAGCAGATGTTGCGTAATTCCCCTAACCACTATAATCCACCAGCTCGGTCTCCAAACGATTGGCAATTGGTTGAAGCTGATTAATTAAATCTTTTTTATTTCTTCTGCTGGTTACAAATATTTTTTTACCGTTAGAAAACTTCAGGTAAGCATTGTACTCGATGTCGGTGAAGATGGAACCACTTGTAGTGTGAGCCGTTTGGATTTGGGTTGTAACCTTTGACGCATTGATAAAAATTCTCTCAATCTCATCAAACTTCTGTTGCTCTCCGTGCTTGAAAAACAAAATCGAACTATACTCCCGATATTTTTTCGTTACCAGGTTTATTTCAGTCCCGGAAGCATAAGTAACAAGGACGGTACCAATTGGAATTAAAACAACACCGAACCACCAGTATGAACCGGAGAATGTCGCCAACGAAAAAATGATCATGAGTATTCCGGCTAATCTGAAATACCACGGAAGGCTTTCTGCTTTGATGTCAATTGTATAATTCATGACTGTGGATGATAGATCATAGTTAAGTTCTAATGTTGAAATTTGCTTGTAGACTTTTGCTAATGGAATGGATCTGATTTTTATTTTCAACGATTGTGATCTTCCCTCCTAACAACCGTTCATATCAAACGAAAATTTTTTCATCATTTAACTTGAATACCAGCCACAAATTTTTGAACCTTGTGTTACCACAAAATAATATGTCGAACATAACTCAAATATCCAAACACTTGTCAGGCGTAAGCCATGGAATGTTTGTATTGGTGGTCAATATCGTCGTGCTGCTACTGCGAAAACAGGGGTGGGAATGATATTGCTTTAGAAAAAGAATTTATCGACCGCCCCGACAACATCGGGGCGGTTTGTTTTTCAGGGGGTTAGAACGAACTAACAATTGTTATATGTACTATAATGAAAATACTGTGATCTACCTGAACGGCAAGTTCATCAAAGCCACTGATGCGCATGGTGACCTGTTCAGCCAGTCACTTCATTATGGTTATGGCGTATTTGAAGGTATTCGCTCCTACCAGACACAAAACGGCGTGAAGATCTTCAAGGGTAACGAACATTATGAGCGGTTGAGAAACAGCTGCGCGTTGGTGAACATTCCCTTTGACTATCAAAGTGAAGAACTGGTGCAGATAACCTACCAGGTGCTGCGAAGGAATAACCTGACAAACGCTTATATCCGCCCGTTGGTCTACTGCAGTCCGAACATGAACCTCACTCAGCCTAAAGATGTTTTCCTCATGATCTGCGCCTGGGAATGGGGCAAGTACCTTGGTGATAACCCGGTACGTCTCTGCATTTCTTCCTACCAGAGACCCAACCCGGAGTCCATTAAGATGGAAGCAAAAGTGACCGGACATTATGTCAACGGAATCCTTGCTACCAGCGAAGCGAAAGTGCGAGGTTTTGATGAAGCGCTTATGCTTGACATGAATGGCTACGTGGCACAGGCACCCAGTACAAATTTATTTGTTGAGAAAGACGGTGAGTTATACACGCCGCCAAGAGGACACATCCTTCCCGGCATAACCCGCGCCACTGTGATGGGCATCTGCCGCGAGTTGGACATTCCGGTAACGGAAAAGCTGATCACCATTGATTCCCTGGAACATGCAGACAGCGCTTTCCTTTGCAGCACCGGAGCCGAGATTGCCGGCATAGAATCCGTTGATGCAAAACCGTTCAAAAAAAAATGGGAAGATAGCCTGGGCACACTGATACAGGAAGCGTACCGAAGCCAGGTATTGGAGAAGTCATTTAGTTACGTAATTATATAGCGCGTTGATTTAAAATGGAGTTAAACAAGTACAGCAAGACACTTACTCAAGACGAGACACTGCCCGCGGCGCAAGCCATGTTATATGGCATTGGATTGACGGATGATGACATGAAAAAGGCGCAGGTAGGAATCGTCAGCACTGGCTACGATGGAAATACCTGCAACATGCACTTGAATGCGCTGGCACAAGAGGTGAAGCAGGCCGTTTGGAATAGTGAACTTGTGGGATTGATCTTCAACACCATTGGTGTGAGTGACGGGATGAGCAACGGAACAGAGGGGATGCGCTATTCCCTAGTGAGTCGTGAGATTATTGCCGATTCCATCGAAGCAGTCTGCGGTGCACAGTATTACGACGGGCTAATCGCTGTAGTAGGCTGCGACAAGAATATGCCCGGAGCGCTCATCGCTATGGGAAGGCTGAACCGACCTTCCATCATGGTCTATGGTGGAACCATAGCCGGTGGCGACTGGAAAGGAAAAGAATTGAATATTATTTCCGCGTTTGAAGCGCTGGGCGAAAAACTTGCTGGCAAATTAAGTCCGGAAGATTTTAAAGGCATTGTGAAAAATTCATGCCCTGGTGCCGGTGCATGCGGAGGAATGTATACCGCTAACACAATGGCATCGGCCATTGAAGCACTGGGAATGTCGTTGGCCTATTCATCCTCCAATCCTGCAACAAGCAAGGACAAGAAGGAGGAATGTACTGCAGCCGGAAAGGCGATCAAGAAATTGCTCGAGCTTGACCTGAAGCCCCGCGACATCATGACGCAAAAAGCATTTGAAAATGCCATCACTGTTGTTATGGCGTTGGGCGGATCAACCAATGCAGTACTTCACTTGATCGCGATGGCCAAATCGGCTGGTATAAAAATTACGCAGGAAGATTTTCAACGCATCTCTGACAAGACTCCGTTGCTCGCTGATTTCAAACCCAGTGGAAAATATTTAATGGAAGCCCTTCACAAAGTTGGTGGCGTTCCTTCAGTGATGAAGTATCTGTTGGAAAATGGATTTCTCCATGGCGACTGCATGACGGTAACCGTAAAGACCATTGCTGAAAATGTCAGGGATGCAAAGTCACTTGACTTCACTAAGCAAGATGTCGTATATCCAGTTGAACGCCCGCTGAAGAAGACAGCACACTTGCAGATTCTTTACGGAAATTTAGCGGGGAAAGGATCCGTCGCAAAGATTACCGGCAAGGAAGGAGAACGATTCAAAGGAACTGCGCGTGTTTTCAATGGAGAATTTGAACTGGTGGATGGCATTCAGAGCGGACGTGTGAAGGCAGGCGATGTTGTCGTGATCCGTTATGTCGGACCTAAAGGTGCACCGGGAATGCCGGAGATGCTGAAACCTACTTCTGCCATTATGGGTGCCGGCCTTGGAAAAAGTGTAGCGATGATTACAGACGGAAGATTCTCCGGCGGATCACACGGTTTCCTTATTGGGCACATCACGCCGGAAGCCCATGAGGGAGGTTTGATTGCCCTCGTGGAAGATAATGATATGATTGAGATTGATGTGCAAAAAAACACACTCAATCTGTTGGTCGATGATGCGACCATTGCGAAACGTAGAGCAGCCTGGAAGCAACCCAGGCTGAATGCCACAAAAGGAATTTTATTTAAGTATGCCAAACAAGTAAAAACTGCTGCCGATGGATGCGTTACTGACGAAGACTAGAACTGAAAAACAAACTGAAGCTCAACCCAGAAAGCAAATCTCCGGATCGGAGGCGTTGCTTCGCTCCCTGGTGGCAGAAGGTGTGGAGACGATCTTTGGTTACCCCGGCGGCGCGATCATGCCCGTGTATGACGCGCTGTACCATTACGCTGATAAACTCAATCACATTTTGGTTCGTCATGAACAAGGTGCGATTCATGCTGCACAAGGGTTTGCCCGCGTGACAGGAAAACCTGGTGTGGTCTTCGCCACTTCCGGCCCGGGTGCGACTAACCTCGTTACCGGTCTTGCCGATGCATTAATAGATTCAACTCCTGTAGTGTGTATTACGGGGCAGGTATTCGCTCATTTGTTGGGCACCGATGCATTTCAGGAAACAGACGTAGTCAACACCACCATTCCGGTAACGAAATGGAACATTCAGGTAGCCGAAGCAAAAGACATTACCCATGCGGTCGCTAAGGCATTTTACATTGCATCATCTGGTCGTCCGGGACCGGTTCTCATTGACATCACCAAAAATGCACAAAACGAAATGATCGATGAGTTTGAATATGAGAAGTGCGATGTGGTGAGAACCTATAAACCCAAGCCTGCTTTGCAGATGTCTCAGGTGGAGGCAGCGGCTGAATTGATCAACAGTGCGAAAAAGCCTTATATACTTGCCGGCCAGGGAATATTACTATCAGGTGCGAGCGAGGAATTGAAAGCCTTCTCGGAAAAAACGGGGATTCCTGTAGCCTGTACATTACTAGGCCTTGGAGGTTTTCCCACCAATCATCCTAACTATGTCGGTTTCCTGGGAATGCACGGGAACTACGGGCCGAATGTTCTTACAAATGAATGTGACGTCCTGATCGGAATAGGCATGCGTTTCGATGACCGTGTTACGGGAAATGTATCCAAGTATGCACGTCAGGCGAAGGTGATTCACATTGAAATTGACAAAGCAGAGATCAACAAGATTATAAGGGCGGATGTACCGGTGCACGCAGATGCAAAAGAGGCGTTGCAGGCATTGATCCTGCAAGTGAAGCCAAATCAGCACAAGGAATGGGTAAGTAAATTCCACGAACTGAATCAGATCGAAAAAGAAAAGATCGTTCGGAAGGAATGCATTCCCAGCAGTGGGAAACTGACAATGGGAGAAGCCATTCATCAACTGACTGAAATTACGAAGGGCGATGCCATCCTGGTAACCGACGTTGGCCAGCATCAGATGACGGCATCTCGTTACTATCAGTTCAAAGATCCTCGTACCAACGTCACTTCTGGCGGTGCAGGAACAATGGGTTTTGCTCTACCAGCGGCTATGGGTGCAAAGGTTGCTATTCCGCAAAAAGAAGTAGTGGCGGTGATTGGTGATGGCGGTTATCAAATGACCGTGCAGGAATTGGGCACGATCATGCAGTATGAGATCCCTGTCAAGATCATGGTGTTGAATAATAATTTCCTGGGAATGGTTCGTCAATGGCAACAACTTTTCCATGAAAAGCGCTATTCGTTTACCGAGATGACCAATCCGGACTTTGTAAAACTTGCTGGTGCGTACAACATCCCTGCACGTAAAGTGGAGAAACGCGAAGACCTTCATGATGCCATTAAGGAAATGATGGAAAGCAAGTCTGCATACTTCCTCGAAGTTGTTGTGGGCCGTGAAGATAATGTGTTCCCAATGGTACCAGCGGGGGGATGCGTCTCCGATGTTCTGCTCGAGGCACCCGCAAAGAAATAAAGAAAGACTATGAACGATCAAAGAGATATGAAGAAGGAATATACGCTCGAACTGGCTGCGGAAAATAATTTCTCGATCCTCAACCGGATTGTAAATGTATTGAACCGGCGTCGTGTTCGAATCAAAAAATTAATCGCGCATGAAAATGAAACGGATTTTTATAAGGGCGGCGCCATCATTTTGCTATACACCACAGCTGACCTGATGGAGAAAGTAAAACATCAGTTGGAAAAACTCATTGAAGTGGAGTACGCAAATTATTATGAAGGCAGTGACGCGTATTATGAGCGCAGTGAAAAACATGGTTGCCGGGTGCCTGAAGAAACCAGGGCAATCAGATAATGACGAATTGATAATTAAACCAGTAAATATTTTAAACAAACAATTATGGCAAAGATCAACTTTGGCGGTGTAATCGAAGAAGTCGTAACACGGGAAGAATTCCCCATGGAAAAAGCGCTGAATGTTTTAAAGAATGAAACAATCGCCATCATCGGATATGGTGTTCAGGGACCGGCTCAGGCATTGAACCTTCGCGATAATGGCTTCAATGTTATTGTCGGTCAACGCAAGGGATCAAAAACATGGGATAAGGCTGTTGAACATGGCTGGGTACCAGGAGAAACTTTATTTGAGATTGAAGAAGCAGCCAAGCGCGGCACCATCATTCAGTTTCTTCTTTCTGATGCCGGGCAGATCGCTTTGTGGCCGACGTTGAAACCTTATCTCACAAAAGGCAAGACGCTATATTTTTCACATGGTTTTGGAATCACCTTTAAAGAACAAACCGGCATCATCCCTCCTGCGGATGTTGATGTAATTCTTGTCGCACCAAAAGGTTCAGGAACGTCGGTGAGGAGGTTATTCTTGCAGGGAAAAGGCATCAATTCCAGCTACGCCATCTTCCAGGACGCAACGGGTCAAGCAAAAGAAAAAGCCATTGCCCTTGGTATTGGTGTTGGATCAGGCTATCTCTTTGAAACCGATTTCAAAAAGGAAGTATTCTCGGATCTTTCAGGCGAGCGCGGAACCCTGATGGGCGCAATCGCAGGAATTTTTGAGGCACAATATGAAGTGCTTCGTGCAAATGGGCACACACCTTCAGAAGCATTCAACGAAACTGTTGAAGAATTAACCCAAAGTCTGATGCCGCTTGTTGCTGAAAACGGAATGGACTGGATGTATGCTAACTGTTCTACTACTGCGCAGCGTGGCGCATTGGACTGGAAAAAGAAATTCAAAGCAGCCACACTTCCCGTATTTCAGGAATTGTACAAGAGTGTCGCTACAGGCGCCGAGGCAAAACGCACTATTGATACCTGCAGCAAACCTGACTATCGTGAGAAGCTTGCCGAGGAACTGAAAGAGCTTCGTGAGAGCGAGCTCTGGCAAGCCGGTGCTGCCGTACGTAAACTGAGACCTGAAAAGGCAACGGTCGAAGCAAGCATGATTAACTAATCTTATCCATCAATCACCGAGGTGCTAATGTGCCGGTGTTATCATCGGTACATTAGCATTTTTTTTATATGACAACGAAAATAAATCAGCCTTTTCCGAAGACGTATCGTCAGATTGAAGATGCTACACGATCATCCGGTTTTACGATGGCATCGGAGGAATTAACCTGTTCATTGCTTCGGACATTAGCCCGCTCAAAACCCTCAGGCAGGTTTCTCGAATTGGGTACCGGCACTGGTCTATCGACTTCGTGGATCCTGGATGGTATGGACGAAGACTCGAGATTAACTTCAGTTGATCATGATTCACGATTTCAGGGGATAGCCAGTTCATTTCTTGGAAACGATCATCGCCTGCAATTAATCTGTAAGGATGGAGGCGAATGGATTGAAATCAATAAGCCTGAGAAGTTCGACTACATCTTTGCGGACACCTGGCACGGCAAATTCCTGATGATGGATGAAACGCTCAATATGCTGAGCAAGGGAGCGTTCTATATCATTGACGATATGCTGCCTCAATCTAACTGGCCCGACGGTCACGCTGAAAAAGTTAGGCACCTCCTAGAGATCCTCGAGATGCGTGACGATCTGTCTGTAACAAAACAATCCTGGGCAACCGGAATAGTGATTGCCGTGAAGAAATAATGAAAAGCAACATGTCATCTGACACCACATCATATGCTCTGAATATCGATGCTGCGGCAGAAGTTTTGACGGGCGTAGCACTCAAAACACCATTACAATATCACAAGAAACTTTCCGAAAAATTCGACGCTAAAATTTATTTGAAGCGAGAAGACTTACAAATCGTC
Organism: Cyclobacteriaceae bacterium; assembly: GCA_036273935.1. Lineage (GTDB taxonomy): Bacteria > Bacteroidota > Bacteroidia > Cytophagales > Cyclobacteriaceae > ZC4RG29. The sequence goes on along the minus strand of DASUGQ010000339.1, from coordinate 20,034 downwards.
AGGTCCTATAAACTCAGAGGCGCATACAACCTCATACAAAGCCTTACTGACGATCAACGCAAGCGCGGAGTGGCCTGTGCGAGCGCAGGCAATCATGCACAGGGATTTTCATTTTCGTGTCACCGGTTAAACATTCATGGCGTAGTGTATATGCCATCGACCACGCCAAAGCAGAAGATCAACCAGGTAAAGATGTTTGGCGGCAACAACATTGACATTGTGCTCATCGGTGATACTTTCGACGAAAGTCAACAGCATGCTCTTGAGTTTGCCTCACTAAATAATATGGTATTCATCCCGCCGTTCGATCATTTGAAAGTAATTGAAGGGCAGGGGACCGTTGGCAAAGAAATACTGGATGAACTTTCTGATATTGATTACATTCTTATACCGATCGGAGGAGGCGGTTTGTGCGCAGGCGTGGGGACATACTTCAAAACCCATGCACCGAACACAAAAGTGATCGGCGTTGAGCCGTCAGGTGCTCCGTCGATGGCAGAGGCATTAAAAGCCGGTAGACCCGTTGTGCTGGAAAAGATCAACCGATTTGTGGACGGTGCTGCCGTGAAACGAGTGGGTGACATAACATTTGCCCTTTGTAAGGATATCATTTCAGACATGATTCTTGTCCCCGAAGGGAAGATCAGCTCAACGATTCTTCAACTCTACAATGAGGACGCCATTGTGGCTGAGCCGGCGGGAGCGCTCACGATCGCCGCACTGGATTTATATGCTAAAAAATTGGCGGGCAAGAAAGTGGTATGCATCCTGAGTGGCGGCAACAATGACATTGACCGCATGCAGGAAATCAAAGAACGATCATTGCTTTATGAAGGTCTCAAGCATTATTTTCTTGTGCGGTTCGCTCAGCGGCCAGGCGCTTTGAAAGAATTTGTCAATGACATCCTCGGACCAAATGATGACATTGTGCGGTTCGAATTCATGCAGAAACACAACAAGGAGACTGGTCCCGCTTTGATTGGCATTGAAGTGAAATCGCGTGAAGACTTTGACAAGCTCATTGAGCGAATGAATGTGCATAAACTCAATTTTACACTGATCAATCAAAACGAGAATCTGTTTGAGTACCTCGTGTGATAGAGGCGTTTATCATTGCTGAACATTCCCTCACGGCAAATAACGATTACTTAAAAACCGGGAAATAACGTCATGAAAATCGAACATATCGCCATTTGGACAAATGATCTTGAGCGGTTAAAGGCGTTCTATATAAATTACTTTAAAGCCGTGCCGGGTAATTTGTATGTTAATGAAAACAAGAGCTTCTCATCTTATTTCCTAACCTTTGACACCGGGTGCCGGCTTGAAATTATGCAGATGCCAAAACTTGAGAGACATGAAAATGATAACCGTTCACAGTTTGTCGGGTTAAGTCATTTTGCCCTATCAGTCGGAAGCAGACCTGCTGTCGATCTTCTAACTTCACAGTTGAAAAAGGACGGCTTTGAAGTAATTGGTGAGCCCAGAACAACCGGCGACGGATATTATGAGAGTGTCGTTCTGGACCCTGACGGAAATCGCCTCGAGATTACCGTCTGAAATTTCCTAACCCAGTTCAACAATTGCACATAACCCCTCCAGTATTTTTGCTATTTTCCCTCCTTAATTTAAATTACCATGGAAAAACAAACCCGAAGGACTTTTGTGGCAAGTGCAGTTGGACTCGGCCTGGCCGGCGCCACAAATGCCTTTCCCCTAACTACTAAAAAGAAAAAGATGCTTACCCACCACGTATTTTTCTGGTTGAAAAATCCTGATTCCAGGGAAGACCTGAATAAACTCATTGAAGGGTTGCGCTCTCTTGAAAAAATTGAAACGATAAAAGCCATTCACATTGGAGTACCGGCCAGCACTGAGAAGCGTGACGTGGTTGATAATAGTTACCAGGCTTCCGAATTGCTGTTCTTTGACGACGTAGCAGGTCAGGACGCTTATCAAATTCACCCCATTCATAAAAAATTCGTAGACGACTACTCCCACTTGTGGGAAAAGGTTGTCGTTTATGACTCAATTTCCATCTGAAAGATAGAAAGCCTCAATAGAGGATGAAGTGTGAGAAGTAAAAGGTCCCACCGAATTGCTTTGCTTATTTCCGGCACAATTGGTTTTGTCGCCTTTTTTTTCGTTGTGGTCGAGTATTTGAAAATACGGACGTTCAAGAATGCTCTTTCAGAACTGATTGAGTCAAAAACCCATGGAGAATTCGAATTGATCATCGATAAGTCGGACATCAATTTGCGAACGCTTGAGTTCAGACTCGAAAATATTCAAATCAAGAAAAAAGAGGACCATGCCCCGGCAAAGGGTATTCGCAGCGTGAACATCCCCCTCATACACGCCAATTTCGGATCGCTGAAATCATTCTTTAAGGTAGGTCAGGTCACCATTGAAAACCTGATGATAGCCGAACCCTCCATCGAAATTATCGCAAAAGAAGGTACAAGTCGGGGACAACTTAATGTCGCACAAACACTAATTAGAATTTTCCCGGCTGTCGAATCGGTAATGGACCGTTTTAATGTTCAGTCAGTGCGAATCAGCCGCGGTGACCTCAAGATTGAAAAAAACAATAGCGAACTTCTCCACCTGAAGTTGATCGATTTTCTCGTGAAGGACTGGAACATGCGGCAACTAAGCAGTAAAGGAAGACTGCAACTCAACATTCAGGCTCAAAAAGTTGATCTTAATAAATCGTCTTTTTCGTTTTCAGAAGTCGAGTATAAGTATCCCGAACACTACCTGATCTTCAAGGATTTTGCCTTCGAATCCGCAGACAGCGTCACAAATTCAAAAATTGCGGTCAACGGGAAATCCGTTTTAATCAATCAACTTGATTACAATGAACTCTATTACAACCAACGATTCAAGCTGCGCAAACTTGAAATCATTGAACCCCATATCACCGGAAGACTTTCAACAGATAAGACGAGCAGAAAAGACAGTGATCCCTATCAACATCCCCTGATGGATATCATGAAACAAACTTTTGGCGAAGTGGACCTCGATAGTGCTGTCATAAAGGATGCACAAACAAATCTTATGTTCGTCATTAAAAATGATTCGTTAAAATCATCACTTGATGATATCGATATAACGTTACATGCATTCAAGGTAATTAAAGACAGCAGCCGGTTTCAGATTGGTGAGATTCTCTTCGATTTTCATGGCACTGAATTAAAACTCAATGACAATGTAAACTTCTCATTCAGCAAGATATCAATGGGTGAACACCGAAGTTTCACCATATCAGATGCACGATTGTCTAGTGTCACCGGACAGGAATTTGTGGAATGTGATAGAATTCACATGGAGAATTTCAGAATCCTTAATTTCATTTTTGACAAAAAAATACTTGCGCATAGCGTTGAACTGGAAAATGCCAACATTACTGTTACGCCCGACTATCTGAAACTTTTCCCCATTCCGCCGGAAAGATCAGGTCGAAAAGTCTCCCCTTATATAAAAAGTTTGGCTTTGCGAAATGTCAACCTGAATTACCGAGACAACAACAATGAAATAAAACTCAAGGGCATAGATGCCACAGTACAAGACATTAAGGAATTTTCCCTGAAGGTTACTCCTCACCAGTTGTCATTGCTGAAGGTAAAGTCGATTAACGCCAATCTTAAAAATACTGGGTCGACCGTTCATGCAGGCGGACTTGACTTAACCGAACAAATCGCATCGGTTCAAACATTGGATTTGGACATTGACAGCTTTCATATGGCTTTTACCGGCGTGCGGGCAATACCCACATTCGACGGAGATTTGTCGAGGATAAATGAGCATCACTGGGGTAAAATTGAAATCGACGATGCGACCGCCACGGGAGAAATTCCGGGTGAAAAAAATTCAAAAAACCAGGACACTGCGATGACTACGGTAAATGATTTTTCCATAGCCCATTTAACAAGCAAGTTAAGACAAAATAAAACTGGCATCGCATTTCAGGTTGAAGACTTAAGTGGAAAAGAACTGATCTTTGATAATCATGAGATCTTGTTTAAGGAACTGATTGCGCGGATTTATAATTTTGAGAAAAGCGGAGATCGTCAAATACAAATTGACTCAATAATAGTTGACTCGAAAAGCAAGACGGCGGCTCACCAGGCCCGATACCTGGATCGCGATCTTTCAATCTCCGCTCCTTACCTGGAGATTGGCGAATTCAATGGAACGGGCGACCTGAAATCAATTCCACGGCTTTACGCTAAAAACATTGGCGTATTTCATGCCTCCGGAGATTCTCTCGCTTTTGTTGACAGCCTGTTTCTTTCTGGCCTGCATATCACAAGTGAACATGAACCCGTTGCAACCGAAATTGAGGTATTCAATCCTGTAGTTCGTTTAGAGCAAAATGAAGAAGATGAGAAGCCCATAGACGTCGACCTGATAAAAAAATTCAGCATTCATAACGCCACTCTCCGGCTACCGCAGCGTAACATCGCCATTCATGGAAACCTCTCCGGTGAATTGGAAAACGGCAACTATCACATAGTCAGCGACCAATTGGAATTGAAAAGTAGCAAATCGACCATTACCGTTTCAGGCTTAAACCTTCTTCAGGACGAAGTATTCATCGAACACCTGAATTTTGCTCCCAATCCACGATACTATGGCAAGATAACCGAACAGACTGACGTGATTTCTGGCGATCTGAGGAAAATTAGATTCAAGAATCTGCAGTTGGATAGTGCCATGAATTTGAAGATGATCCGCTCTGATTCCATTTACTTAGATGATTTTTCAGTTCATATCAAAAGAGACAAGCGGCTTCCCGACCCACCAATGCTCGAGAAGCCGGTCACATTGGATGAGTTGCTTTACAAGGGCAAGATTGACACAGATGGTATAGTTATAAAAAACGGAGATATCACGTATGAGGAAGTCTCAGCCAGAACTGCCAATACGGGCAGAATTGAAATTGACGGAATCCAGGCCACGGTTGGTAGAAGGGTAAACGAAGCGAAAACGCTTTCACTGCAGGCCTCAGCGAGATTGTATGGTAAGGCGCCGGTTGCCGTTCAATACAATACAATTGATTCTTCATCATTTAATCTCGTTGTCAATATCGAACCCTTCGATATGAAAATCCTCAATTCGATGATATTGCCTCTGGAATCTCTTGAAATAAAGTCAGGTCACCTTGACAAATACCAACTGTCAATTGACGCAAACCGACTCTTCGCAGAAGGCCGTGCGCTGATGACATATGAAAAATTACATTTAAACATTTTTAAAAGAGATGAGCCGGAAAAGAAGAATGTTGGAAGCGAGCTCTCCACCCTGGTTGCCGACGGACTGGTGATCAGGCACAACAGGGACAATGCAACCGCCACGGTTAAACAACTCCGGATCCCCCAGAAGTCTATTTTTAACTATTGGGTTAAAAGCGCAATCCGGGGATCTTTAAACGTTGTGCGACATAGCAAGAAAAAAAACCGACGGGTTGAGTGAGCAATCAGGATACCTGGGCGGGAAGAGATCAATTGAATTTTCAAACATATTCTCCAGATCATTTTTATCTGATCATAAAAACACTAACTTGAATCTGTTCTCAATCAGCACTTCACGTCATGCTACGCAATCGTCATCACACTGGCTGTCAAAATCGGGGTGTACGATCCATGTCAAAAATTTTGTTTTTGTTTTTGTTAATGGGCAGTACACAGGCTGCCATGGCGCAACACGTCGTGTTTGGAAATTCCTTTTCTTACCTTAATCCATCAAAGAGCTTCGAAAAGAGCCACAATGAAGGATTTGCAATAAAGGTAAATGCCGAGCTCGAACTTACTGGTCCCCTTTCGCTAACGGGCGAATGCGGATGGAATAAATGGACGGGTGGTGAAGGTGGCGACTCAGAAGCATGGAATGCGGTTGCCGGTTTAAAATTGAATCTTTTTGGTCCCCTTTATGCAGAAGGAAGAGCCGGCTATTATTTTGGAGAGCAATTCAGTCAATTCGTTTTTATTCCCTCTGCCGGATTGAGTATACGGCGCTTTGATTTCAACCTTGGTTATCAAATGCTTTACGACCACCAGTTTGTGGACGCCCGGGTGGGCTTTTTGTGGGGTGGCCACAGACGCAAGTAGCGTCAGCCGTCCAGGGCCGGAGATGCTGTGTTGCAGAAAAAACCTGATCCCATCGATTTCCAGAAGTCATTCCTATAAGGGCTCGATTTCTATATTCTCCATTTTTTTATCTTCCCGAGAAAAAATAAAACCGGCATATGTTAAAGTATTTGATTCTTGCAATCGTAATCGTTTGCCAGCCCTTCTTCGTTCATGCACAGAATCAGATGACTCCCGAACTTTTGTGGAGTCTGGGGAGAGTCAGTGGAATGGGGATTTCAATGGATGGCAGAAATGTAATCTATAAAGTTAGTACTCCAAACCTGGAGGAAAATTCAATACCCTCGAAGACCTATAGCATACTCATATCGGGCGGACAGCCGCAGGAAATTAATTCGACAGAAAATATTTTGCCTGACAAACTCATCTCACCTGATGGGCAATATAGACTTAGCATTGCTGATGTGAAGATTGTTAATACAACAGGGAAGGAATTCTATCCTGACCTCGATAAATCAAACGCTCGCGTCTACCAAAGTCTGAATTATCGTCATTGGGATACCTGGGAGGACGGGGCTTATAGTCATCTGTTTCTCCAGAAGGTCAGTACTGAAGGAGAACCCAGTGGCAAAGACATCATGATCAATGAACCATATGACTGCCCGCTGAAACCTTCCGGAGGAAATGAAGACTTCACCTGGAGTCCGGATAGTCGAAAGATCGTTTATACATCGAAGAAAAAATTCGGAACCAACTATGCCATCAGTACCAATACTGATTTATATGAATATAACATCACCTCGGAAACAACTGTCAATCTCACGGAGGGAATGACGGGATATGACACCCATCCATTGTTTTCGTCAAGGGGCATACTTGCCTGGTTAAGTATGAAGTCCGACGGAAATGAAGCAGACAAAAATGATGTTGTTGTTGACAATGGTGCTGATAAAATCAATCTCACTCAGCATTGGGACGGGACGGTGATGGATTTTCAGTGGAGCAATGATGGACGAAAAATATTCTTCACAGCGGCGACCGACGGAACCATCCAGTTATTCGAGGTTGACTATCCAGGTCTTACGAAGAAGGTGCCAATCGTCAATCAAATCACGCAAGGTGATTTTGACATTACTTCCTTTGTAGGACAAGTTGACAATATGATAGTAGTAACCCGAACGGATATGAATCATGCTGCTGAAATTTATACGGTTGACCTCGTTACGGGGGCTATGAAGCAACTCACCTTCACCAATAGCGATGCCTATAATCGAATCTACTTAAGTAAGTTTCAGCGAAAGTATGTCACCACCTCTGATGGAAAAAAAATGCTGGTCTGGATAATTCTACCACCTGGATTTAATTCAACCAAAAAATATCCTGCGCTGCTTTACTGCCAGGGTGGGCCTCAAACACCGCTATCACAATTCTATTCTTTTCGATGGAATCTGCAGCTCATGGCAGCCAATGGGTACGTTGTGGTGGCTCCAAACCGTCGGGGAATGCCCGGGCACGGCGTCGCCTGGAATGAACAGATCAGCAAGGATCACGGCGGCCAGGCAATTCAGGATTATCTTTCCGCTATTGATGAAGTGTCCAAAGAACCTTATGTGGACAAGGAACGGATCGGATGTGTCGGCGCGAGTTATGGAGGCTACTCCGTTTTTTATCTTGAAGGAATTCACAACAATCGTTTCAAAACATTCATCGCCCATGACGGCATCTTCAACACAAAAAGTATGTATGGCACAACAGAAGAGCTATGGTTTGTAAACTGGGAATATGGCGGACCTTACTGGGAGAAAGATGACACTGTGGAACAAAGTTATACCACATTTGACCCCAGTTCAATGGTTGATAAATGGAACACACCCATCCTGATCATACATGGTGGAAAGGATTTTCGCGTCAATGAGGGCCAGGCATTTGAAGCTTTTCAGGCGGCACAACTAAGAGGGATAAAAAGTAAACTACTTTATTTTCCTGATGAAAATCATTGGGTGCTTTCACCACAAAACGGATTGGTCTGGCAAAGGGAATTTTTCGGGTGGTTGGCAGAGACAATGAAATAACGCGCTGCCGTGAATCAGTGATCATCCAACCCACTTTTTGAATGCCGTTGCTTTTTCACGGCTAATGTCGATTTCAACATTCAATGGCGACTTTAACTGTACCGTCAACCCTTTGTGCGTGGTCTTAATCCGGTCCACCGACCGAACATGAATGATGTATTGCCGATTCACACGAAAGAAAATATCCGGGTTCAGGAGGGTTTCAATTTCGTCAAGCGTTTGATGCTCGCTGATATACCTTTCATTTTCAACGGTGACGAGGTAAATGAGCTCCTCCTTGTGAAAATAACCAACCTGATTTTGTCCAACAGGAACCAATGTATTTCTGTGAAGCGCAAGAAAACGCTCTTTGTATTTTTTCTCTACATGACCATTCCACTGGCTGATCATCAGTTTTACCTGATCGGATAAAAGGCTTTCAACCGAAAGTGACCTGTACTTTACGAAGGCCGATTCGAGTTCCTTTGCATCAATCGGTTTCAACAGGTAGTCAATGCTATTCAATTTAAAAGCTCGAATAGCGTATTCGTCATAGGCCGTTGTGAATATAATCGGGCAATGAAGATGAAGCGATTCAAAAATTTCAAAGCTTATACCATCTGACAATTGGATATCCGAAAAGATCAGATCCGGCACGGCATGATCCTCAAACCATCTTTTCGCGTGCTCAACACTGGAAAGAATTTCAAGAACCTCGGCTTTAGGCTCCAGGAGCTTGATCCGCTTCTGCAAATCCTTTGCTACCAGCGGTTCATCTTCAATGATCAGTATCTTCATGTCGTCAAATCAGCGGAACTTTAACATAGAATCTTTCGGGCGTAGGTTCGATCAAAACAGGTTTGTCTGTCAGGAAACCATAGAGCGTTCTTAAATTTTCAAGACCTTGTTTATTCGAAGTCTCAACAATTTTGCGCACCTGAAGATTATTACTCACAACGAGATAATCGTCAAGTGCCCCGATGTCAATAACAAGTTTGCGACTACCGTCAGCAATATTATGTTTTATAGCATTTTCAATTAATATCTGAAGCGTTACAGGAACAATCGCTCTTTCAGTGATATCCTCCCGAATATTGAAGTTAATTTTAACAGCCCCATGGAAACGGGTCTCCAGCAAACCGACGTAGTGGCCGATGAAATCAAGTTCGGTCTTTAACGAGACAAAGTTCCTGTCCTTGTTTTGCAATACATAACGATAGACTTTAGCCAATTGCTGAAGAAATTCCGAGGCGAGTCTTTGATCTTCGAAGATCAGGCTATTGAGGGACGTGAGTGCGTTAAAAAGGAAATGAGGATTGAGCTGGTTCTTCAGATTATCGAATTGCACCTGGGACTTTTCCTTTTCCAGTCGCTCAGCTTTGACCAGGCTATCTTTCCATTGATCCATAAAGTAGCTTGTAAAAAAACCGAGGTTAACGGCAACTGTCACCAAAGGAAAAAGAAGCCACGTTGCCGCGGCAAACAATTCGTCCAGCTTAAATGGAAGGTGCGGTTCGCCAAACAAATAGATAAGAAACCGGATCGTCAATCCGATCGCCCCACCAACTAACAATTGGATCACAATTCGAAGGGACTCATTTCGGTCGAAGGGAAATACTTTGTTAAGGTAATGATTGATGAATCTCAGCGTCTCCCAAAAAAGCGGAAGAATTACAAGCGTCAGAAAAAAAATCAGGAACTGAAGTCTCCATCCAAATGCATTTACCTTGGACAATCTTACAATAAATGCAAGGATGCAGACGGCTAAAATAATAGCATAGACCCTCAGAAATTGTTTGGCACTTTTATAGCCCAGCATATGAATAGGTCGAATTAGGAAATTTCATCAATCAATTCATATTACAAAATATCATTTCCCTTCCCTATGTCGTGGAGTCATTGTGACGACACACGATGTATAGGGTTTTGGTCGAACCTGGCTTTTTTATTTAGCCGGCGAAGGAGCCGCTCCTCCTGGATCAATTTATTAAAATTAAGCTGTGCTATGACGAAGCTTTGAAAGTAAGAATTCACTTCGTTCGCCTTGAAATTTTTCCTGTTGTCCATGTCGTTAATTTTTGCGTATGACAATTAAAATACTCCAGACCCCCATGTCGCGTGTTCCCTCGGGAGGTAGAATGTCTGAATTGCACGCCGAAGCGCGCCATCACAACAATTCAAATTTTGACGAGTGCGCGCCCATTCATCTACAGCCCCAACAACCTTGCATATACGAAGCAACCTGGTATATGGATTCATTCACGGAATAATAATCCGATCAGCTGCCAACACCTGCTGTAATAAGTACAGCTTGTCTGTTGGCCAACGAATAGCTTATCCGATGATATTAAACCCTGGCTGGAGGGTCGCGCCAGTCCCGTTTTTATTGCACACACCCATTGTCAAATCACCGGGAAACCTTCGCACTCGTTCCTGTCAACGATAGAACGAATGTGTTAGCTTCGACAAAGAAGTCTTTGCATGTGGTGTCAGCCTTTGAAGTATCTCAAGGGAGAACACCAATATGTAAATGAGGAATACTCTCTTTGATAACCTCTTTGAAGTAAGTTATCTAAAATACGGAAAGGCGCATTTTCAGGTTGGGCGGAATCGGGCGAGGCAGGTCAAATTCCACGTAAAGTGTAGGAAATCGATCCTGAAACCACTTCTAAATAAAAGAGCCAATCCGGATCAGGGATTGGCTCTGCTTAAAATGTGAATCCTTACAAATTAGGTTGCGGTGTAGTCCTTAGATAAGGTTTGATTCGGTTATGACCTTTTGGAAATTTCTTGGGTATGTCCTCGTCTGGGATAGCGGGAGCAATTACTACATCTTCTCCGTGTTTCCAATTTGCGGGAGTAGCCACGCTGTAATTAGCCGTAAGTTGAAGGCTATCGATCACCCGCAAGATTTCATCAAAATTTCTCCCAGTAGAGGCAGGGTAGGTAATCGTAAGTTTTATCTTTTTATCTGGCCCCACGATAAATACAGAACGCACCGTGAACTTATCAACATTTGGATGAACCATGCCATAGAGATTGGCGATCTTAAATTCAGGGTCGGCAATTAACGGATAGTTAACAACAGTACCTTGTGTTTCGTTAATATCGCCGATCCACTTCCTGTGCGCCTCCAGCGGGTCAGCACTTAATGCCATGACTTTGACATTCCGTTTATCAAACTCGGAACGCAGTTTGGCAACAGCGCCCAGTTCAGTCGTGCAAACCGGTGTGAAATCAGCCGGGTGAGAAAATAACACACCCCAGCTATTCCCTAACCATTCGTGAAATTTGATTGTGCCCTCTGTTGTTTCTGCAACAAAATCGGGAGCAACATCTCCTAACTTAAGTGACATAATGATGTTTGAGTTATAGTTTAAAATGAAAATTAGCTGAAATAATGAGAATGGCTCTATGCTTTTCTCATAAATTCCCGTCGACCCTATAGACATACACTAAATAGAAGAAATTTGTTGCGGGAACGCACTAAAAAATTAAAGTTTCAATTCCTTTTTCCGTTTGAGTTTGACAATATGAGCGAGGGTATGCTCAGACAAGACCTTCAACGTAGCATCACGCACATCCAAAAAAGCGTCGCGGATGCCACAAAGGTGCTCATTTATACATTCCTCACAGGGTTCGTAATAGTTGAGTGAAACGCAGGGCAACATAGCAATCGCTCCGTCCATCAATCGGATAATTTCAATCAGATTGACATCTTCAGGCTTTTTGTAGAGGTAGTAACCTCCACCCTTTCCCTTCTTACTGTGTAGTATTTGAGCTTTGCGAAGTTCCAGCAAGATCGCTTCCAGAAACTTTTTGGGAATTCTTTGTGCCTCCGCTACCTCCTGGATGTGGACTGGGCCTTGCTGATACCGCTCGGCCAGGTAAACCAGCGCATGGATAGCATATTTGCATTTTTTAGAAAGCATACTATTTCAGAAAATCCATTCAATTTATGTTTTTGTACTTAAATTTCACCATTAATGATAAGGTAGGTGATTGCCTGAAAAATTATCTCGATTTGCCAGGGATAGTAATTTCTTGCCGGGATAGCTCAGCGGTAGAGCAGCTGTTTCGTAAACAGCAGGTCGTGGGTTCAAATCCCATTCCCGGCTCCAAAACTACCGTCATTGGTGGCCAAACCTTGTCTGAACGTCTGCTTAAATGATTAAAGTAGTTCTCCTTATTTCTGGTGGTGCAATCGGCACACTGGCGCGATACTCAGTCTCAGGCGCAATCCACCGGTGGTTGGGGAGCTCGTTTCCGATGGGTACGCTCGCCGTGAATATCATTGGATCATTTATTATCGGTTTCCTGTGGGGGTTGTTTGAGAGAGAATACCTTTCGCCCAATGTAAGGTCCTTTTTATTCATTGGTGTCCTGGGGGGATTTACCACCTTTTCATCCTTTTCATTGGAGACCTTTAACCTTTTCCGCGAGGGAGAAACAAAATGGGCGATATTGAATATCCTCGCGAATAATCTTATTGGCCTTTTAATGGTGTTTGCAGGTTTGATCCTGGCCAGGGCCATCAAAAATTAAAACTCATTTGTATGAAGGTACCCGTAGAGGGCGTGCTGCTGCGCATTTTTATTGGAGAATCGGATCACCTCGGGTCACGACCCCTACATGAAGCGATCGTTCTGAAAGCACGTGAGCTAAACCTTGCCGGCGCCACGGTATTGCGAGGTATAATGGGGTTCGGCGCCGAAAGCAGGATTCATACTGCCAAGATTCTGCGCCTTTCGGAGGACCTCCCCGTAATAATTGAGATCGTTGATGCGAAAGAGAACATTGACAAACTCATCCCATTTCTTGACGAACACGTGAAGGAGGGATTGATCACCCTTGAAAATGTTAGGGTAATAAAATACCGCCACAGCAAGCAGGTTTAAAGCAGCCCTTTTGTTAAAATCTCCAAAGCTTCTTACTTTTGTCGCCCTTGAATTCAAGACGCACACACTCTCTCACTCACACACAATGTCCTTGCCCAGGTGGTGAAATTGGTAGACACGCTACTTTGAGGGGGTAGTGCCTTTACCGGTGTGCTGGTTCGAGTCCAGTCCTGGGCACCTTGATTTGGTTAATCGTTATTGGTTAGTAGTTAAATGGGGAAATGCATTCTGTTAACTACTAACTTTTAATTATTCCGCCGCCGAAGTGGTGAAATTGGTAGACACGCACGTTTCAGGGGCGTGTGTCGCAAGACATGTGGGTTCGAGTCCCACCTTCGGCACAATGATCATCTTATGTTCTTTGTTTACGCAATTTCTAGTCGGATTCGTTCATACATTTATGTTGGACTGACCGATAACTTTGATCGAAGATTTCTTCAGCATAATAATGGCTATAACAAGACCACCAAACCTTACCGGCCATTTCAAGTCTTGATAGTTGAATCGTACCCAACTCGTATTGAGGCAAGGGTAAGGGAGAAGTTTCTAAAGACCGGCCAGGGAAAGCATTCCTTAAAAAAATAAAGACCCGTATTTCAGGCCAACCCGATTAACAACAACATGATCCCTTATTCAGGTGACGTATGTCGCAAGACATGTGGGCCTGCCTGCCACGCGGCGGCCTTGGCTCGGCAGGCAGGTTCGAGTCCCACCTTCGGCACTATTATCAGGTCAGGGAAAAGCATTTTCTTAAAAAAATTAAACCTGCCTTCCGAAGGAACACAACTAATAATCCTCTCCTCCTTCGACACAACGTTCCTGATTTTCGGATCACGGTGTCCGATAATTTCTAAATACACTTAATAGCTACTTTTAACTGTACCATTGCGGTTTTATTTTCAGGAAAATCTGCACATTGGCCCTTTGTTAAGGTAATTGATTAATCCATGTGTGGTATTACCGGCATTTTCGCTTTCAACCTCGTTGGCAAGTTTAACAAGATTCATGTCACGGCAGCCACGATGGCGCTCGAAAAACGGGGGCCCGATTTTCAAGACATTTATATCGACGAATGGGTTGGACTGGGACATCGACGACTTTCCATTATCGATACGAGCGCGGCTGGCAATCAGCCCATGTGGGATGACAGCGGTCGTTACTGTATTGTTTACAATGGCGAGATCTTTAACTACCAGGACTTAAAACTAAAATTGATTGACAGCGGAGTAACCTTTCATTCGAATAGCGATACTGAGGTTTTATTGAGACTCTATATCAAAGAGAAAGAACAATGCCTGAATAAACTTAACGGATTTTTTTCTTTCTGCATTTACGACAAAACTGAACAGAGTTTTTTCGTGGCACGTGATCGCTACGGTGTAAAACCTCTCCTTTATGTGTTTGATGAAGACAAATTCATCTTTGCCTCAGAGATGAAATCGATCCTTAAGTACGGGATAGAAAAAGACCTTGACTACACTTCTCTTTATACGTTTCTCCAATTGAACTACATTCCGGCACCGGTCACAATTTTTAAGAACGTAAAAAAATTACTCCCGGGACATTACCTGAAAATATCCTATCAGAAAGTAAAGGAAGAAGCTTATTATGAGATCCCGCTTCAAAAAGGAGTTCCCGACTCCGGTAGCTATGATGACGCAAAAGAGAAACTAAAAGATCTCCTCGATAAGTCTGTGCAGCGAAGACTAATATCGGACGTTCCTCTCGGCGCTTTCTTAAGCGGAGGAATAGACTCTTCCGTCATCACTGCCTTAGCAAGCAAACACAAACCTGACCTTCACACGTTCTCCATCGGTTATCGGGATGAAAAGTTTTTTGACGAAACTGAATATGCGCAGCTTATTGCCCGGCATTTTAAAACGGACCATACTGTTTTCTCCCTTTCAAATGAGGACCTTTATAGTCACCTGCACAGTATTTTAAATTACATCGATGAACCATTTGCGGACTCCTCAGCCATTGCCGTCTATATATTAAGTAAGGAGACGCGGAAGCACGCGACGGTGGCATTGTCAGGAGATGGAGCTGATGAGTTGCTGGCGGGATATAACAAGCACTCAGCATTTCTTCGTTCGCTCAAACCGGGATGGAAAGAGAAACTCCCGGGATATATCTCACCATTGATGCGATTCATACCCCAGTCGAGGAACAATCCGTTTTCCAACAAAGTCAGACAGGCGATTCGTTTCAATGAAGGAATGAAATTAGAATTACCGGATCGCTACTGGCGCTGGGCGGGATACGTTGACGAACCTGCCGCATTGACTTTACTGAATGAATCATCTCGCGAAAAAGTTCTACATGAGGAGTACCTCGCTCGCAAGAAAAAACTCCTCCAATTTCTTTCACCCGAAAGCGACATCAACGATCTGTTGTTGACAGATACTACCGTCGTGCTCCCGAACGACATGCTTGCCAAGGTTGATCTGATGAGCATGGCGAATAGCCTCGAGGTACGAACACCTTTTCTTGATTATGAACTCGTGAATTTCATCTTCGGTTTGCCCGGTGATTTTAAAATCAATAAGAAGCTCCGAAAACGAATTTTACAAGACGCCTTTCGCGATATACTTCCCCATCAACTATACAACCGGCCGAAAAAAGGATTTGAAGTTCCCTTGCTGAAATGGTTTCGCAACGAAATGAAGACAATGATCCTGGATGATTTATTAAGCGACAAACTCATTCAAGAGCAGGGGATATTCAACCCGGCAGAAGTCAAAAAACTGCGGCGCAGACTATTTTCTGCCAATCCGGGTGATATTCACGCGAGGATTTGGGGCCTTATCGTTTTCCAATCCTGGTGGAAAAAGAACATTTCCTAATACTTCACTGCACTCTGGGCACCCGGATTTTCAATTGATATAGCGCTGAACCTTACCATCAGGAGCCTTTTCGTTACAATTAATTACTGAAGCGAAGCGCTCTCTTGCCAAATTTTATATGGCACATGATCTTTCTGGCCAAATATGAAATTGAACTGCGTTGCGCAAGTTCAACAATAAGTATCAAAAGTTAAAAAATTATGATTTTTATCATGTATAGGTTGAAAATTTAACCTACCTAAAACGATTTCGTAAATTTTTATTAAAAATAGGTTCGTTTTTAACCCTAAACTCTAAAAATTTGATAAAAATCAAAGAGCATAAATCCTAAACCTAACCGCTTATCTATGAATAGATAATTACCAAAAAAAGACGAGTTCGAGCTGAAAGAGAAGACCCCTCCAAACGACTTAAACCTTATCTGAAAAACCTTAAAACGTCAAACTTGAATGAAAAAATCAATCATCTTCTTTGCTGTATTAGTAGGAATCAGTCTTCTGGCGGTGTTTATGCCAGCGGTTCCTGCGACGATTAACACGGAGGGCATTGACTCGGGCGACACCGCATGGATGCTCGCCGCCACGGCCCTTGTATTATTAATGACTCCTGGGTTAGCATTTTTCTATGGTGGAATGATCGACACCAAAAACATCATATCCACTATGCTCCAGAGTTTCGTCGCCATGGGTGTAATTAGTGTAGTATGGATTGTGGTAGGATTCAGCCTCGCTTTCGGTGATGATATTGGCGGAATAGTTGGAAGTCCTTCCACTTATTTCATGTTTCAAAACGTCCTTGATGCTCCGGCGTGGGGAACTATTCCTCTCGTGTTATTCGCATTCTTTCAGCTGAAGTTTGCCATCATAACACCTGCATTGATCACGGGTACTTTCGCAGAACGGATTCGATTCAAATCGTACATAATTTTTATCGTTCTCTTCTCCATATTCATCTATGCACCACTAGCGCATTGGACATGGCACTCAGACGGCTTCTTGTTTAAAATGGGTGTTCTTGATTTTGCCGGTGGAACAGTTGTTCACATGTCTGCCGGCTTTGCCGCTTTGGCAGCAGCCATCTACCTGAGAAACAAATCTGAAGAAAGGCAACATATTTCCCCGGCAAATATTCCCTTCGTTTTACTGGGAACCGGCTTGCTTTGGTTTGGATGGTTTGGTTTCAATGCAGGAAGCGCATTGAGTGCCGGACCCCTTGCGGCATCTGCTTTTGCGACGACAAACACTGCCTCAGCCGCAGCCGGCCTTTGTTGGATTCTCTGGGACAGCGTTCGCGGTAAAAAACCTTCTGCGTTAGGATTTTGTATTGGCGCTGTTGTTGGGCTTGTAGCCATAACGCCTGCTGCAGGTTTTGTAACCATTCCGTCCAGTATTTTCATTGGAACAGTGGCCGCGTTGATCAGCAACCTTGTGGTGCATTGGAAATCCAAAACTTCATTGGAAGATACCCTTGATGTATTCCCCTGTCACGGAATTGGTGGAGCCGTCGGAATGGTGATGACAGGATTGCTCGCACACACAGCCGTTAATGGAGCAAACACGACAGGCAACGGGCTCTTTTACGGCGAGACAGCTTTGTTCCTCGTCCACATGAAGGCCCTGGTGATTGTGATCGGATACACTTTCGTTGGATCAATGATCATCCTTAAAATCACCGATCTCATTTCACCATTAAGTGTTGATGCCAAGGAAAAAGTGTTGGGTTCCGACTTCAGTCAACATGGTGAGAATCTTTATCCTGTGGACTATTCAACTTTTCCATCAAAATAAAAATATTTCATGCCGGGTCCAATCACCCGGCATGCCTAAACCTAACCTACTTAAACCTAATCTCTCAAACCAACTAATCGATTAAACCTTAAAAAACACACTATGAAAATCAAAGCACTACTATTCATGATGTTTATTGGATTGCTGTACAGCCCCATCGCATTTGCACAAGACGAAGCCACCGAAGAGGAGGCTCCAACTTTCACGCTATCAGGTTCCATTGATACCTATTTCCACTCATCACTAGGTTCTGAAACTGATGCGCCAGGTACCTCTTTTGCTAACTTGAGGGGCTTCGGACTTGGCATGGCAAACCTCATTGGCTCTTACTCGGGTGAGAAGGTCGGTTTTACCGCTGACCTGGTATTTGGCCCAAGGGGTTACGACGCCGTGTTTACGAATCAATACACCAGTCAAAGAATCGTAAATCAATTGTTCGCTTATCTCAAGTTGAGTGATGCGGTCACCCTTAATTTAGGTCAATTCAATACGTTTGTTGGTTACGAAGTAATTTCACCTGCAGTGAATTTCAATTATTCTACTTCGTACATGTTCTCATGGGGACCCTTCAATCACACGGGTTTGAGGGCTGATTTCGATTTTGGTGGTGGTCTTGTCGGAAAGTTGGCCATCATGAATCCAACCGACTATGTTGAGTTTAACGATGCAAAATCCTATACCATTGGAGCCCAAATCGGAAAAACAGGCGATGCCGGAGGTGTTTGGCTGAATTTCTTATACGGTGATCAGGATGGTAAGCTTGAAAACTATGACCGCTTTGACGACGGATATTCAGAGGGCTCAACTTTCCAGGTAGATTTAACCGGTGGATGGAATCTGTCAGAAATTTTCTATCTCGGTGTTAACGCCACCTATAGAACCGTTGATAAAGGCGAAGCTTTGGTTGGAGACGCTATCGAAGATGTGGATGAAGATTCCAAAGGATTTATGGGCGTTGCCGTGTATCCTAAACTGACACTTTCCGAGACTTTTGCCCTCGGCTTAAGAGCTGAATACTTCAAAGTAACAAATGGTTACATTGCTCCTTTTGGACTTGATGATGAAGGGGACGGAAGTGTAATTGACCTGACGCTTTCTGGCAACATCAAGACCGGTAATCTTACCATCATTCCGGAATTCAGAATTGATAGCACGTCAGAAGATTCTTATTACAAAAAGGATTTTGAAGACGTTACCAATATGCTTGCTTCATTCACCCTCGCTGCAGTTTATAAATTTTAATTAAAGATCAGGTTAAATTAAAATTCTAATAATTTGATTCTGAGATAAACCTTTACCCTCTATATTGGCGGTAAAGGTTTATCAATCCCAATGTTCAACAATCTAAATTCTCTATTTTAATTATGGCTAAAACAAAGCTTGAGTACATCTGGTTGGATGGGTACAAGCCAACTCAAAGTCTTCGGAGCAAGACAAAAATCGTTTCTGATTTTGGAGGTAAGTTGTCAGATTGCCCCATGTGGTCGTTTGACGGAAGCTCTACGGAACAGGCTCCTGGAGGTTCATCAGACTGCCTTCTTAAACCGGTTGCACTCTTTCCTGATCCTGCCCGTAAAAATGGTTATCTGGTAATGACCGAGGTATTGAATGCCGATGGCACACCACACGAGTCTAATGGTCGGGCTCTGATTGATGACGATGATAATGATTTCTGGTTTGGCTTTGAGCAGGAGTATTTCTTATGGAACCCTGAAACTAACAAGCCACTTGGTTTCCCGGCCAACGGATTCCCAGGACCCCAAGGTCCTTATTACTGCTCGGTTGGCGCGAAGAACGCTTTCGGCCGGGATATAATCGATGAACACCTTGACCTTTGCCTCGACGCGGGCATTAACGTTGAAGGGATCAATTCAGAAGTGGCAACTGGTCAGTGGGAATTTCAAATATTTTCAAAAGGAGCTAAGGCGGCTGGTGACCAGGTATGGGTAGCCCGCTACCTTATTGAAAGGGTGGCAGAGAAGTACGGCATATCAGTAAACTGGCATTGCAAGCCGCTTGGTACTCTTGACTGGAACGGCTCGGGTATGCATGCTAATTTCTCCAATACTTTGCTGAGAACTGCCGGTAGTAAAGAAATTTATACCAAAGTATGCGAAGCATTCCGTCCGGTGATCAAAGAACACATCGCCGTATACGGTGCAGACAATCATCTTCGCTTAACCGGTAAGCATGAGACTGCTTCCATAAATGATTTTACCTATGGGGTTTCCGATCGTGGTGCATCTATTCGCATACCCATTGCTACTGTAGAACGTGGCTGGAAAGGATACCTGGAAGACAGGCGCCCGAATTCTGCTGCCGATCCTTATAAAGTTGCGGCAAGAATTATCAAAACCGTT
>DASUGQ010000338.1:0-2913 GCA_036273935.1 Cyclobacteriaceae bacterium | reverse complement strand
TACTTTTCTTTTCTTCCTGGAGAATTTGACTGGCTTGCGTAACGCATTTATCGCAGATGTGGGCATGGATGCCTGAGATCATCAGATCCACATCTTTTTTGTTGCGTCCGCAGAATGAACACGTTACTTCAGCCATGATATTTTAATTAAATGAAATTGCCAACGGCAAATGTACTCATTTAAAAACCGAGGTACAAGGTGCAATGAACGTAAGGATAGGGTAAAGGCGTCAAAATGACATCTAATTTACCGCCCATACCCTATGGTTTCTCAAATGTTTTATGCTTTCTTTCGCTCCAAAACCTCGTCAATTAACCCGTATTCCTTGGCTTCCGGGGCGCGCATCCAGTAATCCCGATCGGAGTCCTTTTCAATTCGCTCGTATTTCTGTCCCGAATGTTTGGAGAGGATGTTATACAAGTCCTTCTTCACTTCGAGGGTCTGGCGAAGGGATATTTCCATGTCCGACGCCTGACCTTGCATTCCACTAAGGGGTTGGTGGATCATAACCCTTGAATGGGGAAGGCCGGATCGCTTCTTTGCGGCGCCCGCTGCCAAGAGAACAGCGGCCATTGATGCAGCCAGCCCGGTACAAATGGTGGCCACGTCGGGATTGATGTATTGCATGGTATCATAGATCCCTAACCCGGCGTAAACCGAACCCCCGGGACTGTTGATATACATGATCACTTCTTTTTTAGGATCGGCTGATTCAAGAAAAAGCAATTGGGCGGTGATGACATTGGCAATGTAGTCATCCACCGGGGTTCCCAGGAATACGATCCGGTCGGCCATCAGGCGCGAGAACACATCAATTACTGTGGCGCGCATCTGACGTTCTTCGACAACATTTGGGGTCATACTCCAAATTGAGGCGTCGCCTTGCATTATCTTTTCATAGCGATCGAGATTGGAACTGCTCATGCCAAGGTGGTGAACAGCGTACTTTTTGAATTCATCGTTAGGCTTCATATATCTATTGTGAAAATTTTGCTTTAATTAATTTGCTACTACCCGCCAGGATGGCTGTGACAATCATAGCCATCCTGACCTTAAATTCCAACTTTCCTATAAACTGATATAAACAGAAAATGGTTTTGGGAGGCCCAAAACCACAGTCGAAATATAGCGTCGATTTATTTTAAGGTATCCGAATCAGTGCTTATGTTCTTCGACAATTTTTTTGAATTCATCTACACTAACCTTCTTTTCAGAAACATTGATGTTTTGCTTGATGTGCGTGAGGATTTTCTCGTTCCGTAATTGCTGATAGAGTTTCATGAAGTTCTGACCATTTTCGTTTGCAAGGTAATTATCAGCAATCCCATCGAGACGATCCTGGATTTGTTCCGCAAACGCCTGACCGCCAAATTGAGCCACGATCAGTTCCTTCGCTTTGTTCTTCACCTCGTCAGCCTCAACGGTGATTTTATTGTCCTCAGCAATCTTGTTTTTAACGATATCCCACAACAGGCCTCTCTTGTACGCTTCAAATTCCTTGTCAAGAACATCGTCCGTCACTTTTCCTTCGCTGGTGTTTTTCAACCAATGTTTAAGGAAGGATTCCGGTAAATTGATTTTTGTGTTTGCCACGAAGTGGTCTTCAATGTTATGCTCCAGGAAATGATCGGATTCTCTCTTGTAGTTGTCGCCGATCGTTTCCCTGACCTTGTTGATAAATTCTTCCTCTGTCTTCACGGCGTCCTTACCGAATACGCGATCAAAGAATTCAATATTTAATTCCGCAGGCTCTACCCGGCTGACGGTCGATACTTTAAAGATGTATTTTCCTTTTTTGTCTTTTGCTTCTTCGGCAGTTAATCCCAGCAGTCTGGCTTTTGCCTCGTCATCGCTGAAAATTTTCTCAAGATCAAACTCGACTTCATCTTCTTTTTTCAGTCCGATGAATTTCTTTTGTTCATTCTTTTCAACCTGCTCCACGGAGATAAAGGCATATTCTTTCCTGAATTCACCGTCCTTTTCGCTAAGGTCACCAAACAGATTATCCTGCACATCACTTGTCTCAGGATAGTTCACTTTGCCGAAGCGTTTCTTAAGGTCGGTGATGGTTTCGTCAATTACCTTCTGGTCAACTTCAATTGGATAAGACTTCACCTTGACTTTGTCAGAGAGCTCGTATTTGAAATCATCTACCATGCCGATCTCGTATTCGAACTCAAAATCTTTCTGGGCATCCCAGTCAATGCTTCCTGCTTTTTCGTTGTTCGGAAGTGGATCGCCGAGGATCTTAATGTTATTGTCTTTTATATAGTCAGAAAGCTTATGAGAGAGGATATGGTTGATTTCATCCACGAGGATAGATTTGCCAAACATTCTCTTAATTACACCCGTGGGCACCTTGCCAGGACGAAAACCTTTGATATTCGCTTTGCGGGCATAGTCCTTTACTTTTTCTTCTACATGGGGTTGATAATCACCTTCAGTTAATTTAATTTTAATAAGACCTTCGGTGTTGCTTTTTTTGTCGAGTGAAATTTCCAAAGTATTAAACGTTTATTGTTTGAAGCAAAATAAACTAAGAACCCTCAATACCTTGGATCGTCAGGCATTAAGGGCTTGAAGTGTGCGGATGGAGGGACTCGAACCCCCACGCCTTGCGGCACCAGATCCTAAGTCTGGCGCGGCTACCAATTACGCCACATCCGCTGATTTTCAATGCTATACCGCGTTTAAATTCGCGGTTTATTTTGAAAATGGAGGGCAAATTTAGAGATTATTGTGGAATAATAAAGAGCTAATTAACTTGTTGATATTTTTAGAAGATTGTTTTCCGAAATGAGCGTAGCATTCTCATACTTTTTTGCGAGTAAACACCCCTTGCGTAATCGAAATTCTTCAGCGATTAAATTTGTTTTAAATAGACCAATCGGTTGTGAAACGTGGTTAAATATT
>DASUGQ010000337.1:0-6014 GCA_036273935.1 Cyclobacteriaceae bacterium | reverse complement strand
TTTATTATCAAGATTGGTGGAAACGTCCTTGACAAGCCGGAAGCGTTAAGTGAGTTTCTTAATGACTTCGCATCAATCCGGTCGCCAAAAATACTCGTTCACGGTGGTGGAAAGATTGCTACCAAGTTGGGTGAACAACTTGGTATCGAATCAAAATATATCAACGGAAGAAGGATCACCGACGCCGCCACAGTCGACGTCGTAACAATGGTCTATGGCGGACTGGTGAATAAAAAAATAGTAGCGAAACTTCAGCAGGTGAATTGCAATGCTCTTGGATTGACTGGTGCCGATGGCGCCGTAATCAAAGCGGTGAAACGCCCGGTAAAAGACATTGACTACGGTTTTGTCGGTGACATTTGCGCCGGGGATATTAATGTTCTGTTCCTCGTTACGTTGTTGTCTGCCGGTATTGTTCCCGTCTTTGCACCGTTGACCTACTCGGAGGGGCAAATACTTAACACCAACGCAGATACCATTGCATCGACGCTGGCGGTGGCCCTCAGTAAGGAATACAATGTTCGATTGATTTATTGCTTCGAGAAAAAAGGTGTATTGATGAATGTGAACAATGAGCATTCCGTTGTCACACACATGACGGAGGAAAAATATAAAGAATTGTTAGCACGAAATGTTCTGGCCGATGGTATTTTGCCAAAACTCGAAAATGCATTTGCATCTATTCGCGAAGGCGTAAAGGAAGTTTTGATCGGTGATGCCAATGACCTTATCACCAATACCGGTGAGCAGACTGCGGGCACTCTCATCACCCTCTAAACGTTACGATGACCTCCAAATAATTGATGACCAATGAAGTTTCGCCAGCAATTTTTTCAGCAATCACTGGATCTTCTTCAGGAACTGATCGCAATACCTTCTTTTAGTAAGGAGGAAGAAAAGACCGCGTCGGTCATCGGGGAATTCTTTAAACGACACGAGGTGCAACCGAATCGCCACCTTAACAATGTATGGGTGAAGAGCAAGAATCTTAATCCTGCGAAACCGACCATATTATTGAATTCGCATCATGACACCGTGCGGCCGAATTCAGGATTTACACGCGATCCATTTAAGCCGGAAATTATTGATGGAAAATTATTTGGATTGGGCAGTAATGATGCCGGCGGTCCCCTCGTCGCTTTGATTGCCACCTTTCTTCATTACTATGATCAACCTGATCTGAAATATAATTTGATCATGGCGGCGTCCGCAGAAGAAGAGATTTCAGGGGTCAATGGGATTGAAACCATTTGGTCGTTACTTCCACCTATCGATTTTGCCATTGTCGGTGAGCCGACGCTTTGCCAAATGGCAACTGCGGAAAAAGGCCTAATGGTTCTCGATTGTGTGGCGAAAGGAAAATCCGGACATGCCGCGCGTGACGAAGGAATCAACGCCATCTACGAAGCAATGAATGACATCGAATGGATTCGGGACTTTAAATTCCCAAAGGTGTCTTCAACATTGGGAGAGATGAAGATGACCGTCACCATCATCAACGCCGGCCGCCAGCATAATGTAGTACCTGCTGAATGCACATTTACCATTGACGTTCGCGTCACCGATCGATATACATTGGAAGAAGCATTAGAGGTG
The DNA here is from genome assembly GCA_036273935.1 of Cyclobacteriaceae bacterium. Lineage (GTDB taxonomy): Bacteria > Bacteroidota > Bacteroidia > Cytophagales > Cyclobacteriaceae > ZC4RG29. Next base: position 4,418 of record DASUGQ010000337.1, on the reverse strand, counting down.
ATAGAGAAGAATGTCAAAAGCCGGGTCACGCCGCGTTCTTTGCGGATGAGACCCTCTGGAATTTCGGATGGGCATCCGGTCGTCGTGTCGGCGAAGAAATTGGGAATTCAACTTTATGGATCACCAACGACCTCAGATCAGGCGTTGATACCAGTGCCGTCCGTTAAAATCGGTCCGGGTGATTCCGCGCGCTCACATTCTGCCGATGAGTTCATCTATGTAGATGAGATTCGCGAGGGAATTGAAACATACATTAAATTGCTGGACGATTTGATGAAACATTAGCACATAACAAAATTACTGTGCCCGGTAAATTAGTAAAACATCTTTTCCCCTTAGGCTTTGCTTTGAATTATGAAAACTTCCAATCCCGCCTTGCTTGTAATTGACGTTCAAAAAGGAATTGATGAAACAGATCACTGGGGCGGAAATAGAAATAATCCAGAAGCTGAACGTAATATCGAGATGCTGATCGAGCATTGGCGAAAAAAAAGATGGCCCATTATTTTTATCAAGCATGACTCGGTCCATCAACAGTCGCCATTTCATCCGGGCCAGCAAGGAAATGCGTTAAAGAATTTCATCATTCCGCGTGATGGAGAAATTCTTCTGACAAAATCAACAGCAAATGCTTTCGTCAATACTTTGCTTCAGCAAGAATTGTCACAGCAGGGAATTCGGGAACTTGCTGTAGTTGGTTTTGTTACAAATAATTCTGTAGAGGCAACGGCTCGGATGGCTGGTGATTTGGGCTATATTACTTATGTACTCTCCGATGCTACGGCATGTTTTGATAAAGCAGGTGTAAATGAAATCACCTATGGTGCCCAGCTGATACATTTAATCTCCCTGTCGAACCTGAAAGACGAGTATGCTCGGATTTTGACAACCCAACAAATATTAAATCTATAATACTTTGCATAGAATGGCTTTTTGCTTTTAGCTTTAAGCCTTCTGCTAAACCTGAATTCCATGAAACTGTGGCAAAAAGATAAAACATCGTTGAAAGAAGTTGAGAAGTTCACCATTGGGCATGATCAGGAGATGGACATGTACCTGGCGCGATTTGATGTGTTGGGTTCTTTGGCTCATATCCAGATGCTGCAATCGATCAACCTCCTTACAAAACACGAACTCGATGTCCTTTCAACGGAGCTAAAAAATATTTATAAAAAAATTGAGTCGGGTGAATTTAAGGTTGAAGAAAGCGTCGAAGATATTCACTCCCAGGTTGAACTTGAACTGACAAAGAAACGGGGAGATATCGGCAAGAAGATTCATAGCGGCCGTTCAAGAAATGATCAGGTATTAGTGGATATCAAGTTGTACCTGCGATATGAACTCCAGCAAATTGTAAAGGATGTTAACGACCTGTTTGACTTGCTCCTCGCACAGAGTGAAAAATACAAAGGAAATCTTCTTCCGGGTTATACCCACCTTCAACTGGCCATGCCTTCGTCATTTGGTCTGTGGTTTGGCGCCTATGCAGAGAGCCTTGTCGACGATGTGATTGCAATGGAAGCAGCCTACCATATCGTAAATAAAAATCCGTTGGGATCCGCTGCCGGCTATGGATCATCTTTTCCTTTGAATCGTACATTAACGACCAAGCTGTTGGGGTTCGAGGATCTCAACTTCAATGTCGTGTACGCACAAATGGCGCGTGGAAAGACCGAACGTGTTGTTGCAGGTGCCCTATCCAACGTGGCTGCGACGTTAGCAAAACTTTCGATGGATGCTTGCTTGTTTCTCAATCAGAATTTCGGATTCATCAGCTTCCCGGACGAACTCACAACCGGTTCAAGCATTATGCCTCACAAAAAAAACCCGGACGTGTTCGAGCTGATTCGCGCTCGCTGCAATCAACTCATGGCACTTCCGAATGATGTGATGATGCTGACCGCAAATTTGCCATCCGGTTATCATCGGGATCTCCAATTGTTAAAGGAAATTCTTTTTCCTGCCTTTCAAAATCTTAAAGACTGCCTGGCCATGGCGCAGCTAATGGTAAGCAACATACAGGTGAACGAAAATATTCTTGATGATGACAAGTACAAGTTTCTCTTTAGCGTGGAGGAAGTAAACAAACTCGTATTGTCTGGTATTCCCTTTCGGGATGCTTATAAGAAAGTAGGACTGGAAATTGAACAAGGCAGCTATAATCCCGGCCGAACCGTTAACCACGTCCACGAAGGCAGCATCGGTAACCTCTGTAATGATGATATCAGGAGAATGATGGACAACGCCATCGGCAAATTCGATTTTGAACAGGCAAATCGTGCATTTAGAGAACTATTGGGATAGTTAAATTCTCTATTTCTCAATCCGTCCGAAAATCATATCCCTTTGAATTGCCATTAGTCAAACTAAAGGCAATAAACCTGAACTTTGTACAATCGAATTAGTAAATTCGCATTCAAAATTTTTAGGAATCTATAGCTATGCAACGATACAGCATTTTGTGGGCAGATGATGAAATAGATTTATTGAAGCCGCATATCCTTTTTCTTGAACAACGTGGTTACGATATAACACCCGTAAACAACGGGTCTGATGCTGTGGAGTTGAGTGATGAAAAACATTTCGACGTTGTATTCCTAGATGAGCACATGCCGGGGATGTCTGGCCTGGAAGCCCTAAGTCAGATCAAGAATAACAAGCCGAACCTTCCGGTTGTGATGATCACAAAGAATGAAGAGGAGCATATCATGGAAGAGGCGATCGGATCCAAGATCGCTGATTACCTGATCAAGCCGTTAAATCCCAGTCAGATCCTGCTTTCAATTAAAAAGATTCTGGATAATAAACGGCTTGTCATTGAAAAGACCAATCTGAATTATCAGCAGGAGTTTCGTAAAATCAGCATGGCCTTTCAGGATAACATGAATCATGAGCAATGGGCCGACATTTATAAAAAGCTCGTGTTTTGGGAGACTGAAATGGACCAGGCGGAAAATGAAGATATGGCAGAGGTGCTGGACATGCAGAAAAATGAAGCCAATGCCAGCTTTGCCAAATTCATCATCAGAAATTACGAACATTGGCTCAACGATCCCAACGCCGAGAAACCTTTGCTATCGCACCAGCTGATGAAGAAAAAAATTTTTCCGATCATCAGCAAGGATCAGCCGACCTTTATGGTTGTCATTGATAACCTTCGTTATGATCAATGGAAGGTTATTGAACCCGTTCTGACAGAATACTTCGCAGTAACTGAAGAGTCAACTTATTATTCGATTCTACCCACCACTACAGCGTATGCAAGGAACGCCATCTTCAGCGGGCAACTCCCAAGTGAGATGGCGAAGTCACATCCCGACCTTTGGATTGGTGAGGATGAAGAGGAGGGCAAGAATAATTTTGAAGATGAATTTCTTGGAAAGCAATTGAGGCGCAATAACCTGAACATTAAGTTTTCTTATCACAAGATAAAGAACCTTGAAGAGGGGCGCGACCTTGCCGACACGGTAAATAATTTATTTCAGAATGATCTGAATGTCATTGTCTACAACTTCGTCGACATGCTATCTCACGCCCGCACAGATATGGCGATGGTTCGGGAACTTGCGCCGGATGAGTCGGCCTATCGCTCATTGACCAAATCGTGGTTTTTACACTCACCGTTGATCGACATTCTCAAAAAGATATCGGAGAAGAAAACCCGTTTGGTTATTACAACCGATCATGGCACCATCCGGGTGAAACGTCCATTCAAAATTATCGGCGACAGGACGGTAAATACTAACCTGAGGTACAAGCAAGGAAAGAACCTGGGCTATGATGGAGACAAGGTTATGGTAGTGTCCCGCCCTGAACGGTTGTTCCTGCCCAAGCTCAATGTCTCAACATCATACGTTTTCGCGATTGAAGACCAGTTTTTTGCTTACCCGAATAACTACAACTACTACGTTAATTTCTATAAAGATACTTTTCAGCACGGTGGGGTGAGTATGGAGGAAATGATAATCCCCATAATTTTCTTAACTTCGAAAAATGCTTTCTGACGAGGAGCTGAGGACCTATGAGGGGGTAAATATCAAAGGGCTTCAAGCGGTAGCGAACGAGTTGATCAGGCAGGCTGCCGGAAGAAAAATATGGCTCTTTCACGGCGAAATGGGATCCGGAAAGACCACACTCATTAAGGCAATCTGCGGTTCGTTGGACGTACAGGATTTGGTGAGTAGCCCCACCTTTTCGATTGTGAACGAGTACAGGTCGCTGGCAGGGAGTATTTTTCACTTTGACTTTTATAGAATAAAGAATGAAGCAGAAGCCTATGAAATCGGAACGGATGAATATTTTTATTCAGGGCAGTATTGTTTTGTAGAGTGGCCAGATAAGATTCCTTCCCTCATTCCTTCAGCACATGTTGCAATATCCATTCAAGCAGAAGATAACGAACACAGAACGATAGCGAT
>DASUGQ010000336.1:0-10335 GCA_036273935.1 Cyclobacteriaceae bacterium | reverse complement strand
TTCAATTCTCTTCTTCCGATCAGTTCATTGGCCAGTTCGGTTCGCTCGACCTCCACATGATTGCTGATCTTCCAAAAAGTCTTCCATCTTTTGTACAGCATCCCCACCGTTACAACTCGGTAGAGTTCAAGACACACACGTTTGGCTATTTGCAGTGGCTGGCTTTTGAAAACATATTTGTCCACCGTGACCAAACGTAATAGCGAAGATAAAACTTTATACTTACACTTCACCCAGCCATTGCAAATAGCTTTTGTTGTGGGTTCGTGCCGCCATTGCAGAAACTGAGCACGGATGCAAATGCTTTGGTTTGCGTACGGGTTGTGCGGCATTTGCATTGGTGCGATTTTGTGAGGTTATCCGTCTTCAACTCAGTCTTTCTAAAAATAGGCTTACCATTTTTGCCAAATGTGAATAGTGTCCTGGTTGAGATTGTAATGTCCCGCTGGAAGTCACTAAAAAGGTCAATTGAGCATTTTCTAATTTTAGCTTGTCTCCGTCTGTTAGTGAAATATCTGAATGGGAAGACTTGTTTCTTAAAACAGAAAGGGCCTCGTACAGATTTCTAAAATACTTTTTGTCCTCCTTGCTGAATTGAGTCTCTTTCAAAGCAGAGTTTAAAATATCAAGTGTTGAAGGTCGGTCAGGCAATATCTTCTGAATAAATGATTCTATTTCGGCTGTTAATGATGGCGGTATCTTAGGTTTAAGAGTCTGTTCAAACTCCTCTATCCGTTTCCTTCTTTGAGTCAAGCTCACTTCAATATTCTTACGTGAGCAGAATTCCAAAAGCTCGACTTCTATCGCTGTGTGTAAATTGGCATAAAATGCTCTATTGATGAAAGCCATCAAGTTATTCCAATCATCCTTCTTGCTGAATTTTAGTCTTCTTTTTCCTTCGTCTAAAGTGTTAGCCGCAATAGTTAAAAAACAAATAGTTCCTTGCACCACTGTTCCCAATGTCCTTAATTCAAATTTCGTCCCTAGGTCTTTCTCAAGTGACACAAGGTTAATAAGCGCAGCATCCAACGACTTTATTTCTTCTTCCATTTTTACTTTCTAATCCTTAAACGTACTCAATCAAATTTTTATCTCTCCATTCAAAATTTTTAACATTGTCTCGCGACCCGTTCTTACAGTCGGGTCTACTATCTCTTGATACTGAAAAGTGTCCTTCTGATCTTTGAGAATATAAAAAGTGTCGTTGTCCATAAGTATTTGTTTTCCCTTTTTGTACAGAGTACATTCTCCAACAGCTTGTAAGCTCATTGCGCCATTAACATAGTCAGGATGTATTGCCACATTGAACCCAGCTCCTTCCGTTCTAACGCTTGGATAGTAAACTCCACCTTGTCCCTTCATAATTAATAATTCAGTGAATATTGCCGAAATCAAATAATCGGTATGATCAACTATTTCTAACTTCGCAAATTCATTAGCGAAGAACTCAGAAACGATTAAGCTGTTAGTTCTGAGCTCCTCTGATAGTCCCTTCAGCATCTGGAGATATAACTCATTTAATTCCGTTGCAAAAACACTTGTCTTTGCATAATCCTTGCTATAAACTATTGTTATTAAAGGAATATCCTTTGTTACCACCCATTTGCTAAATGTCACAATTTCTTCGCCATCCTTGTCATTTCTAATTAGATCACTAGCTTCAAATATTGCTGTGACTCGTGAAGTATCAGGTTCGCCTATTCCAATCTTTTCTGGAACAACACAGCCATAAAACATAGTGTTGTTTGGAGTACTGGCCCTTTGATATGTAGTGTTAAATTTTGAAGGTTTGAATGAAACTGAGTCTTTGGTAGTATGTCTTTCCTTGTCTCTGTTTGGTCTTGCTCGTATCACAACCTTATTCGGGTGAAGTGTAGTCTGAATTAATCCATACTTCTGAATTTTAGAAATCAATTCTTTTGCCTTGTCGTAAGGGTTAGATTTTAGGTCGAGCTTTTTTAATTCATCAACTATTTCTTTCATAGACTTTATGAGTTACTACTGGCGCTGTTGCAAAGTTGGCTCTTTTGCTTGCTTTGGTGTCGCGCTGGAATTGAGCGGCAAGCAAATGTGCCAATGTGGGTCTGATCGTCTCTGTCCTGGCGGCATGACCCACAACGTTTATGTATGTGACGTTGTGGGTTTAAGATTAGTAAATTGTCCCATGACACCAAACATTATTTGAAAGATAAAACTAAAAACTTAAACTGAGCCCCACAATGGCACATACATTTTGTTGTAGGTAGTGCGCGTCACCCTAATATTTTTCGTCAGCCGTTTTAAGTCTCTCGATTACCTGTCCTTTAAGCTTGTCATTCACGCTAACGGCATTAATCTTGGTGAGCAATTTTTTAAAGTCAGGGGTGTAACTGATTGGCTCCTCAAGATCTTCCAAGATGGTTTTTAATTCGATTTTACTTTCTTCTTTTTCAATTGTCTTTAAAGTCAGCTCAGTCTGCTTGTCCAAAAGCTTGAAAAGTAATTCATTACTCAACTCGGAATACTCAACATTATTTCTACATTCTTCTCCAAAGGTTAGCAGAAAGTCCGCTATTTCGTTTTGGGTCAGCTTTCCAACCTTCTCACTTATCGAGTGAAAATTTGTTTCATCGCACTTCTTAGTCTGTCCGTAAAGGGTCAGAGTCGATAGCGTCAAAAGTGTCATTAAGTAATTCTTTGGTTTCATCTTTATTAGCGCATTACCTACAACGCCTGTATATAAAAAGTGCCGGCACTCCAAAATAATAAATTAAAATCAACTGTGCCGGCATGTTTTATATACGATGTTAGCTGCTGTTGCCACCTTTCACTTTTTCTTATGTCGATCAAACAATTCTTTCTCGTCAATCTCAGGAAGAGAATAAACTAGCTTCATCAAGTCTTCAACAATGTCGTAAGCAGTCTTGTATATTTTCTCCATTTCTGAATTTGTAATCTTTCTTGAGTCTTTATTTGGTTTGTTGTGTTTAGGCACTTGTCCGCCCATTTTTGCTCCGAATATTGCTTTGTCGTCCCACCTTGACCAACAATAGTGAGCGAATTTATTTCTTTCACCTCTTATCGAGTTGATTCTTGCATTCAAGTCTTTAATTTCCTTTATCTTTTTTGAGTCGATTATATTCTCGCCAAATCTGCGGGAATGTATATCCAAAGCATTTTCTATTGAATCTTGAATTTTTGCAATATTTAAATTATCCGTGTAAGTCCTGCCTAAAAAGTCTGACGTCATCAATAGTCTACTCAGAAGATTTTTGAGCAGAAATTCAATGTTTGAAAATTCAATAACTATTTTGCCAATCCAGAGAAATTGATTGTCAGTTAGCTCTGCGTATTTGTTCGAATGATTTAACGGCATTATTCGTAGTCGTCTGTAGTAAATCCATTTTTCAGAATTCGGTCCGAGTCAGCCGTCTCAAAGTCAATTGTTTTCTCCTGTCCGCAGTTTGGACATTCGTCCACGAACCCATCATCGAAATTTCTCGGATTCTTAAATGTGTCCCCAGTCTCTTCACACACTAATGTCACGAAACCACACTTGGGACAATAGCAAAATGTCGGATAACCTTGTCCGCAGTCAGGACAAGTCTGTTTTGTCTGCCATGTTGGTCTTTTGATTTCCATTTCTTAGTAAGTCGTCATTGTCCGGTGGCAATTGCAGCTAACGTCTGGCTATGCAGCGTTGCTTTTATCCTTTAAAAATAATTAAATAAAAGCAATGATGCATAGCCGTTGTTGCCGGCTGTACATTCATTAGGTCAGTCTGTGATCTCGTAGGAAATTTTAAATCCGTCAAGCGAATAGTTGAACCTATGAAGTAGGTCGCTTACTCTTTTAATCTCCTTTCTTGTTAGCTTAAATTTTTGGTCATTAAGTATTGTCGTTGTCCCCATCCTCACTTCAGCATTTCCATTTAAATACAGGTCAACTATATCGTATAGATTTGAACTACAATCAAAGGCCTCAAGCGCAAAAACCAAAGTCCCTCTATCTTCATCCGGTCCCAGTTCTTTAATTCTATTCATTAATGAGTCAAAATACTTTTGATTCTTTGTTCGCATCAGTCCAAGTGCTGCAGCGTTCCTCTTAAAATTGTCATCCGACTTCAAGTTGTCCAATAATGGCTGAACAGACTCGTCAGTCCCAATGTCCCCCAGTCTGTCCGCTGCCGAAAGGTTTATTTCCCAATTGTCAGACGCTATTTGCTGTTTTAATATTTGAATCTCACTTTCCATGAATGTATTGCCGGCAACAATTGGCTATTCGCCACAGTGGCTAATATACGCCATATATCTCATTTCACCTTGGTCGCCATGTCGGCATCCCTCCTCCCTAAAAACAGGTAAAGCCACGCCGCAAAACATCCCCTCTATTCAGAAGGTACTGACACGGTAGGGAGACGGTACTGAGACGGTTCGGAGTGTCAGGCCCGATCCATCCGGACTGAAATAATGTCAGTCGTTTTTTTTAATGATTACCATAAAGAAAAATTTCACTCTGCAAGTTGGCTGCCGTGTGCCTCCCTAACATTCCTCACCTTTTTCATTGACCTAAATCATAAGCCGGCAATCACGCGAAGGGTAACTTTTCCTACCCTTTTCTTTTACACTAACGCAACCAAGTGTTATGACAAAAATATTAGAACACCTTGAAGAAGCCACCATCCGCTTTGCGGGGGACTCCGGCGACGGCATGCAACTGGCAGGTACACAATTCTCGGAAACCTCAGGGTTCGCCGGCAACGAGGTCAACACCTTCCCGGATTATCCCTCTGAAATACGCGCCCCGGAAGGTACACTCTATGGTGTGAGTGCTTTTCAGATACACTTCGGGACCCACAACATTCACACAGCAGGTGATTTTATTGATGTGCTCATCGCCATGAACGCTTCTTCGCTGAAGGTAAATCTTCGTAACATGAAGAAAGGCGGGATCATCATCGCCAACACCGAAGGGTTTGATGCACGAAATCTTTCGCTCGCGAAATATGAATCCAATCCGCTGGAAGACGGAACCCTGAAAGATTATGAAGTCCACAAGTTTGATTTTGAAAAGGTGCTGAAGGAAGCCTTAAGTGAAACAGATATCGCCTCCAGACTCATCAGCAAGACGAAAAACATTTTTGCCCTCGGTATAGCCTACTGGCTGTTCCACCGCCCCGTTGAGCCCACTGTAACCTGGATCAATAAAAAATTCAAGGGAAAAGACGATGTGATCCTGGCAAACATTCACGCTATGCGCGCAGGATGGAACTATGCAGAGAAAAATCCGGAGTTTCAGAAGCAATATGTCGTGGATCGTTCACCCTTGCCACCCGGGCGTTATCGAAGCATCACGGGCAATGAAGCCATCGCCCTGGGATTGGTGGTGGCGGCGCGAAAAGCCAACCTTCCGCTTTTCCTCGGCTCCTATCCCATCACGCCGGCAACGGACATCCTGCATGCTATTTCAGGATATAAAAAATACGGCGTCAAACATTTGCAGGCCGAAGATGAGATCGCCGGCATCTGCAGTGCCATTGGCGCGGCTTTTGGCGGAAGCCTTGCTGCAACAACAACGAGCGGCCCCGGTCTTTCATTGAAAACAGAAGCGATGGGATTGGCCGTGATGACGGAATTGCCGCTGATTATCGTTGACGTTCAACGCGCCGGCCCTTCCACGGGAATCCCTACCAAGACTGAGCAAAGTGATTTATTGATGGGCATGTTCAGTCGCCATGGTGAAGCGCCCATGCCGATCCTGGCAGCGTCGGGTTCCGTAGATTGTTTCGACATTACACTGGAGGCGGTGCGCATTGCACTCAAATATATGACACCCGTCTTAATTCTTAGTGACGGGTACATTGGCCAGGCTTCCGAGCCATGGAAAATTCCATCCGTGGCAAGTCTTCCCGACATCCAGGCGTTCTTCACAAAAGACCCTGTGGGCTTCGCGCCATACAAGCGCGATGAGAAAACGCTTCGCCGCCAATGGGCTATCCCGGGTTTTGAGAAAATGGAACACCGCATCGGCGGACTTGAAAAAGAAGATGGTTCGGGAAATGTGAGTTCCGATTCCCTAAACCATGAAAAGATGGTTTACCTGCGCCAGGAAAAAGTTGATCGCATTGCCGATGATATTCCTGCGGCGATTGTGGAAGGAGATCAGGAAGGGGACCTCTTAATGATCAGTTGGGGGAGCACGTATGGGGCGGCAAAGACCGCTTACGAACGACTTAAAGCGAAGGGATATGCGCTGTCATTTCTTCATCTGCGGTACCTGAATCCGTTCCCAAAAAATCTTGGCGAAATATTGAATCGGTTTCAACGCATCGCAGTACCCGAGCTGAACATGGGTCAGCTTCAGTTCCTGTTGCAGGCAAAATTTCTGAAACCCGTCATCGGCATTCATAAGGTCCAGGGTAAACCTTTCAAGTCCAAAGAAGTAGAAGATGAAATAGAACGTCATTTAACGGAAAAAGAAATTGTGATATGAAAACCATCATTGACGAACTGCTGGAGAAACCGCACATAGGTGAACTGGTCTACACAGCAAAGGATTTTAAACCGAACATTGACGTGCGCTGGTGCGCAGGATGCGGAGCCATCTCGGTGTTATCGCCGGCGCAACGGCTTATGCCTGAGTTGGGTCTTCCCAAGGAAAAAATCGTTTTTGTTTCCGGCATAGGTTGTTCTGGAAGATTCCCCTACTACATGGACACGTATGGCTTCCATTCCATTCACGGTCGGGCACTGGCCATTGCTTCCGGGTTGAAAATTGCCAGGCCGGACTTAAGTGTCTGGGTAGTAACGGGCGATGGTGATAACATGAGCATCGGCGGCAATCATTTCATTCACGCCTGCCGCCGCAATGTCGACATCAATGTGTTAATGTTCAACAATGAAGTATACAGCCTGACAAAGGGGCAATATTCTCCCACGTCACACCGGGGACAAATCACGAAATCGTCTCCTCTTGGCGTGCTGGATGATCCGTTCAATCCTGTAGCACTGGCGTTAGGCTCGGGCGCTACCTTTGTTGCACGCGGTCATGACAAGGACCGGCCACAACTTCAGCAACTGTTGAGAAGGGCGTTTGATCATAAGGGAGTATCGTTTGTCGAGATCTACACGAACTGCAGAATATTCAATGATGGCGCATTTGATCTCTACACGAACGCCGATACGCGGGACAACTCGACGATATTCCTGGAGCACGGCAAACCGTTGATTTTTGGAAAGACTAAAAACAAAGGCATCATACTGGATGGCTATACGCCGAGGGTCGTTAACCTGGACCAGGGTGAGTATAGCGTAAATGATCTGCTCATTCACAATGAGAAAGACAGTACGCTGGCTTTTATTCTTGCCAACATGACCTACACAGATGATCTGCCCCGCCCGATGGGTGTATTGCAAGCCATTCACCGGGCGCCGTACGAGGAGCGGGTGGTGAACCAGATTCAACACGAGATCGTAACGAAAGGTGAAGGTGATTTACAGAGCTTGCTTACGGGCGAATCGAGTTGGTTGGTTTGAAAAAAGAACCTCACCCTAAATCCTTCTGCTTTGGGGAGCGTGTCCAGCTATTCGGAACATCATTAAAATTAATGCTTACTTAATAAAGACCTGCCCTTTAACAAAATTGAGGATGTTGTTTGATTCGGCCATTTCATTTCCGCCAGAATAATCTTTACCAACATCGCGTCTTCCTGTATGCTTGTGCGCAACGATTTTGCTATCATCAAAATAAAAGCGGGTTTCCCAAAACGGAATCCCCATGAAATTTTTCACTTGTCCCTCAGGACTTGATTCGGCATAGTACTCCAATGTCTCGTAGATCATTATTAGACTATTCTCCCAATAAAAATATTCCCCACTGAGTTGACCATCCCTGACATAGGTGTTAACGACAATTCGAAACAAATTACCTTTTTTAGAATACGCCACGATGTTGGTGCCGCTGACCTGGTGCTTATAGAATTTCTTTTTTGTGACGAAGAAATCCGTTTTGTCCTGGGTATTGTAAAGGGATGAGCATTTCGCCTGAATGTCGCTGATCAGCGCTGTGTCGCCAAAAATATTTTCCTGGCCATACCCATAAAAGTAGGCAGTGATGATCACGGCTATGAACAAAAGGCATCTCAAGTTATTTTGCTTAATTTCCTGACGGTATTGCCGGTAATAATGTTAAGTTAGTAAAGAAGCGCATAATGAAGGAGGATTTTCTAAAAATCGGGAAGGATGCACTTGCAGTGGGCGCCTGGGAGGAAGCAAGGAGCGACCTTGAACGTGCCGTGCAATCAGAACCTTCTGCGGAAGCGCTCGAAGAGCTTGCGTGGGCATACTGGTGGCTCAATGACATGCCACGTGTTTTCGAACTTCGTACGCAGGCTCATCATGCCTATCTTGAAAAAAATGACAAGCAGGGCGCCTCGCGAACGGCAAGCTGGCTGGGACTCACATACCTGGAATATAACGGCGAGTTTGCCATTGCCAGTGGTTGGTTTCAGCGTGCTGAAAATTTGTTGGAGGGAATTGACCGGTGTAAGGAACGTTGTCTTATCCAGACGCTTAAAGCCAACTTATCTTTTAGGATCGAGAAGAATATTCCACAGGCCTTATCCTTACTCGACGACACCATCGCGCTGAGCAAATCGCTGGATGCGGTGGGAAACCTTATGATTGCAGAAGCATTGAAAGGATTCATTCTGGTAACCAAGGGGATGGTAAGAGAAGGAATGCAACTTCTTGACGAAGCCACCCTTCTCGCCATGAACAATGAATCAGGCGATATTCACTCCATCACGACCACGTGTTGTTTCCTCATTGATGCCTGTCAGCGTGCCCGTGATTTTGACCGGGCCGGGCAATGGTGCCTGAAAGTGCAGGAGCTTTGCATGCGATGGAGACATAAAGCAGTCTTTGCAACCTGCAGAACTCAATATGCATCCGTATTGATATGGAAGGGAGAATGGCAGGAGGCCGATCGCGAACTTACCACAGCAATAGATGAACTGAAAAAACTCAGGCCCGTCGGAGTCAATGCAGGCATCCTTCGTCTCGCCGATCTCAGAAGGCGCCAGGGAAGGTGGACGGAAGCAGCAACGCTCTTTGATGAAATCAAATCCGCCGGTCCGAAAGCCTTACCGTGCGCTGCCCTGCTCTATGACACCGGTGAATTCAAACAGGCTTATGACATGACTGACCGGTTCCTCAGGCAAGTTCCCCCGAATGAAAAAACGGAACGCGTTGCCGGCCTTGAGTTGTTTATTCAAATCAACGTGAAACTGGGTCAGCTTGATGAAGCGGAAAAAAGTCTGAACGAGCTAAAGGAAATAGCCGCCACGATCGACGTACTTCCTTTCCGCGCTGCCTATCTGAACGCAAAGGGAAGCCTCAATTATGGCCTGGGAAATTATGAACTCTCCCGAAAAGACCTGGAAGACGCCATTGATCTCTATGAACAAATTCTGTCTCCCTTTGAAGCTGCACGAGCGCGCGTAGCACTTGCCCGCGCCCTCGATAAACTCCGCGACCACGGCCAGGCTGAGCATGAATTGAATAAGGCCATCAGCGTTTTTAAAACCCTGGGCGCCAAGCGCGATCTTGAGAAATCCAGGCAACAACTCCGGGAACTCGGCGTGAATACAACGAATGAACAAGGGTTTACAAAAAGGGAGTTGGCCATCCTCCGGCTTGTGGCGGAAGGGAAAAGCAATGAACAAATTTCAGACACCTTGTGCATCAGCTTGCGCACAGTAGAAAAACACCTGTCAAACATTTACCAGAAACTGGGGACTTCCGGCAAATCGGCCCGGGCCCACGCCGCCTCATTCGCCAGCCGGAATTTACCTTCCAGGTAAGCGATCTTCTTCTTTTTACGTGCTGGAGAATTTGAAATTACGTGGTACCACTGATTCATCCTGTACAATATCTCACCAATTTTGAAGTGGCAAGGCACTTCGCCGCCGAACAGGAATGTGTAAACAAAAAAAAATGCGTTATGACCACGATAAACATAGAAGCTCAAGGTAAAAAAGTGAACGTAACTTCAAATGGTTCGTCACCGAAACCCGATCAACCTTACCGGACCACTACCATTGTAATTGGTGGAGGACAATCTGGCCTCAGCGCCGGTTACTACCTCAGGAAGTACGACATTCCGTTTCTTATACTCGATGCCAATGACCGGGTTGGTGACGCCTGGCGGAATCGGTGGGATTCGTTGAGACTGTTTACACCCGCCCGCTACGACGGACTTCCAGGAATGCCCTTCCCGGCACATGCTCATTATTTTCCAACGAAAGATGAGATGGCCGATTTCCTTGAGCATTATGCGCAGACATTTGAGCTTCCC
>DASUGQ010000335.1:0-5016 GCA_036273935.1 Cyclobacteriaceae bacterium | reverse complement strand
TTATTCCTACAAACAAAAAAATTATACAGATCCTCTGCATTAAAAAAATTACAGGATGTACTCACTAAGATCTTTGTTCTTCACGAAACCGCTCAGCTTATTTTTCACCATAGCGGCATCAATGAAAATCTTTGCATTATTATTGATTTTATCAGGAACATCAAAAAGGAATTCGTTCAACAACTTGCTCATGACGGTATGAAGTCTCCTGGCGCCGATATTCTCGATCTCAGCATTTATGGTGAAAGCTGTTTGGGCAATCTCCTCGATGGCATCTTGCGAAAACTCAACACTCACGTCTTCCGCTTCAAAAAGGGCCATGTATTGCTTGGTCAACGCGTTTTTAGGTTCTTTCAAAATCCGGATAAAGTCATCTTTGGTAAGATTGTCCAATTCAACCCGAATTGGAAACCGGCCCTGCAGCTCGGGAATCAAGTCGGACGGCTTTGAAATGTGGAACGCTCCCGCAGCGATAAATAAGATGTGATCGGTTTTAATAATACCGTGCTTTGTATTGACTGTACATCCCTCAACCACCGGTAATAAATCGCGTTGCACGCCTTCCCGGCTCACATCTGGCCCGCCACCCTTTTTGCCACCTGATGCAATTTTATCAATTTCGTCGATGAAAATGATCCCTGTTTCTTCAGCTTTGCGAATGGCCTCGTCTTTCACTTCGTCCATATCAATAAGCTTGGCGGCTTCTTCCTCCAGCAGGATTCGCCTCGCTTCTGCGACCGTAACTTTTCTTTTCTTGCTCTTCTTGGGCATCATGCCATTAATCATGTCCTGAAGGTTCATCATTGAAACATCGTCCATCATACCCGCACCGATCATACCAATTCCGGGACCGCCACTGGCTTTGATCTGTATTTCGATTTTTCTTTCCTCCAGTTCTCCATTGCGGATTTTATCACGAAAAAGATTTCGCGTGCGTTCATTCAGTTCAGCATCACTTTCGGGAGCCGATGTCTCGGCAGTGGGAGAAAATCCAGGCGCCTTTGATGTTTGTTGACGCAAGGGGGGAATCAAGGCATCCAGAATGATTTCCTCTACGGCAAAGGCAGCCTTCTCTTTGACGTCCTCCTTCTTTCGGGCCTTTACAAGATTAACGGACTGATCCACCAGGTCTCTCACCATACTCTCAACATCCCTTCCTACATAACCAACTTCTGTAAATTTGGAGGCTTCTACTTTCACGAAAGGCGCGTCTGCAATACGGGCCAGTCGCCTTGCTATTTCTGTTTTTCCAACGCCGGTTGCACCAATCATCAGAATATTATTCGGAACAATCTCAGCTTGTATTTCCGATTTTACACTCATTCTTCTCCAGCGATTACGCAGAGCTATCGCAACGTTGCGTTTCGCATCAAATTGCCCGATAATATATTTATCCAATTCGACTACGATTTGGCTGGGCGTTAAATATTTATTCTCCATCATAAAAACAACACTAAGACCGTTTCATTATTTTATTAAGGTTAGCCGACAAAGTAAGATTGTAGCCAGCGGTTCCGACAACATAACTGCTTCTGCTGAACACAAATTCAAAAGATTTGATCCGGGCACTAAAGCCAAACGACAAACCGGAACTTCCTCCGGCATTTTCCAACCTTAGTTCTTTATGCAAAAGGTAATTGTAGCCCAGCAGAATATTTACATTTCGATGCAAAAGCAATTCCACACCAAAATTAAAGTGACGCAAGACCTTATCCAAAGTTTCAGGCTCTTCATTTCCCATCGTCGGGTCATAATAAGAAATATCTGCCCGCGTAAGATTGTAAGCAGTAATGGAAAACCGAAACGGCATGTGCTCCGGCTTGAAGGTTGTGCCTATCTGCACATCAAACGGCAAAGAGGAGTCGCTGGTGTCGGAATATTCGGATACGATAAATCCTAAATTCTTAATGGCAAGACCAACCGTAAGTTCCCGGTTAGGATGAATAAACATTCCTCCAAGATCGACCAGCAAGGCAGTGGCGCGATAACCTGCAATGGAGGAAAATGCTCCTTTGAGATTTATGCCAAACCGGAAATGATTCACCTGGTGGCTTTTGCCTACAACAAGCACAGTCTCGGCAGACTTGAAATCACCAATTTCCAGTCCCGTCTGATCATAGGCCTTCATATTTCCGTAAGACATGTTTGAAATTCCAATCGACAGTGTGCCGATCTTCTTGAAAGTTGGAGAATAAGAAAACACCGCCTGACCAATATCGGCCACATAAAACTGATATCCCGCAGAACCCCAACCTGACAAAGTATCACCAACCAGAACCGGGCTGGCGTAAAAAAAATTGGGATCGCGGTCCACCAATGAAACATTCACTCCGCCCAACGCAGTCAATCGGGCATTTCCAGGCACATTGAGAAATTCAAAAGAATGCTTGCCTCCGATTTGGGCAAAAGCTGAAGTGGGAAAAACAACAAAGAGATACAAAAAAATCTTTTGGGTCACTATTCAGAAGTTTTTTCCCGTTATCGCGTCACTGCTAATTATTGAATACGCTCGTTAATCGCTTATCCTCATTCAATGAGAACTTGACAGGATTTTTCACCTTCTCTTTTAACAGGGCAGTCTTTAGTACTTCTTCCACAGTGTCGACATAGTGGAAGGTTAATCCCTTAATATAATGTGGCTCGATCTCTTCGATGTCTCGCCTGTTCTTTGAACTCAATACAATTTCCTTTATACCACTTCGCTTGGCAGCCAGTATTTTTTCCTTGATACCGCCTACCGGTAAAACTTTGCCGCGCAAGGTTATTTCACCCGTCATGGCGAGTTTGGATTTCACCTTTTGCTGGGTAAAAATTGAAGCCAGTGATGTGTACATCGTTATACCTGCAGACGGTCCATCTTTGGGCACTGCTCCCGCGGGGACATGTATGTGCAGGTCGTATTGCTGAAATATCCGTTGGTCAATCCCCAAAGAATCAGCATTAGATTTCAGATGCGAAAGGGCTGCTACGGCCGACTCTTTCATGACTTCGCCCAACTGACCCGATATGGTAAGAACACCTTTTCCTTTACTCAGACTCGATTCGACAAAAAGTATCTCGCCACCAACTTGCGTCCAGGCAAGGCCCGTTACCACCCCTGCTGTTTCATTGCCCTGATATAATTCTTCGTCAAATATTTCAGCTCCCAGAACTTTTCTGATCACATCTTCGGAAATAACTTTTTCATATTCCTCCTCCATCGCTACCGACTTGGCTACGTGACGCACAACGCTGCCGATTTTGCGCTCCAGACTTCTCACCCCCGATTCACGGGTGTAGTTTTCAATTATTTTGGCAATTATTTTTCGGGGAAACTTGACCTGTGATGATTTCAGGCCATGCTCCTTCAATTGTTTGGGAATAAGATGACGGATGGCAATCTCTGTCTTCTCCTCCTGAGTGTAGCCGGTGATCTCAATGATTTCCATTCGATCGCGCAGCGCGGGATGAATTGTATCCAATGCATTTGCCGTAGCAATAAATAATACTTTGGAGAGGTCGTACTCCACCTCAAGGAAGTTATCTCCAAACGCAACGTTCTGCTCAGGATCTAACACTTCGAGCAATGCTGAAGATGGGTCGCCGCGAAAATCCGATTTCACCTTATCAATTTCATCCAGAATGAAAACCGGATTGGACGTCTGCGACTTTTTAATGTTGAGCAAAATCTTTCCCGGCATCGCGCCAACATAGGTCTTGCGGTGACCTCTGATTTCTGCCTCGTCGTGAACGCCGCCCAGAGACATTCGTGTATATTTTCTGTTCAATGCTTTTGCGATCGATTTTCCAAGCGAAGTTTTTCCGACGCCTGGAGGACCGTAAAGACACAAGATCGGCCCTTTCATGTCTTGCTTCAGTTTCAACACCGCGAGATATTCAAGAATCCTGTTCTTCACTTTCTCCAAACCAAAATGATCCTGGTCAAGAATCTTTTTGGCTCGCTTCAAATCAAAGTTATCTTCCGAATATTCTCCCCATGGAAGGTCAAGCATGAACTCAACATAATTCATCGCCACAGGATATTCTGCTGCGGCAGGATTGATACGCAAAAGTTTATCCAGTTCCTTATTGTAATGTTCGGCGACTGTTTTCGACCACCGCTTGGTTTCTCCACGCTTTCGCAAATTCTCTACCTCCTTATCGGGTCCATCAAAACCCAACTCATCCTGAAGAACTTTTATTTGTTGTCGCAGAAAATAATCGCGCTGTTGTTGATCGATGTCGGTGTGGACCTTCTTTTGAATCTCCTGTTTAATTTCCAGCATCTGAATTTCGCGCGACATATATTGCAACAGCAGTGTTCCGCGATCGATCAGGTTTTGAGTCTCAAGAATCTTCTGCTTGTCTACAACATCTACATTCAGGTTGGACGCCAGAAAGTGAATGAGGAACGACATGCTCTGTATGTTATCAAGCGCTACCTGTGCTTCTTGCGGAATCTCAGGATTAAGCTTTAACATCTTGGACGCCGCCTCCTTCAATGATTGCAGTAACGCCTTTGTCTCCCGATTATTAATATTGACATTTTGCTCAGTTAACAAATCAACACGCGCAGTCAGGTACGGGTCTTCCTGAACTACCTCCCGTAGATAGAAGCGCGTTTTTCCCTGAATGATAATTGTTGTGTTTCCATCAGGGAGCACAAGCATCTTGATAATTCTGGCAATCGTTCCCGTCTTGTAAAGATCTTCTGTCAATGGCTCTTCAGCCTGAGGATTCTTTTGCGCGACCACTCCGATAATCCGATTTCCCTGGTACGCCTTTTTCACCAACTTTATCGACTTCTGGCGACCAACTGTTATCGGGATGACAACCCCGGGAAACAGGACAGTATTTTTAATGGGCAGAATGGAAAGTTCCTCGGGAAGATCGTCCGGCTTCAGGTCGGATTCCTGTTCAGGATTTATCATTTGAATCAGATCGTCCGAATCGTCCTGCACAAGTTGAATTGGGATTGCTTTGAACATACGCGCTAATGCCACAATGGCATCATTTCAATATTGTCTTTTATTGCGA
>DASUGQ010000334.1:0-17333 GCA_036273935.1 Cyclobacteriaceae bacterium | reverse complement strand
TGTAGTGATAACGAATCCCAACGGAGTAAGTGGCACCACGTTCAGCTGGATCGTGCAGGGCAGTACGAATGTGAGCGGGGCCAGTGCGGGCAGCGGCACGCTGATCAGCCAGGTGTTGAGTTCAACCGATGGGATCACCAGCGGCACAGTTACCTACCGCATCACACCGACGGCGAATGGCTGCAATGGCAGCACCCTTGATGTAACGGTAACGGTAAATCCTGTACCGGTGATCACCAACACATCGGCCCAATTGCAGACAACAGTATGCAGTGGAACAGCATTAAACTTTACACCGGCAGGCAGTGTCGTGGGCACAACTTATGCGTGGAGTAGTGTCGTAATTGGAACGATAACAGGTATAACCGCTTCGGGCGCTGGAGCAATCACTGATACACCAGTAAATACAGGCAACTCCACCGGCATTGTTATTTACACCATAACTCCCTCGGTCGGCGGATGTGCAGGAATTTCCAGAGACTATATTGTTACGGTAAACCCGATACCTGATGCCACCGCAAGTGATCAGGGTATCTGTAGTGGTCAAAGCAGCAGCGTAGTGATTACGAATCCCAACGGAGTGAGTGGTACAACGTTCACCTGGATCGTACAGGGCAACACAAATGTAAGCGGGGCAAGCCCAGGGAGTGGCTCCTTGATCAGTCAGGTGTTGACTTCAACTGATGGCATAACGAGTGGGACAGTGACTTATGAGGTTACGCCTTCTGCGAATGGATGTGCTGGCATACCAATTTTGGTCACCGTCACTGTATCCCCATCTCCGGTTATAACAAACACGTCCGCGCAGCTACAGACGACAATATGCAGTGGTGTAGCGCTGAACTTTACACCGACCAGTAGTATCGCAGGTACAACATTTGCATGGACAAGTGCGGTCCTGGGTCCTCTTTCAGGCGTGACGCCTTCAGGCAATGGCGCGATAACTGATTCTCCAATAAACACAGGGAACATTTCCGGAACCATAACCTATACGATCACACCGTCGGTTGCTGGCTGTAGCGGGACACCTCGCGATTATGTGGTCACGGTTAGTCCTACTCCCGATGTTTTGGCAAGTGATCAGGGTATTTGTAGTGGACAAAGTACAAGTATTGTGATAACCAATCCCAATGGTGTAGTTGGAACGACATTTAATTGGATCGTTCAAAGCAGCACGAATGTTACCGGAGCTTCAAATGGAAGCGGAAACCTTATCAGCCAGGTTTTGACTTCGACCGACGGTATAACCAGCGGGACAGTCACATATGAAATTACGCCGACGACCAGCGGTTGCAATGGTCTGCCAATCACTGTTACAGTTACTGTTTCTCCCACACCTGTAATTACCAATACATCAGCGCAACTGCAAACAACAGTCTGCGGAAGTACAGCTCTTAACTTTACCCCTACCAGCAGTATTGGAGGGACAACTTACACATGGACAAGCGTGGTTAACGGTCCCGTAACAGGCGTTACGGTATCGGGCAATGGTGCCATTACCGATACACCAATAAACACAGGAAATGTATCGGGTACGGTGACGTATACCATCACACCTTCTGTCGGAGGTTGTAATGGTGTGACACGCGACTATGTTGTCACGGTAAATCCTATTCCAGATGTTTCTGCTTCAGATGCGGCGATATGCAGCGGACAAAGCAGTGGTGTGGCGATCAGCAATCCGAATGGTGTCGTTGGCACCACCTTTAATTGGATAGTGCTGACCAGCTCGAATTTAACGGGCGCTTCAAACGGAAGTGGTAACCTCATCAGTCAGGTGCTGACATCAACAGATGGAGTAACAAGTGGATCTGTCACTTACCGAATAACACCTACGGCCAATGGATGTACCGGTAGTTTTGTTGATGTGACTGTTACAGTGTCACCCCAACCAGTGATCACAGACCCTTCAACATCATTTATCGCCAATATTTGTAGTGGAGACGCCTTAAATCTTTTGCCAACGTCATCAGTCACGGGGACAACTTTTTCATGGACCTCAACTGTAATCGGAACATTAACCGGCGTGAGCGCCAGTGGGAACGGAGCAATTACGGATGTACCAATCAATAACACCAACGTTTCCGCAGTTATCATCTATACAGTTACTCCGTCGTTTGGCGGCTGCAATGGAAGTCAGGTTAACTATGTGGTGACGGTTAAACCCATTCCCGATGTTGACGCAAATGATCAAACGATATGTTCGGGGCTTTCAACATCGATATCAATTTCAAATCCTAATGGGGTTGCAGGAACGACCTATAGCTGGGTTATCCAAAGTAGTTCTAATGTGACGGGAGCATCGGCAGGCACAGGTAATTCAATAAGCCAGGTGTTGACCTCGACTGACGGTGTAACGATTGGCACCGTGGTCTATAGAGTTACGCCATCTGCAAGCGGATGTAATGGAGCTTTCCATGATGTCACGGTAACTGTAAAACCGGTTCCAGTAGTGACCAATAACCCAACTGATCTTTCGCAACAAATTTGCAGCGGAGATGCACTTAATTTTCTACCAACAACAAGCATTGCAGGAGCGACTTTTACCTGGACTTCGGTCATGAGTGGGCCGATTGATCCCTCCAGCATTACTGCGAGCGGTTCCAGTTCAATTACCGACACACCGGTGAACACAGGAAATGTTTCAGGAACAGTTACCTATCACATCACCCCAAATTTCAACGGTTGCGATGGGCCAGCAATCGATCTTGTTGTTCTGGTGAGGCCGTTACCAACGGCCACAGCTTCGGACCTGACAATTTGTAGCGGTGAAAACGCTGTTATCAATATTTTGCCCACGCCCAAGAACGTTGCTGGCACAACATTTTCATGGACGGTTACCCCAAGTGTTAATGTTACAGGTGCAACGAACGGAAACGGATCTATGATCAGTCAGGTACTCAGCACAACGGATGCAAATGTAGGGACGGTTGTATATACCATTATACCTGCAGCAAATGGGTGTAACGGATTACCACTCAATGTTACTGTAACAGTAAATCCAAAGGCTATTGTTTCGGCTGGCAGTGATTTTGCAGTTTGTGAGCCAGTAACCATACCTTTAGTAGGAGTTTTGGGAGGAAGTGCAACGGTCGGTACGTGGACAATTATTTCTGGAGCGGGTACAATTTCTGGCAGCACGACGGCTGGAACAAATGTAACGGCGATATATACGGTTGATCCGGCGGATATCGGTAACAGTGTTGTCATGCGCATAACCACTGATGATCCTGACAACATTGGTCCATGTACACAAGTGTTTGACGAAGTCGTTATCAATGTAAATCGTCAGGCACGGCTGACGTTGCCGGCGGACTATGCTGTGTGCGAGCCTTACAGTATTGGTTTAATCGGAACATTGAGTGGAAGCGCTTCTTCTGGAACATGGTCTGTCATCTCTGGTGCAGGTATACTTTCAGCAAGTAGTGTCACCGGTGCTGATGTAACCGCAACCTATGTAATTGCCAGTCCTGCAGACCTAAACTCAACACTAACCTTCAGACTGACGACAAACGATCCTGATGGCCTGGGTCCTTGCGTAGCCGAGTTTGATGAAATCGATATTACTGTGAATGAATCAGCAAAGGTGAGCGCTGGTCCGGATGCCGAGGTGTGTGAAAATGAAGTAGTCCAACTTAACGGCAGCTTTTCGGGAACAACGTCATTTGTCACGTGGAGTGGTGGAAGCGGAGCGGCGCAATTTGGTAATGTGAACAGTCCAAATACTACTTACACGCTAACACCAGCCGATATTACAGCGGGGAGCATAACGCTAACCCTCACAAGCAACGATCCGGATGGCGTCGGTCCTTGCACTGCAGTTGCTGATCAGGTTGTTATTCTCATAAATAAATTGCCTGATGTCTTTTTGTTAGGACTTGATCCAAGTTATGCTGAAAACGACCCCCCCGTACTAATGGACGGAATACCGCTGAATCCTCCGGGTGTATTTACTGGCCCAGGCGTTTTGGCGGGAACAAATGTTTTTGATCCTGGCAATGCGAATATTGGATTTAACACAATAATGTACACGTACACTGACGACAAAGGATGCGTGAATTCAGATAGTCGGACTGTTGTCGTGAATCCGCTGACGTCGATTGATTTTGATATTTTTAATGGGGCAATTTATGTTAGCGGTTCATCACCCAAAATATGCGGCGATATCGGTAGAGCATACTTAAGGGGATCTCCTCCGGTCAGTACCGGTCTCACACCGACTGTAGATACCTATTTTTCGAGTCCGGACGTCCCGGGGAGGATTGGTTATGATGGAATGAATTACTATCTCGACACCGATGGTTTGGCGGCCGGATTGTATTATATCCAGTATACTTATACCAATAGTAGTAATGCTACTTCAACTTTGTTAAAGGGTGTGACAGTGTACCGATCACCGATTGCCTCTATCGCAGCCAACAATGCATGCGAGGGTGACCTCGTCCAGTTTACGGACACCTCCGTAATACCCCCGCCAAACGCGTTGGGTGGAAATATTACTGAGTGGTTATGGGATTTTGATGATCAGGATTTACAAAGTCCGTTGCAGAACCCAACATACACTTACGTGAATGCGAACATTTATGATGTCAGCCTGACCGTCACAACCGATCAGGGATGCTCCAACAGTACTGTGAAGAGCATTACGATTGGTCCTCCTCCGACAGTTGATTTTACATGGTCCGGAATATGTAATACACAAAGCACTCAATTCACTGACAAATCGACAATCAACGTAAGCTTCAGTACAATTGACAAGTATCAATGGGACTTTGGCGATGCGGATGTGACATCGTTGGATTTTGGAGTCAATCCAATCCCACCTGGTACGCATAGTGGGCGCACGACTGGTACTTATAAAGATCCCAGCCATGCTTATGTTTCATCCAGTGAATATGATGTAACGCTCACCGTTGAAACTGATGTTGGTTGTGTTAAGTCTGTAACAAAACGAGTGTTCATTCTCGCTTACCCAACGGCTACGCCAACAGCCGGTTACTATGAAAATTTTGAAAGTGGATCGGGCACCTGGTTTAAGACATCGTTAAACGGGACAAGCTGGATTTTCGGACCGCCATCAGGGACGACAATCAACGCGGCAAATTCGGGAAGCAATGCGTGGTGGACTGGAAGCAACGCAGACTTCTCGACTCACAATGGCACATACTTTAGCAATGAGCAGTCAAGCGTAATTGGACCTTGCCTTGATATTTCCGGACTGGAGCGACCAATGATCTCCCTTAACTATTGGGCAGATCTTCAGGATGGTTTTGACGGAGCTGTCATTCAGTATTCTGTCGATGGAGGTGCTACCTGGGAGGCCATAGGTAATGCAAACGGGGGAGGAATTGATTGGTATAACAGCACCAACCTTAGCGGTAATCCCGGCGGACAGGACAACTACGCCTGGTCGGATACACTTGGTGGATGGCGCAATGCACGGTTTAATTTGGATCAAATACCGCACACTGACAGGGACCAGGTTATTTTCAGAATTGCCCTTGGAAGCAATAATGACAATCCTTTCGGAAGGGAATTAAATGGCTTTGCCTTTGATGATGTTTACATTGGAGAGAAGCAGAGGAATGTTTTAGTTGAATATTTTACAAATAAAGATATTAATGGCTCCAATGATTACTTTAATGATCTCTATGAGGATCAAACAGACCCTTCTAAGGTAGAATGGAAAGAGAGATCAGATTTCTTTAAGCTTCAATATCATTTGGAAGGACCGGCCCTCGACTCGATAAATATTTATAACCGAACGGCTCCTGCTGCAAGAAGTCTTTTATACGGGGTTTCGCAACCGCCTGCTGCGGTTATGGATGGGCTATTGGGAAGTTACGACCCTTCGCCGGCAAATTCATCCTACTTTAATGGAGATCAGACAAAACTTACTAACGTCGAGATTGACCGAAGGGCCCTGACTGATCCAATGTTTAATATTTCTCTAACACTTGATCCCCTCCTTCCGGGAGAGGAGAACAAGGTTAAGGGGCAGATCAATCTGGAATACATTGATTCCATTCAACAGAGTTATAGCGATCCAATTGTCTTAAATATCGCGTTGGTTGATGAGGCTGTTTCGGTCAACTATAATGATGGTCTCGAAGATTATCAATTCGTTGTGCGAAAGCTGCTTCTGGGGAACGAAGGTATGCTCATTCAAAACAATTGGACTGTTGGCCAGAGCCAACAAATACCTTTCGACAAACTCATCGATGTTCCTATAACCAGTGGAGGCAACCAATACTTAGTCGTTTGGGTCCAGGATCGATTTGCAAAAGGCAGTTCACGCATCGTCCATCAATCGCTGGTATCTCCGCCAATTCAGCGGCAAGGTGTTAAACCCGTCGGCCTGGAGGATGATCCGATTGCTTCCGAGATTCGTGACATCCAAATCTATCCAAACCCTGCTAATAATGTGTTGAAACTCAATCTGCAGAACCACCTCACTCGTAACTATACCTGGAGAATGATAGACCAGAGAGGTGTAACCGTTTTGGATGGCGACGTGAATCAATTCTTTGATCAGCCCCAGGAGATTGATATCAGCCAGCTCGCCAACGGGATATATTTTATTCAGATCGGCATCGGAAACACTTCAATCATTTACAGGAAGATAGCGGTGATGAATAGAAATTAGATCGAGAACACCGACGGTGAACCTTAAAACGCCTTTACCTGGCTGAGTTCTTCAATAGCGTAGTTACAATGTTTGATGAAATCATCGGCCAGTTCCGGAAGCAGATCAAGTTTGGTTCTTGTCTTACCACTTTCTTCAATTTGAACTACTTTGATACGCAGTGAATCTAGTCCCATCAACGTAAAAGAAGGTTTGATTTGATGGGCCAGCCTCGAGACTTTATCCCAGTCAGAACTTGCAATAGCCTGGGATAGTTCGCCGAGAGTTTGAGGTAAGGTCGTGATAAATGTATTGACCATTTCATTAATGAAGTCCTGGTTATTTCCGGAGACCTCTTTCAGATAATTAAGATTGTAATAACTCTTCGGTGTGGACTGTACCGCCACGGTTTTCTTACCGGCTGGATTCGCCGGCTGGATTTTTAGCTCATTAAACAATTTCCTGTAAAGGTCATCGGGTGTAAAGGGCTTGGGGAGGTAATCATTCATTCCTGCAGCCAGGCATTTCTCCACATCCGCTTTTGTTGCATTCGCGGTCAACGCAACGATTGGGATGTCGCGAAGGGGAGGAGCCATCATGCGAATGGCCTTCGTGGCCTCATAACCATCCATTACCGGCATCTGAACATCCATCAGCACGACATCAAAGGTATTTCCCTTCAACTTCTCAACTGCCACGAGGCCGTTCTCTGCGGTTTCGGTGAAGCAGTTCCAATTCTTTAAAATTGTTTTGGCATACAACCGGTTGATATCATTGTCTTCTACCAGCAATACATCCAATGCGTAGTCTTTAGATGCGAAACCTTTCTTTTCCTTGGGAATAGAAGCAGTCTTCGACATGCTTTTGGCTTTGGTATAAGGAATCAGCACGATGAACGTCGAACCCATCT
Source organism: Cyclobacteriaceae bacterium (assembly GCA_036273935.1). Taxonomy (GTDB): domain Bacteria; phylum Bacteroidota; class Bacteroidia; order Cytophagales; family Cyclobacteriaceae; genus ZC4RG29. The sequence goes on along the minus strand of DASUGQ010000334.1, from coordinate 9,798 downwards.
GTTCTTTGCTAATAACTGTGATTCTACCACTTTGAAGTTCAACCAACTGCTTTGCGATGGTCAGGCCGAGGCCGGTTCCGCCATATTTCCTTGTAACACTTGCATCCGCCTGGCTAAAACTGTCGAATATGGTATTCAGTTTTTCGGCGGGTATACCGACGCCGGTATCGCTGACTTCGATTCGGACCCAGCAAACATTTTTCTGATCGCGGTCGCTGGTGCAATTGACGTGAATTGAACCAGTGTGCGTGAACTTCATCGCGTTGCTGATCAGGTTGATCAGAATCTGATTCAAGCGAACAGGATCACCAAGGAGTATCTTGTTGAGTTTTTCATCGATCGTATACCCTAAGTTGAGTTTCTTTTCCCTCGCCTGGTAGGTGAATGTGTTCACCAGTGAAGGAACCATGTCTGTAAGATTGAATGGAATTTTTTCGAACTTTAATTTACCTGAATCAATGGCCGACAGGTCTAACAGATCATTGATGATTACTTTGAGGTTTTCCGCAGAGCTTCGGATGGCGCTCAGATAGGTTTCCTGTTCATGGGGTGTTTGATTCTGACTGAGCAGGCTCACCATCCCTGCAATCCCATTGATAGGTGTGCGTATCTCGTGACTGATATTAGCAAGAAATTGTTCCTTTGCCTTGCCTAAACGGACGAGTTCTTCTTCATCTTTTTTTCGTTGCGTGATGTCACGACAGTCAAGAATGAACCCGGAGAGATTCTCCTTATGCTTGAGATTTATGGCATTGAACTCGAGGAAGCGATATGAACGGTCTTTGCAGAGAAACTGAAACTCGACCTTTTGAGTGTAGGCTCTCTTCTGACTTAATTTAAAATTTTCTTTAAGGTCATGAAGGGTTGCCGGGAGAATGAAGTCAAAAAAGTTTTTTCCAATCAGGCTCTTCGATCGATAACCCAGCGTGTCATGTACTGATGCATTGTGATAGAGTATGTTACCGTCGAAATCGACGATGAAAATAATATCTGATCCGTCTTCAACAACGGATTTGTAAAAGCCACCCTTCTTAATATAGCCATCTAAGGTTTTCATACTAGATGCCCAGCACTTCCATCTCTTTCAGATAACGGTAAAGAGATGATTTTCCCACGTCCAGTTTTTGCGCGACTTCAATGACGTTATTATCGTATTTGTTCAGATAATGGCGAATGATCCGGTACATATATTCCTGCATTTTCATCTCCTGGTAGAGGAACGATTCAACACGGGCAGTACTGTTAAAACTAATGTCTTGTGGACGGATTTCCTGGTTTTCTGCCATTACCGCGGCCAGTTCAATTATTGATTTCAATTCCCTTATGTTTCCAGGGAAGGGGTAGTTCAATAATTTTTCCTGCGCCTCGGGATTGATTTTAAATTTAGGCATTTGATTTTCCTTTGCGAACTGATCGAGGAAATGTTTGGCAACCAGGATTACATCCGTTCCGCGTTCACGCAATGGTGGAAGATGTATAGGCAGTCCGAGAAGACGATAGTAGAGGTCTTCTCGGAACCGACCGGCCTTCACCTCTTCGGCCAGATCTTTATGCGTCGCCACGAGCAGGCGGACATCAAGTTTCACAGTCTGGTTTCCACCAATGCGGTTGATTTCCCTTTCCTGCAATACGCGAAGTAATTTTGCCTGAAGGTTTAAATCCATCTCTCCGATCTCATCCAGGAAAATTGTGCCGCCTTCCGCTTCTTCGAACTTACCGACACGTCTGGACATGGCGCCTGTAAACGCACCTTTCTCATGGCCGAACAACTCACTTTCAATGAGAGTCGATGGGACGGCAGCAATATTCACTGCGACAAAAGGTTTACTTTTACGTTTCGAATTATAGTGTATTGCCTTGGCAACCAGCTCCTTACCTGTACCGGTTTCACCTGAAATAGAAACCGTTATGTTTGTCTTGACAGCTTTCTCGAGCATGTCAAACACCCGTTTTATTGCAACGCTTGTCCCGATGATGCTTTTCTCAAATTCATATTTTTCATGAATCTCTTTCTTTAAGTGATCGATCTCCTTGATCAAAGACAGCTTGTTGCGAGCATTATTTATTGAGTTTAAAAGCCTGTCTTTGGTTTCGTGATCTTTGCTGATGTAGTCGTAAGCACCGGACTTCAAAAGTTCGACAGCCGTTCCGATTTTTTCCTGCGCGGAGACGATGATCACGTTAATGTTTGGATCGTGTGCCCGAATCTGGGTAAGAACGTCTTCTCCCGCCATGTCTGGCAAAGAGTAATCGAGCGTAATGACAGACGGGTTTTTGTGTAGGTTATTCAGACACTCCTTTCCTGTTGTAAAGAACTCCGTTTCGTAGTCGGGATTCAGTCCGAGTACGTATTTTAAAAACTTTGTATAGGCCGGGTCATCTTCCACGACAAATACCTTAACAGGATCCTTTTCGTACATTTCTCAATTGGGGGTTGGTTTACGTAAAAGTAAATTAAAATATCAAAAAGTTGTACTTGTCCATTTCCGGTAAACCCTTCCCATGTAAGGATAATTAACGAATTAGTGGATATTGATCTTCATTAATGAATAATTTTCGCCAAATTGAAAATAACCCTCCTCAAAAAATTGACCAACGAATGATTCCAGAGTTTGAAAGCCTGAATGATCGGGAAGTAGAGATCATGTTCAAGGCGCCGATTCTTGTGTGCCTACTCGTTGCAGGGGCCGATGGCAACATCGACAAAAAGGAAATCAACGAGGCAATTTCGATTGCCGGACGACAGGCACGGTCACGCGCGGTGCTGCTGGAATATCTGCAATCAGCGTCGGAAGATTTTGAGGACAAAATCATGATTCTGAAACAAAGCTATCCAGAGGAGGCTGCTGAACGAGAGGCGCTGATTGTAAAAGAACTGACTGAATTGAACGCCGTCTTTCCAAAAATAAGCAAGACATTTGCAGTTCAATTTTATTCAATGCTCAAAGAGCTTGCTTTGAAAGTTGCTTCTTCGTCGGGTGGCTGGCTTGGTCTCAATTCCGTTGGCTCGGAGGAGGAGCAATATCTTGATCTGAAAATGATCAAAGACCCTGCTTAGAATTCGCCCCCAAGAAGTCTTCTGTTGCATTTGGACATCCGGCCATTAGTAATTAATTAGCCACTTCATTTTATTAAATGACGCAGTCATCATTTTTTAGCAGCTCTGTAGTTCCTTTTCGATTGGTCTTTTTGATGTGGCTAATTTTCACACTCGAATATTTCTACGGCTGGCAGTTTAGTGCGTTCGGAATAATTCCGAGATCAATTCCAGGGCTGATTGGAATACTTACCGGGCCACTAATACATGGCAATGTTTATCACCTTGTTTCCAATACAGTGCCGTTGCTTTTCCTGGGATCCGTTTTATATTTTTTTTATCCAACCTTTGCGCCAACCGTATTTTACCGCGCCTATTTCTGGACAAATATTTTGGTCTGGCTTTTTGCCCGGCCGCACAGCATTCACATTGGCGCAAGCGGAGTGATTTACGCGCTGGCATTTTTTCTAATATTTTTTGGAATCTTCTATCGAGACTTACGATCGCTTCTCATTTCGGTTATTGTCTTGTTATTTTACGGTGGGATTTTTTATGGGGTGCTCCCGAGTGAACCGCACATTTCGTGGGAGTCTCATCTCGCGGGGGCTTTGGTTGGGTTAATGACTGCCATTACTTTGTCAAAGAAAAGAATAAGGACACAATGAACGTTGAAGCAAAAAAAATATTAAGCGACCTCAAAGCTCGAAAGTATAATCCTGTTTATTTCTTGCAAGGTGAGGAGACTTATTTTATCGACCTGATTACGGACCACATAGAAAATAATGTACTGAGTGACGCTGAGAAGGGATTCAATCAGGTTATTGTGTATGGCAAAGATGTTACCATCGCCAGTGTTCTTACGCATGCACGCAGATATCCTATGATGGCTGAGCGACAGGTTGTGATCGTCAAGGAAGCTCAGGATATCCCCGACTTAAATAAGGAGATGGGTGCAAAACTTTTGTTGGACTATGTAACGAAACCCGTGCCCAGTACCATCCTGGTATTCTGTCATAAGCACAAGACACTTGATAAAAGGAGGGAGCTGGGAAAGAGAATCGATCAGTATACGACCGCGCTGACGGCAAAAAAATTGTACGACAACCAACTTCCTGACTTCATTCACGAATACCTGCACGAACGACGAGTGGGTATCGAAGAAAAGGCAGTGATGGCACTTTGTGAGTATATAGGCAATGACCTAAACAGGTTGGTTAATGAGATCGATAAATTATTGGTTACTCACACGGAAGGCGACACTGTAACGCTCGAAGTTGTGATGTCACAGGTCGGCGTGAGCAAAGAATACAATATTTTTGAACTTCAGAAGGCGATTGTTCACCGTGATGTTTTGCTGGCCAACAAGATTGTGAACTACTTTGAAAGTAATACAAAAAGGAATCCGATCATCCCGGTGGTGGCTTTCCTGTTCTCGTTTTTCAGCAAGCTTTTATCTGCGTCTCAACTTTCAGATAAGAATGAAAAATCAATAGCTAGTGCTCTGAAAGTGAGCCCTTACGCTGTCCGTGATTATAGTTTGGCTTTACGACACTTCTCACCATCGAAGATTATGGAGAGCGTTGCCATGCTAAAAGAAACAGACCTTAAACTAAAAGGTGTTAATTCAGGATCGGAGACCGATGGCCAACTCTTTCGTGAGTTGGTATACAGAATCATGCATTGATTGGGCTGTAATTATTTGGATAGTACCCGTTACTTTTTATTAACTTTGAGTCCATGCATTCTAAGGGCTGGATTTTTTTAACTCATTTTTTTGGTCTTACAATTGCAATAATTTTTTTGATCTGAAGTTTTTACCCAAAACACAACGGGTTGTGAAGGTACGCTATGTTATTATTTTATTGCTGATTACAGCGGAAAATGGATTTGCACAGAATCAGCTCTCTCAGACCAAAGCAGAACGCCTTTATGCTAAAGGTATGGAACTGGTGCAACACGGTAACTTTGGCGCGGCGCGCGAAACTTTTTCTGAGTTTTTATCGGCGTCTTCAAGCCACGATTCCCGAAGGGCAGAAGCTCAATATTATGTTGCCTTCAGCGCGCTGAACCTGGGTCATGAAGATGGGGAAAAGCTGATTGATCATTTCATTGAAAATAATCCATCGAGCCCGAGGGCATCGACTGCGTACTACGACCTGGCCATGTTTCTGTACAACGAGAAAAGCTATGTCAAAGCGTCTCAATATTTCAAGAAAGTTGATTTTCCTGCGTTAACAAACGACCAGGAGAGCCAGGGACATTTTTCATATGGCTATAGCTTGTTTAACCAAAAAAAGCTTGATGAGTCGTTGGAACAATTCAACTTTGTAAAGAAGCAAAGCAATTCGTTCTCACCGGCCGCCAGTTATTACGCGGGCTACATCGAATTTTATAATGGCAAGTATGACGAAGCCCTGGCTGATCTGAGGCGGGCTGAAGCCAACCCATCATATAAATCTATTGTCCCTCACCTCATTGCCAACATCTATTACAGGCAGCAAAAATACAATGAGTTGCTTGAATATGCTGAAAGCTTGAAAAGCAGGACTGATGTAATCAATGCAAAGGACATTGCGATGTTGGTGGCAGAGGCAGAATATTTTAAAGGCGACTACAAAAAAGCGATCGCTTCCTATGAGAAGTATTTTGAAGGAAGCCCTGACAAAGCACCCAGCCCATTGTTGTATCGCGTGGGCCATGCATATTATACACAGGGGCAGGAGGATAAGGCTGTTAATTATTTGAAACGCGCAGCGGCTTCAACGGATACGGTAAGTTATTATGCTTCCTATTATCTCGGCATCCTGTATTTGAAACAGGGTAATAAACCCTATGCATTAAATTCTTTCGACTATGCGAGGAAATATAAAGACGACAAGCGCCTTTGGGAAGAGAGTTCTTTTCAATATGCCAAGGTCGCCTATGACGCCGGGAAAAGTGAACAGGCAATTAATGAACTTGAGGTTTTCCTCAAAGCATTTCCCTCCAGTGCTCACGAGTCCGAGGTCAGAGAACTGCTTGCGCAGGCTTATGTTAATGGAAACAACTACAACAAAGCTATTGAGTACATAGAGTCGCTGCCTAAACGAAGTATTACCATGGACAGGGCTTATCAGAAGGCAACCTACCTAAAGGGATCTGAACTTTTTAATAAGGAGGATTATCCGGGAGCGGTAGAGGCTTTTGAAAAATCACTTGCCTTTCCCATTGACCAGCAATATGTGGTGCTGGCAAGTTTCTGGAATGCAGAAGCATATTCGATCGGAAGAAAATTTGAGAACGCTGCAGAACACTACCTGACCGTTGTCGGTCTGGGTGCAGAAGCAGATCCGGAAATATTGATCAAAAGCAGATACGGGCTGGGATATGCCTTTTATAACATACAGGCTTATGACCGGGCACTCTTTAACTTTAAGGAATTTGTGAACAAAACGACCCGAGCTAATCCTAATCATACTGACGCATTGATTCGCCTGGCGGATTGCTACTATGTCGCGAAGTCATATCCGGAAGCGCTGGATTACTATAGTCGCGCCCGCGATATCGGTTCTCCTGACAATGATTACATTCTTTTACAAACCGGTGTCATCAGTGGTATCCTGCGAAAATATGATGACGCCCGCAGTCAGTTGACATCGCTCATCTCAAGTTATCCAAAGTCTCCCTATCGCGATGACGCTCTTTTTCAGCGCGCGCAGTTTGAAATAGAGCAGGGGAATTATCAGCAATCCATTGAAGGACTTTCTCAATTAATCCGTGAGTTGCCAGGTTCTCCTTTTATTCCTTATGCTTATACACGGAGGGCCGCATCGGCTTTCAATCTCAAACAATATGATCGAACGATCAATGACTACTCATATGTATTGCGGGAATACCCAACGCATCCGGTAGCACAAGATGTTCTGCTTCCATTGCAGGAAGCGTTGAACCTTGCCGGGCGAAGTGATGAATTTGATAAATACCTTGCAGGTTTTAAAAGGGCCAATCCGGAAAACAAGGGACTTGAAAGTGTTGAGTACGAAACGGCCAAGAACCTTTTCTTCAGCCAGCAATACCAGAAGGCAATTGTTTCCTTGAACTCATTTGTAGCCAGCTATCCGCAAAGCGCCAATGTAAGTGAAGCGAAATACTATATAGCAGAATCGCATTATCGTTTAAAAGAGTTCGACAAAGCAATTGTGATTTATGAAGAACTAAGTAACGACATGACATTAAACATGGGGAACAAGGTCGTTAGTCGAATGGCAGAGATCGACTTCAAACAAGGGCGTTATGAAAAGGCTGTCAACAGCTTTCATAAGCTGGAACGGATGGCCGGAAACAAAAAAGACCTGTTTACGGCATGGTCAGGTTTAATGGAATCCTTTTATCTCCTTGCTAAGTACGACTCAGTTATCACCTATGCCAATACCATTTTAGAAAAAGGGAACGTGAATGCCAGTGCGCAGAATAAAGCCACTCTTTATCTGGGCAAAGCCGCGATGAGCAAAGGTGATTTCGAAACGGCACAGGACGAATTTATTAACACGCTTAATACTGCCCGCGATGAATATGGTGCAGAAGCTAAATACCATCTCGCAGAAATCTTTTACCAGAAGAAAGACTATAAGCAGTGTTATGAAACCTGCGTGAGTCTTAACAATGATTTTTCAGCCTACGACGAGTGGGTAGGAAAATCCTTTTTATTGCTGGCCGACAATTTCATTGCCATGGGCGACGTCTTTCAGGCCAAAGCAACACTACAGTCTTTGATTGATAATTTTCCGATAGAACATATTAAGAATGAAGCGAAGATCAAACTTGCCGATATCAAGGAGGTCAGGAAAGAAGTTGAAGGGGAAGAAATGACGTTTGATTCGCTCGAAAACAACCATTGATTTTTACAAATGAAGATAACATTTTTTAACATTGTCGGACCTTTGCTCTTCTTACTCCAGATGGGAATCACGTGCTCATTGTTCGCGCAAGGTGATGATAAAGATAAAAAGAAGGATTGGACTGATGGCGAACTGGAGGACGTTCAAATTGAAATCATAAAGGAACGGGAAATAACGTTGCCCAAGGTCAATCGTAATTTCGAAAAAATACCACCCCGTGCTAACGAACCCATTATTCCTCCCATCACCTATGATTTCAGAACATTCAATTTCCAGGCGCCCGAAGTAAAACCTTCGATTAAACCCCTGCGGCTGAAACAGGAAAGTTCATCCAGTGTTTACGGCGGATACGTCACGGGAGGATTTGGTAACTATTCAACCCCCTATGCCGAGGCGTTCTTAAACTCAAGGAAAGACAAGAACAAACTTATTGGTGCACACGCCTGGTTCAAAAGTTCAGGGAAGGGTCCCATCGATGACGAAAATTCGGCGAGCGGAACATCCGGCGCTACCGTTTATGGGAAGACATTTGGTGAATACCTCTCATTTAGTGGAAAGGTTGGTTTTGAAACCTATAAAACCCATTTTTATGGTTATCCACAAGATGAGGAACCTGCAGACCGAAGTTCTATCAAGCAATTCTACAATATCTTCTCCCTGGGAGGCTCAGTGTCCAACACGAAAAGTTCTGATTTCAGTTATCAGCTTGGCGCAGACTTCAGCCATTTGAATGATCACTATGATGCGCAGGAAACGATTGTCGACCTGGGGTTTAAGTCGGCTTATCGACTTGATGAAGAAACTTCAGTAGATATTAATGCAACATACTCGATTATCAGCCGAAAGGATGAACTCGTTGACGCAAAGCCACGAAACCTTTTTCAGGTAAATGGGGCATATGTGTTCATCCCCATGGAGGGGCTAAGCGTCAAAGCAGGGTTAACGGTTGCCTATGAGAATGACACGCTGGACAATAAAAACATTCATGTGTTTCCGGATCTGCATGCGACATACACTTTGAGCCCAACTGTCGACCTGGTTGGCGCGCTGACGGGAGGGGTAGATAAAGTATCTCTTCATTCCCTGTCTCGGGAAAACTGGTGGGTCGAACCCAACATTCCTATTTATCATACAAACCGGAATTTTGAATTCCTGATTGGTATCAATGCGCGTTTGAGTAAACAAATCGAAGCCCATGCCGGATTATCGGCGGCGAATCTTAAGAATCTTTATTACTTCGTCAACTCGCCCGGCGATCAGAGTATGTTTACGACTGTCTATGACAACGGCACTACAAAGCGAAACAACATTTATGGATCTATCAGCTACGCGCAATCCGAAAAGGCGAAGTTTATGCTGCGCGCTGACTATTATACTTACACCACCGACAACATTAAAGAAGCATGGCACAAACCTACCTATAGTGTGACGGCCAATGCCCTCTATAACATTTATGACAAGATTTTGCTGAAGGCAGACCTGATCATGCAAGGCGGTATGAAAGCGTTTGATCAGGAGACGCAGGAAACGATAAAACTCGATGGAGCTTTTGACCTTAATGCGAGAGCAGAGTATCTGTTCTCCCCAAGCTTTTCATTTTTTGTCGAGTTGAACAACATTACTTCGAGCAAGTATCCATTGTTCTATCACTACCCGGTTAGGAGTTTGCAGGTCTTAGGTGGAGTAACTTGGAGTTTCTAGTTAGGTGAAGTAGGCACGTGAAGGGCGAGTAAGCCGATTATTTGTATGCCTGAAAAAATAACCTATTTTTGTATAGTTTACCCAAATTAAACTTGACCCAACATGGCTAGAAGAAAAAAACCAAATGAAGATCAGCCAAATGATAGTTCAGAAAACCTCGGTGAATCCGATGATACATTCGGT
>DASUGQ010000333.1:0-8424 GCA_036273935.1 Cyclobacteriaceae bacterium | reverse complement strand
CGAATAAATCTTTGGTGAAATCCTTGCCTCTGTTTTGTATATTCAATCTATTATTAACCATTAAATAAGTTCAATATGGAAACGAGGGAAATTGCACAAAAGCTTGTCGACTATTGTCGCAAAAGTGATTGGCATGGCGCGCACAAGGAGTTGTATGCCCAAAACGCCAAAAGTATTGAGCCCTATGAGACCCCCAATTTTGCAAAGGAAATTTCAGGATTGAAAGCTATTGAAGAAAAGGGGAAGAAATTTGACGGGATGGTTGAGAAGATGCATACCATTGAAGTATCTGATCCGCTCGTGGCCGGGAATACCATCGCGTTCAAAATGGAAATGGATGCCACGATGAAGGACGGTCAGCGGATGAACATGCCCGAATTATGTGTCTACCATGTTAAGGATGGCAAGATCATTTCCGAAGAATTCTTTGTCTGAAACAAATTGATTCCGGGAAGAGGCTAGATATGGTTAGCCTCTTCTTATTTTAACCACTGTTTATGAGTCAGGCATTTATCAGAGAAGGTGATGATCAATGGTTGAGCGACGTGTCGCCAACGATAAACGCACTGATTATTTTTCTTACGCGGGAGAATAACGGCATAAGCGTTTATGAAAAGCAAATTCTCAGGGATGCTGATGGACGGCAGATTCACGTTATGAGCAACGGATTATCCTATATGAAAGATGAGCAAGGTAGGTGGTCGGTCGTTTAACGGCTCACCTGATCTTTCCCCCACGCTCCAACTTTATTCACGTCGCGAATTTCAGATTTTTTTAATGCACTGGAAAATTTTACTTTAGGTAACCAAACCAATTTTTCAGTCATGAAGAACTCAACGCTTTGCTTCCTTATTGTCTTATTGATCTTCTCTTCCTGTAAGGATAAATCCGTTGAAGAACGATTACAGATCGCCGATGCAATGGAACACTCTATCAAAACTGAATTGCTGAACAAATGGTATCCACAATCGCGTGATACCGTGTATGGAGGATTCTTTAGCTCCTACACTTACAATTTTCAATTGAGTGGAACACAAAACAAAATGATTGTTACGCAGGCACGTCACATTTGGTCAAATTCAAAAGCTGCAGAAGCTTACCCTGAAGTGGATCATTATTTAAAAAGCGCAGCGCATGGTTTTAAGTTCCTTCGCGATGTCATGTGGGACAAGTCGTATGGTGGATTCTATACCCTGGTTGATCGACAGGGAACAGTGATCAGTAACCGGAATGAAGAGAAGACTGCCTACGGGAACTCTTTCGGCATTTATGGTTTGGCTGCATATTACATGGCATCGCAGGACACAGGGGCACTCAACCTGGCGAAGAAAGCGTTCATGTGGATGGAAGAACACAGTCACGACCCGGTGCATAAAGGATACTTTCAGCATATGCGTCGCGATGGAACGCCGATTCCGCGCACAGATTCCATTCCTTCAACAGCCGAAACCGGATACAAGGACCAAAACAATTCCATTCACCTGCTGGAAGCTTTCACCGAGCTTTACCAGGTATGGCCTGATAAACTGGTACGCGAACGACTTCAGGAGATGCTGTACCTTGTGCGGGATGTGATCACCACACCGACGGGTTATCTCACGCTTTTCTTTTTGCCCGACTGGACCCCAGTTTCATTTCGTGACTCGTCAGAGGCGGTGATTATGCAGCATCATAACCTTGATCACGTTTCTTTTGGCCACGATATAGAAACCGCTTACCTGATGCTTGAGGCGTCTCACGTACTGGGAATAAAAAATGATACGACCACATTGCGCAAGGCGAAGAAGATGGTTGACCATGCATTGAACAATGGATGGGATGACGAGGTAGGAGGATTCTATGATGAAGGTTATTATTTCAAAGGAGAGGATAAGATCAAAATCATTAGGGATACGAAAAACTGGTGGGCTCAGGCTGAAGGCATGAATACTTTACTCTTGATGTCCGGGCTCTTCCCCGACGATGAGATGCACTATTACGAAAAATTCAAAAAACAGTGGAATTATATTGACACTTATCTGATAGACCATGAGTATGGAGATTGGTATAGCGGGGGCCTTGACAAAGAGCCAGATCAAAAGACCAGACTGAAGGGGAATATCTGGAAGGGAACGTACCATCATTACCGATCGCTGGCAAATTGTATCAGGATGTTGAGAGCGGGACATGCCGAATAATTCTGAATGGCAGGATTGGTTCCGTGGTAGGTGATAAAGACATCGAAAATCCTCATATCGGAGGTCACTTTTGTTTTCTTCTGATAAAATGAGTTTGTCGCTCATTGCGATAATCAACCACAAAAAAACTACAACCCGCCAGATAAAAGATGCAACTGCGTAAAACATACCGATGACTCTACATTCGGTGAAAGGAACAAAATATTATAATCATGAAACCCTTTCATCAATTATCGGGATATTTAACGGTATGCCTGTTCGCTATTTTAATGTTTACATTTTCTTGCGAAACGGAGCCGGAGCCGGGCAGCAATTCTAACAATGGCAGCGGCAATAATGGCGGCAACACTTTTACTGGAGACGAGCTTTCGAAATTCCTTGTGCTGGATGGCGCTGGCAAAATAACAGGCGATCTTACCGAGGCATCTGACATGCTACTTAAAATGAATGTTGAAGACACCATTTATATAATAAAGAGCTCTCCGTATGGGGCAAGAGTTGTGGTAAGGCACGATGGACGGCACGATATCACAGGGTTTTATATCGGCGTCGATAACAGTTCATTTTATTATGATGTACCCGTAGTAGATGCGGTAGCGCAGGACTCAACCGATGTGATTTACATCAATGTAGCCGTGCCGGAAGACGCTGATGTGGATTATCCGCTTACTATTCCCATAAAAGTACAGCCTCATGGTCCAAGTGGAGAGCCGTTGGATGAATTTGACAGGGAAGTAACAATTGAAGATCCCGAGGCGGATAACAAATGTCCTCTCACTATTCCGTTTACGACGGGCTCCACGAATCTCGATAGAGGGTGGTTATGGCTGTTCACGTATGGGTATGACAATACAGGTAAATTATTTTATGAGGAGGCGCCCGGCACGAAAAAGATAAGCAATTACAAGACCGGGGGGTGTTGTAACGATGACGGAACAAGCAGCACAGTCGCCAATGACCCTTATTGTTTTGAAAAATATTCAAACGGGACGCCTAATCCACGTTGGAGAAGCATTGATGTAGAACATTACTTCGAATGGAAATATGACATTTTGTGGTTTTATGACAACGGTACATTTATCCAGGATAATCTAAGTTTTCAAACTAATTACCGGCCATCAGAGTCAGACTTTTGTAACAATGAAGCCGCATATGATTTCCAAAAAAGCTTTTTTCATAAGTCAGGTAAACATGACTTTACCCCCGGGGCGGAATACCTGAAGGTCACTTACGATGTAACTGATCCTCCGGTATATGGGAAAATAATACGGGGCGGGGAATTACTTTACAGCTGCCATGTAATGCAACTCACCTTCGACGTGGAGGGTCAACGATGGGTAATGGGGTTTACGATGTCTGATCACTTTGATATCAGTGACGATGGAACTCTTGTTATGAAGGACTGGGATTAAGCTGGCATCCCAGTCACTTGACCTATACGAATCATTTGTTATTTTCATTTCGTACGTTTCGGGACGTTGTTGGCAATCAATGCCCGGGCAACTGGTAACTAAATCTTATCGAGCATGTTTAAAAACTCTTCTTTCTTTCTTCGTGAAATGTCTGCGTGGTGCCCCTCTGTTAAAATCACGTACCCACCTTCACCCTTGAGATATTTTTTTACATGCTTAAGATTTATGAGTGTTGAATTATGAACCCTGCAAAAGCCTGATGCGTGTAGAAGATTATCAAACTCCTTTAACGTTTTTGAAACAATTTCTTTTTTGTTGTTAATCATAAATAGTGTTGTGTAGCTGCCTTCGGCCTGGCAGTAAATGATGTCATCCGTATTAAAAAAATCAATACCGCCCGAGGTGGGTATTGCCAGTCTCTCAATCTTGCCCGCTTTAAAGTGAAGGTTGTTCAATAATGATTCAAACCGGTTTTTGATGCTGACTGCACTGTTTCTGCTCTCAATTTTATTTACTGCTTGCTTGAGTTCGTCCGGGTTAATGGGTTTTAATAAATAATCCAGTGCGCTGAACTTGAATGCCTTGACAGCATATTGATCATAGGAAGTAACAAAAATGATCTCGAATGAAATCGGCGTAAGCTGTTGCAATAGATCAAAGCCTGTCATGGTGGGCATCTGGATGTCGAGGAACACAAGATCCGGCTTGTTTAATTTTATAGAAGCGATTCCCCGTTCGGGACTTTCACAAACATCAACCACCTCTACAGCCGAACAATATTTTGCCAGGGCATTTTTTAATGACTGCCTTCCAAAGTGTTCATCGTCAATAATAATTGCTCTGATCATTTAGCCTATAGTATGGGTATGTTCACCTCCACGCGTGTTCCGAGCGCTGCTCCCGCGGAATCTTTCAAGTCGGTGATGTGAATGAATTGTTGCTTTAGCTCCTTGCTGATCAGCCGCAATCGTTCTTCAGTTATTTTCAGTCCAAGTGATTTCTTTTTCCATATAGTCTTCTTTTGAAGTTCCATTGCCTTCTCTCTTCCCACCCCATTGTCTTCAATCAGGCAAATCAGTGAGCCGTCATTTTGTTTTATGGTGATGGTAATTGTTCCATCGTTGCGGGGTTCCTTCGGCATTAGACCGTACCATATTGCATTTTCGACAAAGGGTTGCAAGACCATAGATGGAAGGAGGGTATTCTCACAATCAATATTATCATTTATCTCAAAACTATATTTGATCCTTCCGCTAAACCGGAGTTCCTCCAGCTGAATGTATGCTTTCAACATAGCGATTTCATCTTGCAGTGACACTTCTGCATTTTCTGAGTTTTCCAATACAAGCCTGATGAGCTGCGAAAATTTTGACAGATAGTGTGATGCATTTTCATTTTCACCATTCAATATCATTTCATTGATCGAGTTCATGCAGTTGAAAATGAAATGCGGGTTAATCTGTGCATGAAGCGCCTTGATCTTAAGCTCACTTAGTTGGCTCCTGAAATTGGCATCCTTAATTTCGTCGTTCTTGGCAGCCAGCGTGCGCTGGTTTTTCAATCTTTGGTTAAGTGTATAAACGATTAACCCCGCAATAAGAATCATCAATATAGTCCCGATGACGACTGAGTTTTTTACCACAGACATTCGTTGCGCCTCTTTCTTGTTAACTTCGTTCTCCTTGGAGAGTAAATTGATTTCCTGATCCTTTTTGTCTGACTCGTATCGCGTTTTTAATTCACTAAGTTGTTGCAGGGACTCCTCCGTTAGCAGACTGTCTTTTAGTGAAATGTATCGCTTGTAGTAACGATAGGCATTCGGCGTGTCTTTTTGCAGGTCTTTCAGCATTGACAGCATTTCATATGCATCACGTTTAAGCGACGTGGAATTTATCTCGTTGGCAATTGCAAGAGCCTGCATCAGAAGTTTTTCGCTTTCCTCAAATTTATTGAGATGGGCTAAGGTTATTCCAACGTGGCATAGACTCAGTCCTTGTTCTTTTTTGTTGGGAAGTTGCTTACGGATATTCAATGCCTGCCCGTGGTAGTACAGCGCGCTGTCATAAAGATGCTTTTTTTCAAATAATGCACCAATGGCTTCGAGGTCATAAGCAATGGCCCATCCTGCTCCCGATGCGCGATCTACCTGTAATGCCTTTTGAAAACTTCCCAACGCCATATCGGGTTGCCCAAGTTCTGAATAGACATCACCCAAATTCATTAATACATCCGAGTCGAGGCTGTCTGTCTGGAGAACTCTCTGAAAAATTTCAATGGCCTCATCATATCTCCTGGAATTCTTGAACGCCAGCCCGATCGCATTAAGAACAAAGTTGGTACTGGAAAGATCATCGGCTGCCTCATGAATAGCAAGCGCGCGATAGAGCACCTTTAGCCCTTTATCGACTTCATCCATTCCAAAATATACCGTGCCAAGTTGAAACAACCCTGTGGCTACGTGGGATGAGTCGCCCTGCTCTTGGTGATAATGAATGTATGCATTAAGGTGCTTTTCACTTTCTCCAAAATTCCCCTCGAACCGGTCGATTGCTCCATAGTAGAAATGGGCTAGCGCTTCGCCTGCTTTATTATTGAGTTGTAATGAAAGTTGATTAATAGTGTCGGCATAAATCCTGGCCGTGGCTGTTTCAGATCGGGTAGTGGCATACACCCAACAGATTTCTCCATATATCTTAATTCTGGCAGTATCACTTTGCGGTAGCGTGTTTAAGATCTGATACAGGCTGTCTACTTTATCCTGAAGCTGAGCTCTTGTCCGTCCACACATGAACAATATTGTCAGGAAACATACCATTGATACACGTGATTTCATGATAGTCCGAAGCCGATTTTCGATCGCCGTGTTTTAGGAATACTTAAATTTAAAGCTTAAAACCCATTATTTGATAAATGATAAGATTCGTGTCCATTATTATTCCGATTGCGTTTAAAACCTTTATAGAGAATTGACTAATCGCCAGATGGTTACCTCATGATCCTTACCGAATTTCCAGATATTGGATGGCTAAAAAAGCAGATTGAAGAAAACTTTCGAAGCAGGAGATCTATTCACGGCCTTGATCTTGAGCATGAAGGTTTTCCCAGCGTTGTCATTAATACGCGGATAACGGAATCTTATCGTCCGGATATCAAAGGACCGATTTCTCTGTTTTTGAATTTAGAGGGATCAAGTCGATGTAACGTCAATCGCAGGACCGTCGTCATCCCGGAAGGATTTTTCTTCGTGACAAATCGTTTGCAGCATTATACCCTGGAGATTGAAAGTGGGAAACCTGTTGAGACGTTCAACATACACCTGGGCGAATATTTTTGTGAAGGCGTGTTGAGCGCCATGCTTTCTTCCGCAGATACACTTTTAAACGAGAACCACCACCTGGAATCCGGTCAACTAACCTTTAGTAATCAATTATATGAGCGGAATGCAAAACTGGATAGCCTTATCCGAACACTCGGGAATTCCGGTCACGACAAATTGCTGTTTGAAGAGACGCTTGTCAGCATTCTTTTCTGCCTGATCGAATATCATCGATCGTCAATCCGAATTATTCAACACTTACCCGCCGTTAAACAGAGCACAAGAGTTGATCTCTATAAGCGATTGTCCGTTGTCGTAGATTACCTTAACAGCATTGAAGATTATGACATTGATTTAGGCGCTCTTGCTTCGCTCGCCAACCTGTCAAAATATCATTTCCTGCGTTTGTTTAAATTAGCCTACGGTCTGTCACCCTATCAATACGTGCAAAAATTAAGATTGGAAAAGGCGGCAAGATTATTGAAAAGTCGCGCACTTTCTGTAAAAGAAGTTGCCTCGCTTCTTGGGTTCGAGAACAGTAATTCATTCAGCAGACTATTTCATCAGCGTACAGGGTATTATCCTCAGTTTTACCAGCGAATAATAAATTAGCAATTTCGGCTATCTACTTGCTTGTCTTTTTGCTGATCTTTATCCGTATAATCCAGTAAAAAATTTATGGACAACCAATTCTTCCCTTCCATTATGGTGTCAGTGTTGACACTAGCCTGTGCTGTCATTGTAATAGGCGGAATCAGAAAGGCCGTGCGTTTTACCAATTGGTCTGAAGCTGGACAAAAAACATTTTTTCTCAAGAGTGTAGTGACTATCGTACTCTGGGTGATCGTCGTAGGGGTACTTTCCCTAACAGGGTTTTTCAGCCTCCCCGGATCGCTGCCTCCCAGGCCTGTCCTTATTATTCTCGTTTCTTTGGTGACGGCCATCTTATTAGCACGGTCTGTTAAAGTGAGTGAATTGCTTTCAGTCACTCCATTGCAATGGCTTGTGTATATCCAATCATTCAGGATTTTTGTGGAATTGATCCTTTGGCAGGGATATCTTCGCGGACTTTTGCCCGTGCAAATGACTTTTGAAGGCAGTAACTTCGATATTCTCAGCGGGCTTTTGGCTATTCCCGCAGGATGGATGATCAGTCACAATCCGGCTTCGTCACGAGTGGTAGGAATTGTTTATAATGTCGTTGGTATTATTCTTCTTGTAAACATTCTCACCATTGCCGTTTTATCAATGCCGACACCCTTTCGATATTTTATGAACGAGCCATCGAATGTGATTGTTGGTGAATTCCCATTCATCTATATACCGGGAGCATTTGTTGTGCTTGCGATATTTATGCATGTATTTTCATTACGGCAATTAGCATTAATGAAAAAACAAAATTTTATGCAAAGTACTGCTTCGACGAAGAGTTGAGTGACCAATAGTTGATCACATAATAAATGAGATGCGCGGCCAACTGCGCTGTTCTGGAGTCGATGTCCATGGATGGATTAAGTTC
>DASUGQ010000332.1:0-4440 GCA_036273935.1 Cyclobacteriaceae bacterium | reverse complement strand
AGAGACTCAACCGGATGACACAGGGCTTAACGATTTGCAGCTAGTCAGTGATACAAGAAATATTTCCATTGGCGTCGGCATACCAACAAAAAAAGAAAAAGGGATTTGCATCAGCATGATTCTTTTTCAACCTTACTCTCCGAGGAAAATGTACTCAAAGAAATACCTGCATCCTGATGAAGACGAGTTTTTTGTAAGGGGTGAGAATTTTAGCAGCTTAAAAATCAAGGACCTTGATATTACATTTGCCATTTGCTACGAAATATCGGTTGCCGAACACCTGGATCAAGCTGTTAAAAGTGGATCCAAAATTTACATCGCCAGTGTAGCCAAATTCACAAATGGTATTGATAAAGCGCTCAAAACGTTATCTGCCACTGCAGGCAAATACGCAATGACCGTATTGATGTCTAACTGTGTGGGACAATGCGACGGGCAGGAATGCGGCGGGAAGTCTTCTATATGGAATAACAGAGGTTCTTTGATGGGACAATTGGATAACACAAATGAAGGAATACTGGTGCTTGATGTTGAGACGGGCGAAGTGATTTCGGAAACAATGTGATTGAAATTAATTCCTGCGCAAAATGCCGCGAAAGACAATTGAAATGAGCAGCCTCTAAAATTCGCACAACCCCTTTTAAACAACTATCTTCACCGCAGGCAAGTAGGCATGAAGGATGCAGTACTGATCCCGTGCCACGCGTCAGAAAATCCAAATACAATGAAGGTTCACGGAAAGCATTTTCGTACGATATGGATAAAGGATGGTGATGATCAAACCATTCAGATCATCGACCAGCGCAAGCTTCCCCACGAGTTCATTATTGAGGACCTGACTTCCGTTGATCAAATGTGCGTTGCCATTAAGGACATGCACCTGCGTGGTGCCGGACTCATCGGTGCGGCTGCTGGCTACGGCATGTATCTGAGCAGTCTCGAAGCATTGAAGCATCAATCATTTGAGGAACATATCCGCTTGTCCGCGGAAAAAATTATATCGACCCGACCGACGGCTGTCAATCTTGCCTGGGCTGTTAACCGTCAACTGGATGCGCTGCAAAAAGGCGCCACGGCCGAAGAAAAAATAGCGATTGCTTATCAGACAGCAGGATGCATTGCAGATGAAGATGCCGACTTCTGCAAAAGAATCGGCGAGCATGGCCTCAAGCTTATCAGGGAAATCCAAACTAAAAAGAAGGACGAACCAATAAATATTCTCACGCACTGCAATGCCGGATGGCTGGCGTTCGTGGACTACGGGAGTGCGACAGCTCCAATCTATGCGGCTCACGATCTGGGCATAAAGGTTCATGTTTGGGTAGATGAAACAAGACCACGAAACCAGGGCGCCAAACTTACTGCGTGGGAACTCCACGAGCATGGTGTGCCCCACACCGTGATTACCGATAACACGGGCGGCCACCTCATGCAGCACGGAAAGGTTGACCTTGTCATTACAGGTACGGATCGAACCACATTCACGGGCGATGTCTGCAACAAAATCGGCACGTACCTGAAAGCACTGGCTGCCAGAGATAATAATATTCCATTCTATGTCGCTTTGCCATCCTCTTCCTTTGACTGGAAAATTCGGGACGGCCTAACACAAATTCCCATTGAGCAACGCGACGAAAATGAAGTGAAATATATTGAAGGGCTCTGCGAAGGCAACGTGAAGGAAGTATTGCTCACGCCATCACAAAGTCCCGCGGCGAATTTCGGGTTTGACGTTACTCCGTCCAGGCTCGTTACGGGTTTAATTACGGAAAGGGGAATCTGTGCCGCCACCGAAGAGAGCATTATGAATCTTTTCCCAGAACATCATGATGTTTACGAGGAAAATCAAAAATCTAATTCAAGAAAACAGTATACCAGGTGAAGAGTTCATGGAATGACGAAGAAGCAAAAGGGCTGAATGGCGATCTTTTAAAACTGAGGGTTTACACTTCCCGGTTGCTGGGTAAAGAAGAAGACCTCGTGCTGCACGGGGGAGGAAATACTTCTGTGAAAACAAAAGTAAAAAACATCTTCGGTGAAGAAGAGGATATCCTGTACGTGAAAGGGAGCGGATGGGATCTCGCCACGATTGAAGCAGCCGGGTTCGCGGGCGTAAAATTAAAGACTCTTCTTCAAATGGCAGAGCTTGACGAACTCGATGACGTTGAAATGGTGAGGTATCAGCGTTCAGCCATGATCAATCCTTCCGCGCCGACACCTTCTGTCGAGGCAATCCTTCACGCGATCATTCCCCACCGGTTCGTTGATCACACCCATGCGGATCCCGTCGTGACGATCAGCAATACACGTGATGGTGAAAAGAGATTGAAGGAGTTATACGGCGAGAACATTCTCATTGTGCCTTATGTAATGCCCGGGTTCATCCTGGCAAAGCAAATCTATGCATTGACAAAAGGAATAGACTGGAGCAAAGTCGACGGCATCATCTTACAACATCATGGCGTTTTTACTTTTCACGATGATCCGAAGATCAGTTATGAAAACATGCTCGACATCGTCACCCGTGCAGAAGAGTACCTTCAACAGCATGCCCCGATGAAGTCAGGGGAATCGCAAGCGGAGGAACCCGATCCAATAAAAATTGCCGAATTGCGAAACCAGGTTTCTCAACTTTTTGGGAAACCAGTTCTGGCACATCTTGATCAATCCGCATCTGCCGTCGCTTTCGCCAATTATCCGCGGCTCAAAGAAATTGCTAACCGCGGACCGCTGACCCCGGATCACATTATCAGAACGAAACGAACTCCCCTGATCCTGACCGATGATCACAAACGGGACCTAAAACAATACGCTGATGATTATCAAAATTATTTCAATGCATTTAACACAGGAAAACTCATCGCGTTGGACAAAGCACCGCGATGGGCTGTGTGGCCCGGCTTCGGGACAGTGTCATTTGATACCAGTATGAAGAATATCCAAATCATTGAAGATATCAGTCGTCACACCATGAAGGCCATTATGCTTGCCGAGAAACTGGATCAATGGACGGCGCTCAGTAAAAAAGATCTTTTCGAAATGGAGTATTGGGTGCTGGAGCAGGAGAAACTTAAGAAAGGAACTAGCAGTAAGCCCATGCAGGGAAGAATCGCCCTCGTAACGGGAGCGGCGAGTGGAATTGGAAAGGCTTGTGTGGAAAAACTGGCCGCTGAAGGTGCAGCGGTCGCCGCACTTGACATCAATCCTTCTGTCACCTCTTGCTTCAAGGGCATGGAGGTATTGGGAATTACATGTGATGTTACAAATCACGAGCAGCTAAAAGACGCCGTCTGTAAAGCAGTGACTCACTTTGGAGGCCTGGATATGTTGATCACCAACGCGGGTACTTTTCCAAAAAGTTTGACGATTGAAAAAATGGATAGTGCGGCATGGAGCCAAAGCCTCGATGTTAATGTAACGAGCCATCAAAAATTGCTTACCCTCACTGTTCCATACCTCACGTTAGGAATGGATCCTGCCATTGTCATTGTCGGATCAAAGAACGTAGGGGCACCGGGACCCGGCGCATCCGCATATTCCGTTGCCAAAGCAGGGCTCACTCAATTGGGACGTGTTGCCGCGCTGGAACTTGGTGAAAAAGGGATACGGGTGAATGTCCTGCATCCCAACGCAGTATTTGATACCAGCATTTGGACAGCCGAAGTATTGGAAACGCGCGCACGACATTACGGCGTAACGGTAGATGAGTATAAACGCAACAATGTTTTAAAAGTAGAAGTCACATCAAAGGACGTCGCTGAAATGGCGGTGACCATGTTGGGCCCTGTCTTTTCAAAAACGACGGGGGCCCAGGTTCCTATTGACGGAGGTAATGAACGCATCATCTAGCGCATGATGCCAGTGACGGTCAAGTCACCAGTTACATGAATCCAAAAAAACCAAAAACCAAAAACCTTTTGTGCTCTTTTGTGTCTTATGTGGTTTAATGTAGAGGAGCTGAGTGCCTTGATGAAGGCAAATACCCATTTGTTTTTTGAACCAAAAAAGGCACAAAAGTTCACATAAGAAAAGGAGAGATATACATTAGACCTTATGTACCTCTTATGTGGTTAAAACTTTTGTAGTTCACTATTTCTTCTCCTCCGGCTTAACACCCGCATTCCTAATCTGGATTACTTTCTTCAACATATCAAACCAGAATGGCGCTCCGATAGTGATTGCATAAGCGGAAATAATCCAACCCAAGAGTTTTGTACCGATCCAACCGATAATAAACAATGCACTGACCCCACTTAATTCTTTTCGGATCGGATCCCAATACCAGCCAATCCCCAATGTTTTTTTCAGGTCTTCATTCTGCTGGTTAATCTCATCTTCTAATAATTTTTGTGCGGTCTGTTGTAACTGTGCATTATCCTTGTGTTCGTTGGCAAACTGAACGGCCTGGGCCACGACTGCGGCTCGCGCCTCATCATCGGT